>NZ_VDFY01000190.1 GCF_006228125.1 Micromonospora orduensis | reverse complement strand
GGTCTGTTCCTTGGGGGCGGTCGGCGTCGCGCAGGGCGGCGGTGCGCAGGGCGGCGAGCTGACGTTCCACCTCGATGAACTGGTCCGCCGGCAGCGGACCCCGGTGCAGGGCGGCGGCGTTCTCCTCGACCTGGGCGACCGTACGGCAGCCCGGGATCGGGATGGTGCGCCCGCTGCGCGCCCAGATCCAGCCCAGCGCGCCCTGGGCGAGGGTGCGCCCGTCGGCGGTGAGCGCGGCCCGGACCGCGCCGACGCGGCGCAGCCACTCCGGCGCCGGCCGGCCACCCCGGAACCACTCCAACCAGCCCGCCGCGAGCCCTCGCACGTCGTCGCGGGGCAACGTCGACGCGGCCGTGTACTTGCCGGTGAGCAGGCCCATCCCGAGCGGTCCCTGGTTGACGCTGGCCAGGTCGTACTTGTCGCAGACGGCCAGCAGTTCGGGGGCGTCGCGCAGCACCGACAGGGCGTGCTGAACGGCGGTGGCCCCGGCTGCCGACTGCCCGAACGCGGCGGCCCGGTCGGGGCGGTCGGTGCTCCACCCGTACGCCCGGATCAGGCCCTCGGCGACCAGGTCCTCGCAGGCGCCGATGAGCGCCTCCGCCCGGGGGATCGACAGGTCGGCCAGGTGCAGCTGGTAGAGGTCGATGTGGTCGGTGTCCAGCCGGCGCAGCGAGGCGGTGACGGCATGCCGCAGGTACGCCGGTGACGCGTCCTCACCTGTCGCCTGCCGGCTCGCCTCGTCGAACGTGTAGCCCCACTTGGTGGCGATCACCGCCTCGTCGCGGCGGCCGGCGAGCGCCCGGCCGAGCACCCGCTCGCTGTGTCCGGCCCCGTACGTGTCGGCGGTGTCGAACAGGGTCACGCCCTCCTCGAGCGCGCGGCGTACGGCCCGCACCGACTCGTCGTCGTCGACCGCGCCCCAGCCCAGCGGCTGGGTGCCCTCCGCCCAGGGGCCACCGATCGCCCAGCACCCCATGCCGAGGGCGCTGACCTCGATGCCGCTGCGCCCCAACGTCCGTGTCGTCACTGCCATCGGCCGATCGTGCCACCTTCACCGGGCGGCGCGTAGCAACTCCCGGGGCGGGAACACGCGGTGCGCGGCAACGGTCACGATGCGGCATGATCGTCGCCATGCGACGGCTGGGTGTGGACATCGGCGGCGTGATCATCGAGCCGGCGGACGAGGATGCCGACACGTCCTTCTTCGGCGCGCACTACCTGCGCACGCCCCCGGTCGACGGGGCGTTCGACGCGCTCGCGGCGCTCGGCCCGGCGTTCGACGAGGTGCACCTGGTGTCCAAGTGTGGCGAGGCCACCGAGCGGCGGACCAGGGGGTGGCTCGCCCACCACGACTTCCCGGCCCGTACGGGCATCCCGGTCGAGCGGGTGCACTTCTGCCGTACCCGGCCGGACAAGGCGCCGATCGCCCGGCGGCTCGGGTTGACCCACTTCGTGGACGACAGGCTGGAGGTGCTGGGCTACCTGGATTCGGTGCCGCACCGCTACCTGTTCCGACCGCGCCCGGCACAGGTCGCCGCGTACGCCGCGCTGCTGCCGCACGTACACCGCGTGGAGAGCTGGCCGGAGCTGACCGGGCTGCTGCGCGCCGGCTGACGCCGACCGGCGCGGGCCGGCGGCGTCAGCCCCGGGGTCAGGACGGCCAGGCGCGGGCGAGCAGGTCGCGGGTGTCGTGCAGCAGCTGCGGCAGGACCTTGGTGCGGCCGATCACCGGCATGAAGTTCGCGTCGCCGCCCCAGCGGGGCACCACGTGCTGGTGCAGGTGCGCGGCGATGCCGGCGCCGGCGACCCCGCCCTGGTTCATGCCCAGGTTGAAGCCGTGCGCGTTGCTCACCTTGCGGATCACCCGCATCGCGGTCTGGGTGTACGACGCCAGCTCGATGGTCTCCGGCACGTCCAGGTCGGTGTAGTCGGCCACGTGGCGGTACGGGCAGACCAGCAGGTGGCCCGGGTTGTACGGGTAGAGGTTGAGCACCACGAACACGTGTTCGCCGCGGGCCACCACGAGGCTCTCCTCGGTGGGCAGGCCCGGGGCGAGACAGAACGGGCAGCCGGTCGGCTTCTCGTAGCCGCCCTCGGGCCGGTCCTCCCCGGAGATGTAGGTCATCCGGTGCGGCGTCCAGAGCCGCTCCAGGCCGTCGGCCATGCCGCCGCTGTCGGTGTCCCGTTGTGCCCCAGTCACGAGCCGATCCTACGGAGCCGCCCGGTGGGCGGCGACTCCCGCCGTCGGAAACTCCTTGCTGCAAGTTGTTGACGGATAGGAGCCGCGCCGTGAAAATTCCATGCATTCAGCTATTTCTATCTAGCGATGGAGGGTTACATGATCCGACGGCTCGGCAGATTCCTCGCGGCACTCGCGCTGACCGCCGCCACCACGGTGACCGGCATCACCCTCACCGCCGGCGCCGCCCAGGCGGACGGCTGCTACACCTGGGGCCGAACGCTGTCCCAGGGCGCATCCGGCGAGGATGTCCGGCAACTCCAGATCCGGGTCGCGGGCTACCCCGGCTACGGCGCCGTACTCACCCTCGACGGCGCGTACGGGCCGGCCACCCGCTCGGCGGTGATCCGGTTCCAGCAGGCGTACGGACTGCCCGCGGACGGCATCGCCGGCCCGCAGACCTTCAACCGGATCTACGCCCTCCAGGACGACGACTGCACGCCGGCCAACTTCAGCTACGCCGAGTTGAACAACTGCAACAGCACCTGGTCCGGCGGGGCGGTCGCGGCGAGCACCGCGCGGGCCAACGCGCTCGTGTCGATGTGGAAACTCCAGGCCCTGCGGCACGCCCTCGGCGACGTGCCCATCGCGATCAGCAGCGGCTTCCGCAGCACCGCCTGCAACAGCGCGGTAGGCGGAGCGTCGAACAGCCGGCACCTGTACGGCGACGCCGTCGACCTGGTCGGTTCACCGTCGTTGTGTCGGCTGGCCCAGCAGGCCCGCAACCACGGCTTCGGGCAGATCCTCGGCCCCGGCTACCCGGACCACAACGACCACACCCACGTCGCGGCGGTCGGGGGCTGGTCCGCGCCCACCTGCGGCGTCTGACACCCCGCCGGACGGAGCCGCCGGCACCGCCGCCGCCTCCGGGCGATGATCGCGCTCGAACATGGAAGCAGTGGCCTCCCGCACCGGGGAGGCCACTGCTTCCTGGATCGAGCGCGATCATGCGGCAAGCGGGCCGCGCGACCGCGTTACTCCGCGGCGGCCGAGGGCCCGATGTTGGTACGCGAGCTGACCACGTCCAGCACGTGCGTCACCGCCTCGGCGATCGGCACCCCGTTGCGCTGCGAGCCATCGCGGTAGCGGAAGGACACCGTGCTGGCGGCCACGTCGTCGTCACCGGCGATCACCATGAACGGGATCTTCTGCTGCTGCGCCGTGCGGATCTTCTTCTGCATCCGGTCGTCACCCGCGTCCACCTGGGCCCGGATGCCCTCCGCCCGCAGCGCCGCGACGAACCCGTGCAGGTAGTCGGTGTGGTCCTCGCGGATCGGGATACCCACCACCTGCACCGGCGCCAGCCAGGCCGGGAACGCTCCCGCGTAGTGCTCGGTGAGCACCCCGAAGAACCGCTCGATCGAGCCGAACAGCGCCCGGTGGATCATCACAGGCCGCTGCCGGCTGCCGTCCGCGGCCTGGTACTCCAGCCCGAACCGCTCCGGCTGGTTGAAGTCGACCTGGATGGTGGACATCTGCCAGGTCCGGCCGATCGCGTCGCGGGCCTGCACGGAGATCTTCGGCCCGTAGAACGCCGCGCCGCCCGGGTCGGGCACCAGCTCCAGGCCGGAGGTCTCGGCGGCGGTCCGCAGCGCCTCGGTCGCCTCCGCCCAGTCCTCGTCGGCGCCGATGAACTTGGGCGAGTCGTCCCGGGTCGACAGCTCCAGGTAGAAGTCGTCCAGGCCGTAGTCGCGCAGCAGGTCCAGCACGAAGCTGAGCAGCGTGGACAGCTCGCCGGCCATCTGCTCGCGGGTGCAGTAGATGTGCGAGTCGTCCTGGGTCAGGCCACGGACCCGGGTCAGGCCGTGCACGACGCCGGACTTCTCGTACCGGTAGACGGTGCCGAACTCGAACATCCGCAGCGGCAGCTCACGGTACGACCGCCCCCGCGACCTGAAGATCAGGTTGTGCATCGGGCAGTTCATGGCCTTGAGGTAGTAGTCCGCGCCTTCGAGCTGCATGGGCGGGAACATCGTGTCCGCGTAGTACGGCAGGTGCCCGGAGGTGTGGAACAGCTGCGCCTTGGAGATGTGCGGGGTGTTGACGAACTCGTACCCCGCCTCCTCGTGCCGCCGCCGCGAGTAGTGCTCCATCTCGCGGCGGATGATGCCGCCCTTGGGGTGGAAGACCGCGAGGCCCGAGCCGATCTCGTCGGGGAAGCTGAACAGGTCGAGGTCCGCGCCGAGCTTGCGGTGATCGCGCCGGGCGGCCTCCTCCAACAGCTTCAGGTACGCCTTGAGCTCGTCGCGGGTCGGCCACGCGGTGCCGTACACCCGCTGGAGCTGGGGGTTCTTCTCCGACCCCCGCCAGTACGCGGCGGCCGAGCGCATCAGCTTGAACGCGCCGATCAGCCGGGTGGTCGGCAGGTGCGGGCCCCGGCACAGGTCCGACCAGCAGACCTTGTCCTCCTTGGCGTCGAGGTTGTCGTAGATGGTCAGCTCGCCGCCGCCGACCTCCATCACCTCGTCGGTGTCCAGGCCCTCGCCCTTGACCTCGATCAGCTCCAGCTTGAACGGCTCGTCGGCCAGCTCGGCGCGCGCCTCGTCGAGGCTGCTGAAGCGGCGGCGGCGGAACCGCTGCCCGGACTTGATGATCTCCTGCATGCGCTTCTCGAGCTTGCTGAGGTCGTCGGGCTGGAACGGCTTGTCGACGTCGAAGTCGTAGTAGAAGCCGTTCTCGATGGGCGGGCCGATGCCCAGCTTGGCCTCGGGGAAGATGTCCTGCACGGCCTGGGCGAGCACGTGCGCGGTGGAGTGGCGCAGCACGTTGAGCCCGTCGGGCGAGTCCAGGCTTACCGGTTCGACGACGGTCTCCTCGGCCGGCGACCAGTCCAGGTCGCGCAGCTGACCCTGCGGGTCGCGGACCACGACGATCGCCTTGGGGCCGTTCGCGGGCAGTCCGGCCGCGGCCACCGCGTCGGCCGCCGTCGTCCCGGCGGCGACGACGACGGGGTCGGCCACGGCGGGGGTACGGGGTGCGGACACGGTGACTCCTCCAAGCGGTACGAAACGGTGCCGATCCTCGGCTCCTGCCGATGCTATCGGTCCCGCCGCCCCCGACCGGGAACGGCACCTTCCGTCAGGGCGGCGTTGAACCTTTCAGGGCTCGCAGCCGAACTAGAGGGTGTGGCCGGAAACCGGTGCCGGCCGCGTCGACACGGATGGGGGCACGACATGGCGAGCACGGACGGCGGTGGCCGCCGGCGGCGGATCGTGGCGGTGACCGCGTTGGCAGCCACCGGGCTGCTGCTGTGGCCCGCGACGGCGTACGCGGCGGACGTGACGACCACCCCGACCGAGGCCCGGCAGGGCGACGCGGTTCGGATGGAGTTCAGCGTGCCGGAGGAGCGGGCCGGCACGACGACCAGGCAGATCGAGGTGCGGTTGCCGGCCGACGCGCCGGTCGCCGAGGTCTACCCGATGTCGGTCGACGGCTGGGCGCCCCGGATCAGCTCCCGCACCCTGGACAAGCCGGTGACCGGCATCCACTCCTCCGGGGTGAGCACCGTCACCACGGCGGTGACCTGGGTGCGGGTCGGCGAGGGCAAACCCGGCCCGGCCCGGCTGGCGTTGTCCATGGGCCCACTGCCGCAGGCCGAGAAGCTCACCTTCGAGGTCGTCCAGACGTACGCCGACGGCACGGTGGTCAGGTGGGCGGACGCCGACGGCCCGCACCGGGCCCCGGTGCTGACCCTGCTGCCGGCGGCCGCCGGTGGGGCGGGACCGGTCGGGCACGGCGGTCACGGCGCCCCGGCGGCGGGCACGGCGAACGGAGCCGGCACGAACGCCGACCCCAACGCCGGTGGCGGGACGGCGGCGGACCCGGCGAGCGGTTCCGGAGATGAGCCGGGCAGCGCCGACGCGATGCTGGGCGCCGGGCTGCTGGCGGGCCTGGGGGGCGGCGCGGCGATCGGCTGGCTGGTGAGCCGGTGGCGGCGGCGCGATCCGGCCGAGGGCGCGGCGCTGGCCGAGGTGACCGGCGCAGAGGACGACGCGACAGAACCCGCTGAGGCCGACCGGGCGCAGGGCGCCGGGGCGCCGACGGCGTCCGGGTCGGAGTCGGCCTCGGTCGGTGCTCCGGTCCACACCGGCTGACGGACTCGGCCAGAGACCGGGGCGAACCAACCTCCTTCCCCCCTTTGCTCTGCACCCGCCCACGCGCCGGTTACGGACCGTGCCTGGTGCGCGCAGGGGTGCAGAGCAAAGGGGTGGTAGGACAGGTTGGCGGCCGGCGCCGAGGGCCACGAGGGGTCGGGCCGGGTCAGGGGAGCCAGGTAGGTAACGGCTCGCGGGCGGACAGCCACGACTCCGGCACCCCGCCGGGGGTGCCGACGCCGGTGTACGCGGCCACCACCGCCCCGGCGATGGCGGCCGTGGTGTCCATGTCACCGCCGGCCTGAACGCAGAGCCGGATCGCCGCCGGATAGTCGTCCAGGTGCGTGGCGGCCACCCAGAGGGCAAACCCGACGGTGTCCTGGGCGGTCACCCGGGAGCCGTTGCCGAGCGCGGCCACCACCCGGGCCAGCGGCCGGCCGAGCAGCCCGACCGCCCGGGTCACGCTGCGGTGCACCTCGGTGCCCGGGTCGACGGCGGCGGCGATCCCGGCGAGCAGCCGCTCCGGGGCCGGCCGGTGCCCGTCGAGGCGGGCACGGGCGGCCAGCGCGGCGGCCACCGCCACCGCGACCGCGCCGGCGATCCCCTCGGGGTGCGCGTGGGTCACCTCGGCCGAGGCGCGGGCCTGCGCCGCCGCGCGGGCGGTCGAGTCGGCGAAGTACGCGCCCAGCGGACCCACCCGCATCGCCGCGCCGTTGCCGCACGAGCCCTCGCCGTCGAAGGCGGACGCGGCCGCCAGCGGCCACGGCGTGCCGGTGCGGATGAGCCGCAGGATCGCCATCGCACCGGCGCCGTAGCCCCGGTGCGGGGAGCACCGCCTGGCGAACGCCAACGCCAGCCGGTCCCGGTCGATGCCGCCGGATTCGGACAGCTCGGCGAGGACCGAGCAGGCCATCTCGGTGTCGTCGGTCCACTCCCAGGGCGCCGCGGGCAGCGCGCCCGCGTCGAGATCGGGCGACGCCGAGCTTGGCAGGAAGTACCGCGCGCCGAGCGCGTCGCCGGTGGAGAGGCCGGCGAGGCTGTCCCGGGCGAGCGCCAGGCGGGCATCGACGAACAGGGTGAACGACATCGTCGTACCAGCTTGCCCGCTTCCCAGGTACGCCGCAACGCGATCAACTTGCCAGGCCAAGTACGGTCTTGTGGTGGCCTCCGTGCTCCTGGTCGAAGACGATCACGTCGTACGCGGCGCGATGCTGCGGTCCCTCACCGACCGGGGGCACGCCGTGCACGCCGTGGGTACGGCGTTGGACGCCCTGCGCCGCGTCGCCGCCGAGACACCCGACCTGGTGGTGTTGGACCTCGGTCTGCCTGACCTGGACGGTTCGGACGCGTTGCGGATGCTGCGCGGCATCACCGACGTCCCGATCATCATCGCCACCGCCCGGGACGACGAGCAGTCGGTGGTGAAGCTGCTACGCGCCGGCGCCGACGACTACATGGTCAAGCCGTTCACCGGCGCGCACCTGGACGCCCGGATCACCACCGTGCTGCGGCGGGCCGGGCGGGCCAGCCGGACGGTGCAGCCCGCGGTGCACACCGTGGGCGGGCTGCGGGTGGACGTCGGTGAGCGCAGCGCCCAGCTCGACGGAGAGGCGCTGGCGCTGACCCGCAAGGAATTCGACCTGCTGGCCTATCTCGCCGCACGACCCGGGCGGGTAGTGTCCCGCCGGGAGCTCTTGGAGGAGGTATGGCGTCAGCCATCGGTCGGCGAGGATCAGACCATCGACGTTCACCTGTACTGGCTCCGCCGAAAGATGGGCGAGTCCGCGGCGAAGCCGCGCTACCTGCGCACCGTGCGGGGGGTCGGGTTCCGGCTGGTGGCGCCGGACTGAGGTCCGCGCTGGCCCTGCTCACGGCCGGCATGTGCAGTCTCGTCGCGCTCGCGTTCCTGATCCCCCTGGGGCTGAGTCTGCGGGAGCAGAACCGCCAGGAGGCGATCGCCGAGGCGGCCCGTCGTAGCGCGCTGGTGACCGGCGCGCTGGCGGTGAGCACCGACCCGGCGGTGGTCGAGCGGGCCGTGGTGGCCAGCGCCGAGGGCGCGCCGACCCGTCCCGTCGTGCACGGGTTGGGGTTGGACGAGTCCGCCGGCCGGGCCGGTGGCAGCGATCTGGACCAGGCCCGCGCCGACCGCCGTTCGATGGTCGCCGACGTCGACGGCGGGGTCGTCCGGCTCGATCCGGTGGTGCTGGGCGACCGGACGGCCGTGGTCGAGGTGTTCGTGCCCGACTCGGCGCTGGGCGGGGGTGCCGGCGGCACCTGGCTGCTGTTGTTCGCGGTGGGCGCGGCGATGACCGGCGCGGCGGTGCTGGTCCTCGACCGGGTCGCCGCCCGCGCGGTGGACGCGACCCGTGGCCTGGTCAAGGCCGCCCTCTCCATCGGCGACGGCGACCTCGGGGTCCGCGTGGAGCCGACCGGCCCCCGGGAGCTGGCCGAGGCCGGGTACGCCTTCAACCGGATGGCGGACCGGCTGGACGCCGCGCGCACCGACGAGCGGGAGCTGGTGGCCGACCTGTCGCACCGGCTGCGTACCCCGTTGACCGTGCTGCGGCTGGACGCGGAGGCGTTGGAGTCCGACGACACCAGTGTGGGGTCGTTCTCCGAGGCCGAACTGGACCGCAGGCGCGGGATCCGGCGGATCCGGCAGGCGATCGTCACCCTGGAGGGTGAGATCGACGTGCTGATCAAGACCACGCGCAAGGCGGTGGCGCACGAGGCCGGGCCGGCGATGTGCGACGTCAGCGAGGTGGTCCGGGACCGGATGGTGTTCTGGGCGGCCCTCGCTGGCGACCAGAACCGGCCGCAGCGGGTGACCGGCGCGCAGCTGCGCATCCCGGCGCCGGTGCCCCGCGCCGAGTTGGCCGCCGCGCTGGACGCGGTGATCGGCAACGTCTTCCGCTACACCCCGCAGGGCACCGCGTTCGAGGTGGCGGTGTCCCGCCGCGACGGTTATGTGGCGATCCGGATCGACGACGCCGGCCCCGGCATCGCCAACCCGGACCGGGCGCTGCGTCGGGGGGCCAGCGACCAGGGCTCGACGGGCCTCGGGTTGGACATCGCCAAGCGGGTGGCGTTGCAGGCCAACGGATCGGTGAGCATCGACCGGGCCCGGCTGGGCGGGGCGAGCGTGGTGATGCTGCTCGCCGACCCGGAGGCGACGCCCCGGCAGGTCAGCCGTTTCGGTCTGGTGGGCCGGATGGCGCGCGACGCCCGGGAGCAGAAGGCCAGCGGTCGCCGGTGGCCCCGGCAGCGCCCCACCGACGACTGAGCACCCGGGCTGTGCCCCGGCGCAAGTCTTCCTTAGATCGCGGTTAACGACCGAGGTGGATCAGCCGCGGGCTGACAGGATCGACGCACGAACCCACCAGTTCCACCGACCACCGCACCGTGCACCCACCGGTCGGTGGAGCCGCGCGCGCGGCGGGAGCAACAGGTCCCCCCACACCCACGCTCCCGCCGCGCGCCCTGCTCCCGGCGGCCCGTTCAGCCGGCGGCGGCGAGGTACGCGTCGATCTCGGCGGTGATCCCCCGCTTGCCGGCCGGGTCCAGGAACGACGCGGCCACCGCGTTGCGGGCCAACCCGGCCAGCCCCTGCGGCCCCGCCCCGAGCAGCCGGGCCGCCACCGCGTACTCGTCGTTGAGGGTGGTGCCGAACATCGGCGGGTCGTCGGAGTTGATGGTGACAAGCAGGCCCGCCTCCACGAGCCGGGGCAGCGGGTGCTCGTCGAGGTTGGCCACGGCCCGGGTCCGCACGTTGGACGTCGGGCAGACCTCCATCCCGATCTGCCGTTCGGCCAGGTACGCGAGCAACTCCGGATCCTTCGCGGCGGAGATGCCGTGGCCGATCCGCTCGGCGCCCAGCTCGCGCAGCGCGTCCCAGACGGTCTGCGGGCCGGTGGTCTCCCCGGCGTGCGGCACCGAGCGGAGTCCGGCCGCGCGGGCCTGGTCGAAGAAGGGCCGGAACTGCGGTCGGGGTACGCCGATCTCCGGACCGCCCAGTCCGAAGCTGATCAGCCCGTCGGGGCGTTCCTCCAGCGCGACGCGCAGGGTCTCCTCGGCGGCGGGCAGGCCGGCTTCGCCGGGGATGTCGAAGCACCACCGAAGCTCGATGCCGAAGTCGGCCAGGGCGCGCTTGCGGGCGTCCTCGATCGCCTCGCAGAACGCCGGCGCGGGGATGCCCCGTCGCACGTGCGAGTACGGCGTGATGGTCAGCTCCGCGTACCGGACCTGCTGGCGGGCCAGCTCCCGGGCGACCTCGTGGGTGAGCAGCCAGACGTCCTCGGGGTCGCGGATGAGGTCGACGACACTCAGGTACACCTCGATGAAGTGCGCGAAGTCGCGGAACTCGAAGTAGTCGACGAGCGCCGCCGGGTCGGCCGGCACCGGGGTGCGACCCTCGTGCCGGGCCGCCAGCTCGGAGACGATCCGGGGCGAGGCGGAGCCGACGTGGTGCACGTGCAGCTCGACCTTGGGCAGGCCGGCGATGAAGGTGGACAGGTCGGTCACGAAATCTCCTCGGCACGGTCGCCGGTCTGCGCGACGACGAAGACGCGGCGGAACGGGAAGTACACCCGACCCTGCCGGACCGGGTACGCGGCGGTGAGGCGTACCCCCAGCTCGGCGCGGAAGGCGGACCAGCCGGCGGCGTCCAGCGCGGCGCGGACCGGACGCAGGGCTGTGCCCTCCATCCAGGCCAGCACCGGGTGGTCGGCGGCGGGCTGGGCCGGCAGCAGGTGCACGTAGGTAGTCTCCCAGGCGTCCACGGCGCAGCCGGCGGCGGTCAGCAGCGCGGCGTAGTCGGCGGGGTCGTCGACCGGGTCGGCGCGCAGCAGGGGGGCCAGTTCGGCACGCCAGGCGGGGCGGCCGGCGACCTCGCGCAGCGCCCGGTGCGAGGGGGCGTCGAAGTTGCCGGGGACCTGCATGGCCAGCCACGCGCCGGTGGGCAGCTCGGCGGCCCAGCGGCGCAGCAGCTCCCGGTGCTCGGGGACCCACTGCAGGACGGCGTTGGTGACGACCACGTCCTCGTCGCCGGCCGGCCGCCAGTCGCGGACGTCGGCGACGGCGACGGCGACAGGGGCGTCCAGGGCGGCGGCCCGGTCGATCATCTCGGGTGAGGAGTCGAGGCCGACCACACGGCTCGTCGGCCAGCGCTCGGCGAGGGTGGCGGTGAGCTGCCCGGGGCCGCAGCCGAGGTCGACCACGGTACGGGGTCGTTCGGCTGGGATCCGGGCGACCAGGTCGTTAAACGGCCGGGACCGCTCGTCCGCGTAGCGCAGGTACGTCGTCGGATCCCACATGATCGCCTCCCAAACCGTACGTCCGTCTTGTTTAAGGTACGGCTCGCGTGGCAGCCCAGCAACCCGATCACTAGGCTCGGGGCATGGAACAGCGCAGCTTCAACCGGCTCGGCCGGAGCGTCGGAGTGGTCGGCCTGGGCGCCTGGCAGCTCGGCGCCGACTGGGGCACCGTCAGCGAGGCCGACGCGACGGCCGTGCTCACCGCCGCCGTGGACGCCGGGGTCACCTTCCTCGACACCGCCGACGTGTACGGCGACGGCCGCAGCGAGCAGCTCATCGGCCGTTTCCTCCGCTCCCGCCCCGACGCCGGGCTGACCGTCGCCACCAAGATGGGCCGCCGCGTCGAGCAGCGCGCGGAGGCGTACAGCCTTGCCAACTTCCGGCAGTGGACCGACCGGTCCCGGGCCAACCTGGGCATGGACACACTGGACCTGGTCCAGCTGCACTGCCCGCCCACCGCCGTGTTCGCCTCCGACGAGGTCTTCGACGCCCTGGACACCCTCGTCGCCGAGAAGGCCATCGCCGGGTACGGCGTCAGCGTGGAGACCTGCGACCAGGCCCTCACCGCCATCGCCCGACCGGGTGTGGCCAGTGTCCAGATCATCCTCAACGCGGTACGCCACAAGCCGCTGGAGCAGGTCCTGCCGGCGGCCTCGGCGGCCGGGGTCGGCATCATCGCCCGGGTGCCACTGGCCAGCGGCCTGCTCTCCGGCCGGTACGACGAGCACACCGAGTTCCCCGCCGACGACCACCGCAACTACAACCGGCACGGCGCGGCGTTCGACGTCGGCGAGACGTTCTCCGGCGTCGACTTCGAGCGCGGTCTGGCCGCCGTACGCCGGCTCGCGCCGCTTGTCGACGCGGACCGCACGATGGCGCAGTTCGCCCTGCGCTGGGTGGTGGACCAGCCCGGCGTCACAGTCGTCATCCCCGGCGCCCGCGACGCCGAGCAGGCGCGGCGCAACGCGGCCACCGCGGCCCAGGCGCCGCTCACCGCCGAGCAGTTGGCCGGGGTACGCGAGGTCTACGACGAGCTGATCCGCCCGCAGGTGCACGACCGGTGGTGACCCGCCCACCACTGGTGCTCGCGTCGCGCCGCCCGGCCGGCGATGCTGGATGGCTGGCGCGGCGCGGCTTCGGACCGTCCGGTGGAGAGGGGACGCGATGAGGGGTTGGCTCACGCTCAGTCTCGGCCTGCTGGCGGTCGTGGTCGGTGCGGTGTGGACGGTGCAGGGCCTCGGCTACGTCGGTGGCAGCGTGATGACCGACGAGCGGTTCTGGGCGGTACTCGGCCCGATCGTGGCGCTGGCCGGTCTCGTGGTGATCTGGTTCGGCCTGCGGTCGCGCCGCCGACGCTGACCCGCGGTCCCCAGACGTGGAACAGCCCCGTATCCCGGGAGGGATACGGGGCTGCACAACGACCCCTGGCCGGATCGTCCCACTGGCCGGCGGGGGCCGGCCACACCACTCAGATGGGACGGACCTGCTCAGCCTGCGGGCCCTTCTGACCCTGAGCGATCTCGAACTCCACCCGCTGGTTCTCCTCCAGCGTGCGGTAGCCGCTGGTCTGGATGGCCGAGAAGTGGACGAACACGTCAGCACCCCCGCCGTCGACGGTGATGAAGCCGAAGCCCTTGTCAGCGTTGAACCACTTCACGGTTCCCTGCGCCATGTGTATCTCCTTCTAAAACTGGCGGCCGTGCACGCCGTGCGGCCGATTGGCCGTTTTCGAGCAGCGGCGTCTGAGGCGGCCCCACAAAGGAGGCTTCTCTCAACCCACGCCATCTCGCAACAGCGTGGAACAGCAAATCACGTACGCAAAAACTCTGCACGACCTCTCCGACGAATTTCTCCGACATGTGACCTGACGGATGCCCGAGATCGCTGGGCGTCGTGCTCTGCCGTGCGAAAGGCACCCTTCCCGTCGATATGGGAAGGGGGCCGATGTCGATGTGTCTGGTCAGTCCGGCCAGTGGCCGGTCATCCGGCGTACGCCGACCGCTCCACCCCGGTCCACGGCAGCCCGGACCACCGCGAAGATGGCCCCCTGCAGTGCCGCGGCGGCGAGGATCTCGCCCCAACCGCGGTCCTCGTCGGTGGCGCTGGGCGCCTCACCGTCGCCCGCGGTGACCTTCCAGACCTGCCGGAAGATCGCGCCCGCCACCGTACCCGCGGCGATACCCAACAGGATGCCGGCCGGCCGGTACGCGACCCTGCCGATGCTCTTGCTCACCTACGCCTCCCCCGCACGATCATCAGCAACACCACGGCGGCCACCGCGCCGGCGGCCACCGTCGCCCACGGCACCGGATTCCGCCGGACCAGCTCCCCCTTGTCGTACGCCTGCGCCCGCACGTCCTCGGCGTGGCGTACGGCCTGCCCCCGGACCCGGGCCACGGTCTGCGCCGCCTGCTCGCGCATCCGCTCCCGTGCCTGCCCGGCGGACTCCTTCAGGCGCGCCTTGACGTCGGCCTTGGCGGCCAGCGCCTCCATCGTCTCGCCCAACTCGACCCGGGTACGACGGATCTCCTCGCGGAGCGCCTCCGTGTCGCCGGTCCCGTTACCCGTCATGCCCGTCCCCTGTCCTTCACCGCGGCGGCCACAGTGTCCACGTCGGCCCGCAGGCTACGCACCGTTGCCGCCGGAACCGGTGGGACGGCACGGCTGACCTGCTTCTTGCCCACCAGGGCGAGGATGCCGGCGACCAGGAAGAGCGCCACCGCCACGATCAGCGCGGCGGCCCAGGCGGGCAGCACCAGGTCGAGCAGCAGGATCGCCGTGACGACAAGTGCTCCCAGGCCGTAGAACGCCATCGCTCCGCCGCCGCCGAACAGGCCGATCCCGATACCGGCGTGCTTGCCCTTCTGGGTCAACTCCGCCCGGGCCAGCGCCAGTTCGTCCCGTACGAGGCGGGAGACCTGCTCGGTGGCTCGCTGCACCAGCTCGGCGGTGGAGGGCTCGCTCCCGTTGCGGGGTGTGCGGGCGTTCGCCACGTCAGCCATGCTGTCCTCCTTTCCTCATCACCGCGCTGTATGCCCGGAGTCGCCGCCCGTCAATCCTAAAGCGCGGCGAGCAGGTCTCCGTCCCTGTCGTCCGGTCGCCGCGCCGCCGAAATCGGGCGCCCGTCGGCCGCCCGCGACAGAGAAGTCCGGCAGCGGATCCCCCACCCAAGCCGGCCCAAACCTCTCAACCGCCCCGACTCGCGCGGGTTAGGGGCGCAGGGACGCGGAGGAGGTTTCGTCGGGGCCCACGAAGGCCTCGCTGCGGGCGTCGCCGTCGTCGCTGCCGCCGAAGACGCGGGCGTCGTCGGGGGCCTCGGTGCCGCCCGGGCGGCGCACCGGCCGGCGGGGCTGCACCCACTGCCACGGCAGGTTACTGCTGGCGTCGCCCAGCTCGGTACGCATCCGGGGCATCGCGGTGGGCCGGTTGTCCCGGATCCAGGCGACCAGGTGTTCGCGGACGAGACAGCGCAGATCCCACAGGCTGCCGGCGTCGGCGGCGCTGACCAGCGCGCGTACCCGGACCGTTCCGCCGGTGGCGTCGGTGACCTGCAGGACGCAGACCCGCCCGTCCCACAGCTCGGTGCCCTCCACCAGGCGGCGCAGCTCCTCCCGCATGGCCTGCACCGGCACGGCCCAGTCGACGTCGAACTCGGCGGTGCCGAGCACAGCCGCCTCGGTGCGGGTCCAGTTCTGGAAGGGCTTGCTGGTGAAGTACGAGGTGGGCAGGATCAGCCGCCGGTCGTCCCAGATCTGCACCACCACGTAGCTGAGGGTCAGCTCCTCGATGCGGCCCCACTCCCCCTCGACGACCACGACGTCGTCGAGGCGGACGGCGTCGCTGAAGGCGAGCTGGAGGCCGGCGAAGACGTTGCCGAGCAGGCTCTGCGCGGCCAGGGCGGCCACCACACCGACCACACCGGCAGAGGTCAGCACACCGGCGCCGATGCCGCGCACGCTCGGGAACGTCATGAGCATCACGCCGACGGTCAGGATGACGATCACCGCGATGGTGAGTCGGCGCAGCATCACCACCTGGGTACGGACGCGCCGGGCGTGCCGGTTGTCCGGTACGTCGACGCGGAAGCGGGCCAGCGCGGTGTCCTCCACCACGACCAGCAGCGACGCGACCAGCCAGGCGGCGGTGGCGATCACGCCGAGGACGAGCAGGTGCAGCAGCAGCTGCCGCCAGTGCTCGCCGACGGCGTACCCGGTGCTGAACCGGACGGCGAACTGCACGGCCAGGACCGTCCCGGCGACCTGGAACGGGCGGTGCGCGTGATCGGTCAGCTCGGTCAACAGCTGCGACCGACGGCCGAACCGCCGGGTGAGCCGATGGACGACCTCGACCAGGAAAAGGGCGACCGCCGCTGCGGCGAGCGCGGCGACGGCCGTCGTGAGATAACTCTGCACGGGTTCGGTGCTTCCCTTCGAGCAGACGTCGGCGCTTCGGGCAAAAGCCCAATAGTGCCCGACGTCCCCGGAATCGACCAGCTCAGACCTTGCGGTACCGGGACTGGAGGAAGCAGTAGACGCCGAAGGCGGCGATGCCCAGGGCGACCAGGGTCAGCAGGAACGTGCCGTACGACTGCTCCTGCAGCGTGTGCAGCGCGGCGTCCAGACCCCGGGCCTTCTCCGGGTCGTAGTTCACCGCCGCCACGATGACCAGCAGACCGGCGATGCCGTACGCGACGCCCTTGGCGGCGTAGCCGGCGATGCCGAGGCGGCGGGCCAACTGGCGGGTCTTCGGGCTCATCTCGCCGGTCTTGAGGTGCTTTTCGAACTTCTTGAGCACCCCGTAGATCACCAGGCCGATGCCGATCGCGGCGAGCACCAGCCCGGCCAGGCCGACCAGCCAGCGGCCACCGGTGGAGGTCATCAGCTTTCCGGTGAGCGCCTCCTGCTTGTCGGCGCTGTTCGACCCGGCGTCTCTGAAGACCTTGAACGCGGTCCAGGCGAAGTAGAGGTAGACGATGGTCCGACCGACCGAGGCGAGCCGCTCCATGACCCGCTCCTTGCCCCGCTCGGCGCGGTGCCCGACCGCCGCCTCCAGCCCCTGCCAGATCGCCATGGCGAGCAGGCCCACCGCGGTGGCAATGACGAGGAACTTGCCGAGGGGCTGTTCGGAGAGGGTACGCAGCGCGCCGGACTGGTCGCCGTCGGCGGACGACCTGCCGAACGCGATCTGCAACGCCAGCCAGGCGAAGAGCAGGTGGACGATGCCGTAGCCGATGAAGCCGGCCCGGGCGAGGATTTCCAGCCACCGGCTGTCCGCCGTACGGGAGGCGGTGGCTTCGGCGTTACGGGTAAGTGACATGGCGCCACAATCTCCGATTTCGGGGATTCCCAAACGTCGGCCACCGCCGCCCGGAGCGGTCAGTTGCCCGGATTGCGCGAAACGCGAACCTTGACCTGCTGGTCGGTGACGCTGTCCAGGGTCACCGCGAAGCCGCCGGCCTCGGTGGCCTGCTGCCCGGTGGTGAGGGTCAACTGCTCGCCGGCGACCTCGACGGTCACCTGGTCGCCCTCGGCGCCGACCAGCTTGGCCTCGACGCCGAGGATGGTGGCGCTCGCGTCGACACCCCGCTCGAAGGTGACCGTGCAGGCGTCCAGCCCGCAGTCGGTGGAGGCGCCCTGGGAGCTGCAGCCGGCGAGCACGGCGAGCCCGAGCGCCAGACCGGCGAACAGACCGGCGGCGCGGCGGACGGGGGGAAGGGACATGGTGGCGGGTCGGTTCGTCACCTCGCCAAGAGTACGAGACGTCGGCGACGCCCCCTCCACGATGATGATCACCTGGCGGCCGACCGGGCGCCAGGAGCACCGGCTAGGGTCCGGGACATGCCCTTCGACATCGCCCGCACCCGGGCCGCCTACCCCGCCCTGACCGAGGGCTTCGTCCACTTCGACGGTGCCGGGGGCACCCAGCCCGCGGCCGGTGTGATCGACGCGGTCGCCGACGCCATGCGCAGCGCGGTGGGCAACCGCAGCGCCGCCTTCGTACCGGGTCGCCGATCGTTGGAGCTGGTCGCCGAGGCCCGCTCGGCGGTGGCCGACCTGCTCGACGCCGACCCGGCCGGGGTGGTGCTCGGTCCGAGCGCCACCGCGCTGACGTACACCCTGGCCCGCACGCTCGGCGCGACCTGGCGGCCGGGCGACGAGGTGGTCGTGTCCCGGCTCGACCACGACGCCAACGTGCGGCCGTGGGTGCAGGCGGCCGAGGCGGCCGGCGCGACCGTGCGCTGGGCCGAGGTCGACCGGGACACCGGCGAGCTGCCCGCCGCGCAGTACGCCGACCTGGTCGGCGAGCGGACCCGGCTGGTGGCGGTGACCGCCGGCAGCAATGCCATCGGCACCGTGCCGGACGTGCCGGGGATCGCCAAGATCGCGCACGCGGTCGGCGCGCTGGTCAGCGTCGACGGGGTCCACTCGGTGCCGCACGGACCGACCGAGCTGGCCTCGCTCGGCGCCGACGTGCTGGTCACCAGCGCCTACAAGTGGTCCGGGCCGCACCTGGCGGCGATGGTGGCCGACCCGGCCCACTGGGAGGCGCTGCGCCCGGCGAAGCTGCTGCCGTCGTCCGACGCGGTGCCGGACCGGTTCGAGTACGGCACCCCGAGCTTCCCGCTGCTGGCCGGCGTCACCGCGGCCGTGGACCACCTGGCCGGGCTGGACCCGGACGCGGTCGGCGACCGCCGGGCACGGCTGCGCGCCGGTCTGGCCGCCGCCCAGGCGCACGAGGAGGCACTGCTGGAGCGGCTGCTCGCCGGGCTGGCACAGCGGCCGGCGATCACCGTGTACGGCTCGCCGGCGCGGCGCTGCCCGACGGTGTCGTTCCGGGTCGCCGGGATGTCTCCGGCGGCCACCCAGGAGGCGTTGGGCGCGGCCGGTTTCTGCCTCTCGGCCGGCGACTACTACGCCTACGAGTACTTCCAGCTGATGGGTCTGCGCGACAGCGGCGGCGCGGTGCGGGCCAGCATCTACCACTACAACACCGCGGACGAGGTGGACCGGTTGCTCGCCGAACTCGACGCGGTGCTCGACCGGGAGGGGAGAATGGCCAGGTGAGCACCCTGGTCGAGGACAACCCCGCCAAGAACCGCTTCGAGATCCTTGTCGACGACGCGCTTGCCGGTTTCACCGCGTACGTGCCCCGGGGGGAGGTGCTGGTCCTCACCCACACCGAGGTGGACCCGGGCTTCCAGGGCAAGGGCGTGGCCAGCGCGCTGGTCCGGGGCGCCCTGGACGAGATCCGTGCCCGGGGTGGCCGGCTGGTGCCGCAGTGCCCGTTCGTGGCCGCGTTCGTCGACAGACACCCCGAGTACGCCGACCTGGTCGTCGAGCAGGCCTAGGTCCGGCCGGTCAGCGCCTCGGCGGCTGCCCGCCCACTGGCCCGGGTGGCGCCGTGGGTGGCCAGGTGCACCGCCCCGGTGACCAGCTCGGGTACGCCCAGCTCGACGACGACCGCGTCCGGACGGGCCGCGACCGCCCGCCGTACGGCGTCACGCATCCACTCGTGCCGGTGCAGGTCGCGGACCACAAGCACCAGGGGACGCCCACCCGCCGGGGCGCCCGGGTCGGCCGGCACGTCCGGGTCGGCGTAGCGGACCGTGTCGGTGCCGGGCAGCAGCTCACCCAGCGGCTCCCCGATGCCCCACGGGGTCTCGGCGCCGATGGCGATGTTGCGCGGCGGCTCGAACTCGACCACGTACGCGGGGCGGGTCAGCGGCAGCACGGCCGGCCCCGGTCGCGTGGTGACCCGAACGGCGCGTCGGGCGGCGACGAGCCCGACGTCGGTGACGTCGCGCACCCCGGTCGTCGGGGCGGTGCGGGCGGCGACCGTCCAGGCGGCGAGCTGACCGACCCGCTTGGCGGCCTCGGCGAGGCGTTCCTCGGGCAGCTCACCGGAGACCACGGCGGCCACGATGGCGTCGCGCAGCTCGCGGGCGTCCCGCTCGCCGGCGCGTTCGCCGCCGACGCAGATGGCGTCGGCGCCAGCGGCGAGCGCGCGGACGGCCGCTCCGGCGAAGCCGTACCGGTCGGCGACGGCGCGCATCTCCACCGCGTCGGTGACGACCACACCGGAGAAGCCCAGCTCGTCGCGGAGCAGCCCGCCCAGGATGCGCTGGCTCAGGGTGGCCGGCAGCTCCGGGTCCAGGGCGGGGACCAGCAGGTGGCCGGTCATCATCGCCTGCACCCCGGCGGCCACGGCGGCCCGGAACGGGGCCAGCTCGCAGGCGTCGAGCCGGTCCCGGCCGGCGGTGATGCGGGGGAGGTCGTGGTGGGAGTCGACCCGGGTGTCGCCGTGGCCGGGGAAGTGTTTGGCACAGGCGGCGACCCCGCCGGCCTGGAGCCCGCGGACCCAGGCGGCGGTGTGCCGGGCGACCAGCGCCGGGTCGGCTCCGAAGGAGCGCACGCCGATCACCGGGTTGTCCGGGTTGGAGTTGACGTCGGCGTCCGGGGCGTAGTCGAGGGTGACCCCGGCGGCGGCCAGTTCGATGCCGAGGTCCCGGGCGACCGCCTCGGTCAGCGCCGGGTCGTCGACCGCGCCGAGGGCGAAGTTGCCGGGCCGGGAGCTGCCCCGGCCGGACTCGATGCGGGTGACGTCGCCGGCCTCCTCGTCGATCGCCACGATGACGTCCGGACGTTCCGCGCGCAGCGTGGCCGTGAGGGCCGCCACCTGCGCGGGGTCGACGATGTTGCGGGCGAACAGGACCACCGAGCCGAGCCCTTCACCGAGCCAGCGGCAGACCCACGGCGGCGGGGTGGTGCCGACGAACCCGGGTTGCAGGACGGCGGCGGCGAGCGCCGGCAGGTGCCCGGCCGGCGCGGTCACGCGATCCCCTCGCGGTGCTGGGCGTCGGTTCCCGGCGTCGACGCGTTCCCGCCGACCCGCTGGTTGCGCTCGCTCATGCGGCCCCCGTACCCCATCTCTCGCGCGCCCTCGGCGCACCGCCCGGGCAGGCGGTGCTGCCATGGTCACACCGAGCGATTCAATAGTCAATAAACCTTACAGTTGCCCGGCGGCGCGGTCCCGGGGAGAGTTCGGGAATGGATCCCGCCCTGCTTGCCGACGCGACGAGCCCGGCCGACATCCCCGGCGTACGCCTGCTCGGCCTCGTCGTCGGCGCCCTGCTGCTGCTCGCCGCGATCCGAGCGATGTTCGGCCGACGCTGAGACCGGCGCCGGCGCCGGAAACCGGTGTGACCGGAGGCCGCCGGGGTACCGCTTCCCCATCAGCAGGTACGCGCGCCGAAGGGGACACCATGAAGATCGGTTACTTCCTGTCCAGTGAGGAGTACACGCCGGAGGAGTTGCTGGAGCAGGCGCGCGGCGCCGAACAGGCCGGCTTCGAGGCGCTGTGGATCTCCGACCACTATCACCCCTGGCTGGACGCCCAGGGGCAGAGCCCGTTCGTCTGGTCGATGATCGGCGCGTTGAGCCAGGTCTGTTCGCTGCCGGTGACCACCGCCGTGACCTGCCCGACCGTGCGGATCCACCCGGCGGTGATCGCGCAGGCGGCGGCGACAAGCGCGGTGCTGCACGGCGGACGGTTCGTCCTCGGCGTCGGCACCGGCGAGGCGCTCAACGAACACATCTTCGGCGACGCCTGGCCGCAGGCCGACGTCCGGCTGGAGTTGCTCGAGGAGGCCGTCGAGGTGCTGCGCGAGCTGTGGAAGGGCGGGTTCGTCAACCACCACGGCAAGCACTACACAGTCGAACACGCCCGGATCTACACGCTGCCCGACACTCCCCCGCCGATCTACGTCTCCGGGTTCGGCCCCAAGGCCATCGACCTGGCCGCCCGCATCGGAGACGGGTACGTGAGCACCATGCCGGACAGCGACATGGTCCGCCGGTTCCGGGAGAACGGCGGCGGAGACAAGCCGTGTCAGGGCGGCTTCAAGGCGGCATATGCGGACAGTGAGGACGAGGGCGTGCGGATCGCGTACGAACGGTGGCCCAACGCCGGGGTGCCCGGTGAGCTGTCCCAGGTGCTGCCCTCGCCGCGGCACTTCGAGCAGGCCAGCGAGCTGGTCAAGCCGGAGATGATGAAGGAGGCGTTCGTCTGCGGCAACAGCGCCGACGCGCACCTGGAGATGATCGACCGGTACGCCAAGGCCGGCTTCGACGAGGTGTACGTGGCCAACACCGGCCCCCATTACCAGGGCCTGTTCGACCTCTACCAGCGCGAGGTCCTGCCCCGCCTGCGCTGAGCCGACAATCCGCGAGCCCATGATCGCCCGAAGGTGTTTCGGCGGTCATGGGCTCGGGTACCTCCGGCCCTCGATGAAACTGTCCACGCATTCGATGTCGTTGCGCCGCGCGGCGCGCAGCCTGTTCGGCTGGAACGCGCTGCGGCCCAACCAGCTGGCCGCCATGCGCGCGGTGATGAAGCGACGCGACGCACTGGTGGTGCTGCCCACCGGCGCCGGCAAGTCGGCGATCTACCAGATCCCGGCGAGTCTGATCCCCGGCCCCACCGTGGTGATCTCTCCGCTGCTGGCCCTGCAACAGGACCAGATCGCGGCCCTCAACGAGCGGCAGCGCCCGGAGCTGCGGGCGGTGCGGATCAGCTCGAACGAGTCCGCCGCCCAGCAGGCCGAGGCGATCGCCGAGATCCGCGAGGGCCGGGCGGAGTTCCTGTTCATCACGCCGGAGCAGTTGAGCAACCCCGACCGGATGGCCGAGGTGAAGTCGCTGAAGCCGGCGCTGGTGGCGATCGACGAGGCGCACTGCATCTCGGCCTGGGGGCACGACTTCCGCCCCGACTACCTGGCGCTCGGGCACCTCATCGAGGGCATCGGCCGACCGCCGGTGGTCGCGCTGACCGCCACCGCCTCCCCGCCGGTCCGCGACGACATCGTCGCCCGGCTGCGGCTGCGCGACCCGGAGCTGGTGGTGTCCGGTCTGGACCGGCCGAACCTGTTCCTGGAGGTGGCGCACTGCCCCACCGAGGACTACCGGTGGCGACGCCTGATGACCCTGCTGCGTGACGAGGGTCGGCCGGGGATCATCTACGTGCCGACCCGCCGTGCGGCCGAGGAGCTGGCCACCCGGTTGACCGACGCGGGTTTCCCGGCGCAGTTCTACCACGGTGGGATGGCCGCCGGTCCGCGTGCGGAGCTGCACGAGGCGTTCCTCGCGGACCAGGTGCCGATCATGGTGGCCACCTCGGCGTTCGGCATGGGCATCGACAAGCCGGACATCGCCTGGGTGGTGCACATGGCGCTGCCCGACTCACCGGACAGCTACTTCCAGGAGATCGGCCGGGCGGGCCGCGACGGCGAGCCGGCCCGGGTGCTGCTGCTCTGGCAGGCCGAGGACGTGGGCCTGCAACGGTTCTTCAGCGGCGGTCTGCCCGACGAAACCGAACTGCGCGACCTCGCCGCGCTGCTGCGCCGCAAGCCGGCCACGAAGACCGAGCTGCGCGAGGCCACCGGGCTCGGGCCGCGCAAGCTGGGGCAGTACCTCTCGTTGCTGGAGCAGGTCGGCGCCGCCGAGCCGCGCGCCCGCCAGCGCATCGCCGCGCCCCGCTACTCCCCCAACCCGACCGACGCCGCCGCCGCGGCACTGGCCGAGGCGGAACGGCAGCAGACGGTCACCCGCTCGCGGACCGACATGATGCGGGCCTTCGCCGAGACCACCGCCTGCCGGGGGCAGACCCTGCTGGCCTACTTCGGCGAGCAGATGACGAAGGTCTGCGCGCACTGCGACAACTGCCACAACGGCACCAGCGTCGCCGACCAGGGCGCGGTCGGGCCGTTCCCGGTGCACAGCCAGGTCCGCCACCCGGAGTGGGGGCACGGCATGGTGCTCGGGTACGAGGACGACAAGATGACGGTTCTGTTCGACGAGGTCGGGTACAAGACGTTGTCCGTGCGCGTGGTGTCCGAACAGGGCCTGCTGACGCTGGACTAGCCTGACCCGGGCACCGATTGACCACACAGAGCAGGGCGGAAGGGGCGTTGCCGTGATCGAGCAGCCGGCGTACACCGGTTTTGGTTTCTCCGACGAGGAGTGGGGGCTGCTCGTCGGTCTGCCGCAGTCGGTGCTGACCGCCGCGAGCGCCGCCGAGTCCGACGGCACCCGCCGGACCATGGCGGAGACCGCGGCCGGGCTGGAGACGATCGCCGCCGGACGGGAGTCGGCCAGCCCGCTGGTCGCCGCCGTGGCCGGCGAGATCGTGACCCGGGTCGGCGACCCGGAGACCGGCGAGGAACTGCCGGTCATCGCGCCCGCCGACCCGCGGGCCATGATCGACGACGTGCTGCTGCGGGCCGGCGAGGCCGCCGCGCTGCTGGCCGCCCGGGTCGGCGAGGGCGAGGCCGGCGCGTACAAGCACTGGCTGGTCACCATCGCCGAGCAGGTGGTGGGCGCCGCGTCCAGCGGTGGGTTGCTGGGCCTGGGCGGCGAGACGGTCAGCGACTCCGAGCGGCGCTTCCGGGACCGGCTGGCGCACGTGCTCACCGACTGACGGACGACATCGGCGTACCGGTCGGCTCGGCGGTCGTCGCCGCCGGGTCGGCCGGCCGCACGCCGCGCAGCGCCAGCAGCGCGGTCGCCGCGCCCAGCAGCATCGCCGCCATGGCGGCGTACGCGGCCAGGTGCAGCCCGTCGGTGAACGCGTACCGGGCGGCGTGCAGCACCGCGTCGCCCACCTCCCCGGGCAGCCCCTTGGCCACGGCGAGCGCACCGCCCAACGTCTCCCGAGCCGTGTCCCGGGCGCCCTCCGGCAGGTCGGCGGGCAGACCGTCGAGGACCTCGCGCCGGTAGACCGCCGCGCCCACGCTGCCCAGGATCGCCATTCCCAGCGCGCCGCCCAGCTCGCTGCTGGACTCGGTAAGCGCGGAGGCGACGCCGGCCTGCTCCGGCGGCGCCGCGCCGAGGACCAGCTCGGTGACGAGGGACATCACCATCACCAGGCCGCCCGCGTAGACGCTGGCGCCGGCCAGCAGCAACCACAGGGGCGAGTCCGGTGTGACCCGGGTCAGCACCACGAAGCCGAGCACGGCGATCCCGAAACCCGCGCCGATCAGGTACGCCCGCTCGACCCGCTGGGCGAGCGCGGCGGCGGCCGGAGCGACACCGCCGACCGCGAGCGACGGCACGAGGCTCCACAGTGCCGCCCGCAGCGGGCTCATGCCGAGCACCAGCTGGAGGTGCTGGGTGGTGAAGATGGCGAAGCCGACAAGCGCGAACATCGCCAGCAGGTTGACCGCGAGCGACCCGCCGAAGCCGTGTCGGCGAAACAGCGCCAGGTCGATCATCGGGTACGGCCGGGTCCGCTGCCGGCGCAGGAACAGCGCCGCGACCAGCAGGCCGGCGACGACGGCCAGCACCCGCGTCGCGTCGACGCCGTCGCGGGCCATCTCCTTGATGCCGTAGATCACCGGCAGCAGAGCACCGAGCGACAGCACCGCGCTCACCAGGTCGAACGGCCCGGCGGCCGGGTTGCGGAACTCGGGCACCAGGACCGGGGCGAGCAGGAGCAGCATCAGCATCGCCGGGATGTTGATGAGGAAGATCGAGCCCCACCAGAAGTGCTCCAGCAGGACGCCGCTGAGCACCGGGCCGATCGCGATGCCGCCGGTGAGCGTGGCGGTCCAGATGCCGATCGCGGTGCCCCGCTGCCGGGCGTCGTGGAACATGTTGCGCACCAGGGCGAGGGTGGAGGGCATCAGGGTGGCTCCGCCGATGCCGAGCACGGCACGCGCGGCGATCAGTGTCTCGGCGCTGTGGGCGTACGCGGCGAGCAGGGACGCCGCGCCGAACGCGGTGGCGCCGAGCAGCAGCAGTCGGCGCCGGCCGATCCGGTCGCCGAGAGCGCCCATCGTGATCAGCAGCCCGGCCAGCACGAAGCCGTAGATGTCGAAGATCCAGAGCTGCTGGGTGGCGGAGGGGCGCAGCTCCTCGCTGATGAACGGGACGGCGAAGTAGAGCACCGACACGTCCATCGAGACCAGGAGCAGGGGCAGCATCAGCACCGTGAACCCGATCCACTCCCGTCGGCCCGCCCTCGGTGCGGGTGTGATCGTCGTCGTCATGATCAGATCCCTTCTGCGTATGGCGTACGCTTTTATGCGTAGACCATACGCAGAACTAGGATGGTGAGGCAAGGAGGACATGTGGCGGCGAAGAAAGACGACAGCGGGCCGGCGCTCCCCCCGGCCATCGAGAGCGCCTGGGGGCTACGCGAGCGGCCACCCAAGGGGCCCCGACCCGGGTTGAGCGTGCCCGGCATCGTCGACGCCGCCGTCCGGGTGGCCGACGCCGACGGGCTGACGGCCGTCTCGATGAGCCGGGTCGCCAAGGAGCTGGGCGCCGCCACCATGGCCCTCTACCGCCACATCGGCTCGAAGGACGAACTGCTCCTGCTCATGGTCGACGCGGGCTACGGCCCACCGCCCGGCCCGGCCGCCCCCGGCGACGGATGGCGCGCCGGACTGACCCGCTGGGCCCGGGCCGAACGCGACGTGCTGCGGCAACGGACCTGGCTGCTGCACGTGCCGATCACCGGCCCGCCGATCACCCCCCAGCAGCTCGGCTGGCTGGAGGCCGGGCTGCGCTGCCTCGACGACACCCACCTGGCCGAGAGCGAGAAGATGTCGGTGATCCTGCTGATCACCGGCTACGTCCGCAACGAGGCCACGCTTACCGCCCAGATCGCCGAGGGCAGCCGGGCCGCCGGCGTCGAACCCGGCGAGTTGATGCCCGCGTACGGTCGTACCGTGGCCCGACTCATCGACCCCGCGCGCTTCCCGGCACTGCACCGCGTGCTGACCTCCGGCGTCCTCAACCAGGACGACGACCCCGACGACGAGTTCACCTTCGGCCTCGACCGGATCCTGGACGGCATCGAGGCACTCGTGCGTCGACGAGCGTCCTGAGGGGACCGGATGCTGCACAGGGACACCGTCGACACCACGGTCCTGCCACCGGCTGAGCGGTTCGGCATGTGGTTGGACCTGGTCGCGCGCACCTCGGCACCGATGCGGATCCGGTCCGCACACGCCGACGACTTCGCCGCCCGGGCCGACTTCCTCGACCTCGGCCCGATCCAGGTGATCAAGTATCACTACCCGTCGCTGGACGCCACCCGAACTCCGAAGCTCATCCGCCAGTCGGACCCGGAGCTCTACGTGCTCGCTCTCACCACCGACGGCGTCGGAACGTCCAGTCAGGACGGCCGACGCAGCGAGATCCGCGCCGGCGAGTTCACCTTCTACGACGGGTCCCGGCCGCACGACGTCGGCCACCACGCCACCGAACCGGAGCAGGGCCAGGCAACCTCGGTCATCGCGATGATCCCGCACGCCGCGCTGCCGCTGCCGCCGGAGCGGATGGCCACGCTCTTCGGCGGCAAGATGTCCGGCCGCGAGGGGATCGGAGGGCTGCTGGCGCAGTTCCTGCTCCAGATCAGCGGGCACCCGGAGCAGTATCACGCCGCAGACGCCGCCCGCCTCGGCGCGGTCGGACTGGACCTGGTCACCACCATGCTCGGCCGCCACCTGGTCGCCGAGGACGCGGTGCCGACCGAGGTACGCCGCCGGGCGCTGGTCACCCAGGTGCAGGCGTACGTCCACCGCCACGTCGGCGACCCGGCGCTCAGCCCACGGGTCGTCGCGGACGCCCACCACATCTCGTTGCGCTCGTTGCACCGGCTGTTCGAGGCCGAGGAGACGACCGTGGCGTCGTACATCCGCGACCTGCGGTTGGCCAGGTGTCGGCGCGACCTGGCCGACCCGGCCCTGCGCACCCAGCCCGTGCAGGTCATCGCCGCGCGCTGGGGTTTTCCCGACAAGGCCCACTTCAGCCGGGTGTTCCGGGCGGCGTACGGCACCAGCCCGCAGGCGTACCGGGAGTCCACCTGCGATCCGGCACGGATCGTCAACCACCCGGCATCCATGGTCACCTCGTCTCCGGCAGACTGACAGCGCAGCGGCCGACCGTCGCCCGGTGGGCCGCTATCGGGGGGCCGTGGCGAGGCGCCCGCCGCCATTCGCGGCGGGCGGCCGCCCGGTGGTCCCAGGATCGTCGGCGGGCCGCTCAGGCCTTCTCCAGCACCGCCAACACGACCCGTTCGGCCTCCTCGCGCGGCGCGTCCGGGTCGACAGGCACCACCACCCCGTCGTGGTAGAGGTCGACGACCCGAGGGTCCACGTACGACGTGCGGGCCACCGTGGGGGTGTTGCCCAGCAGGTCCGCCACCTCGCGCATCACGGCCGCCACCGCCCTGCGGCGCGCGGTCACCGAACGGGCCAGGCCGACGATCGCCAACTCGGTCGCGGCGAGCACTGTGGCGTGCCAGGTGCGGAAGTCCTTGGCCGTCATCTCCCCGCCGCTGGCGTCGCGCAGGTAGCCGTTGACCTCGTCGCTGCGCACGTCGCGCCACTCCCGGCCGTCCCAGTAGCCGAACAGCCGGTCCGCCCGCCGGCGGCGACGCCGCAGGTTGACCAGCACCTGGCACAGCTCCGGGTCCTCGATGCGGCGGACCTGCTCGATGCCGCCCTTGGCGGGGAACTCGAAGACCACGCAGCCGCCCCGGGACCGGGCGTGCTCGGGGCGCAGGGTGGACACCCCGAACGTCGGGTCGTCGCCGGCCGCGTACTGGTCGCTGCCGACCCGGAACATCCCCATGTCCAGCAGCCGGGCCACCGTGGCCAGCACCCGGTCCCGACCCAGTCCGCGACCGTCCAGGTCCCGATCCACCCGCTCGCGCAGCGCCGGCAGCCGCCGCGCCACCTCCAGCATGTGGTCGAACTTCGCCTCGTCCTGCTTCTCGCGCCACCGGGGGTGGTAGAGGTACTGCTTGCGGCCGGCCGCGTCGATGCCGGTCGCCTGGATGTGCCCGTTGGGGTACGGCGCGATCCAGACGTCCTGCCACGCCGGCGGGATGACCAGCTCCCGCAGCCGGGCCAGGACGGCGGTGTCCTTGACCGGGTCGCCGGCCGGGTCGAGGAAGAGCCAGCCCCTGCCGCGCCGGCGACGCCGGTATCCCGGCCGGCCCGGATCGCTACGCCGCAATCGCACCGGAGACCCGCACCACCCGTTCCACCTCGGCCACGGCGGCCAGCACCTCGTGGAGGCGCAGGGCCGCCAACGTCGGGTGGCTTCCTACCCCGTCCCAGCTGGGCCAATCCGCCTCGCCGACCCAGAGCACGCGGTGCCGGGGGCGGTCCCGTGGTGGCCCCCAGAGCGCCGGCGGCACCGGCCCGAACAGCACCACCGACGGGGTGCCGTACCCGGTGGCGAGGTGGGCCACCCCGGTGTCCCCGCAGACCACCAGGCGGGCGTCGGCCACCAGCGCGGCCAGCGCGCCGAGGTCGGTCCGGCCGGCGAGCACGGCCTCGGACGGCAGTCCGGCGTCGTCGGCCACCCGCACGGCCAGCGCCCGTTCGTCGGCCGATCCGGTGAGCAGCACCCGGTGCCCCTGGTCGGTGAGAGTGCGGGCCAGCGCCGCGAACCGGTCCGCCGGCCAGCGCTTCGCGGGGATCTTGCTGCCCGGATGCAGCAGGGTGGCCCCCGTGGGCAGGCCCGCCGGCTCGGGCCGGCGCAAGCCGAGGTCGGCGCGGTCGGCCGGGATGTCGTACCAGGACAGCAGCCGGCACCAGCGGTCCACCTCGTGCTCCCGCTCGACCCACCGCGGGCCGGCGGAGAAGCCGGCGTCCCGGTTCGCGAAGGCGAGCAGCCGACCGGGCCGGATCGCGGCCAGCAACCGGTGCGATCCCGGGCCGCGCCCGTGCAGGTTGACGGCGACCCGCGGCGCCGACCCGACCCGCACCGGCCGGTCCAGACCTGTGGTGTCCACCAGCCGGTCGACGCCGCCGACCAGGTCGACCAACGGGGCCAGCCAGGCCGGCGCGGCGAGCGCCAGCTCCCGACCGGGGTACGCGGCCCGCAACGCCCGCAGCGCCGGCACGGCGGTGACCAGGTCGCCGACGCCGAGGGCCCGCAGGACCAGGATCACGGGTACGACGTCTCCTGCTCGGCGCAGACCACCAGTTCCCGTACCGCGCACCCGGCCGGCTGGTTGAGCGCGAACATGATCGCGGCGGCGGTGTCGGCGGGGTCGTTGAGGATGGCGTCCGGCCCCGGCCTGTACTGCGGGTCACGCTCGTCGAAGAACGCCGTCCGCATTCCGCCGGGAATGAGCAGGGTCACGCCGACCTGGCCGGCGAGTTCGGCGGCCAGGGCTCGGGTGAAGCCCACCACGCCGAACTTCGCGGCGCAGTACGCGGTGGCGTCACTGACCGCCTTGACGCCCAGGGTGGAGGCGACCGTGACGACGCGGCCCCGGGACGTCAACAGGAACGGCAGCGCGGCCCGGATCACGGCCGCCGTCGCGAGCAGGTCGACGGCCACGATCCGGTCCCAGGTCTCGCCCGGCACGTCGGCGAGCCGGCCCGGCACGTCCATGCCGGCGGCCGTGACCACCGCGTCCAGGCCGCCGGCCTGCTCGGCGAGGTGCCGGGTGGCGACCTCGGCGGCCCGGGTGTCGGCCAGATCGCACTCGGTCCAGGACACACCGTCGACCGGCGGCTGCCGGTCCAGCACGAGCGGCCGGCCGCCGGCGGCGGCAACCGCGGCGACCACCGCCGCGCCGAGCCCGCTGGAGCCGCCGGTGACCAGGACGCTCGGACCCGTGGCGGTCATCGGACCCGCTCCGGTGTCGACACCGGCGCGACCGAACGGGCGATCATGTCGGTCGTGGACCGACCGTCCAGGTAGGGCACCACCACCGTGTTGCCGCCCCACCGACGCAGGACCTCCGCCTCGGGCAGACCCGCCGCGTCCCCGCCCCCGGTGGCGTAGTCCCCGCCCTTGACCCAGATGTCCGGCCGCAGCCACGACAACGCCGCCTCCGGGGTCGACTCGTCGAAGATCATGACCGCGTCGACGCAGCTCAGCGCCGCGAGCAGCCGCGCCCGATCCCCCTCGGACATGACCGGCCGGTCCGGCCCCTTCAACCCGGCCACACTGGCGTCGGAGTTGAGGCACACGATCAGGCAGTCGCCGAGCTGCCGGGCGGCCTGGAGAGTCGCCACGTGCCCGGCGTGCAGCAGGTCGAAGCAGCCCCCGGTCGCCACCACCGTGCCGCCCGCGGCACGGACCTCGGCCAGCAGCGCGGCGACGGGGGCGACACCCACCCGGTCACCGCCGGGGCCGGGCACGCCGGCACGTACCGGCTGGCTGCGCGTGCCAGCCGGTGACGGCAGGGCGGCGGCAACTCCCCCACCGGCCACGTACGCGGACGCCTCCGCGACGGCCGCCTGCACCGCCTCGGAGACCAGCGCGCCCTGGGCCAGGGCGAGGCTGGCGGCTGCCGCGAACCGGTCGCCGGCGCCGCAGGTGTCCCCCTCGGCGCTGCCCGGGGTGGGCACCACCAGCGGCGTGGACCCGGCGTGGCAGAGCAGCGCACCGTCCCCGCCCAGGGTCACCGCGACCGCCCCGGCCCGCCAGCGCCGGCGCAGCCCCTGCGCGCCCCGGGACGCGGCGGCCAACCGGGACGTCCCGGGCAGCGCCGGGACCAGCTCCCGCACCTCGGACTCGTTCGGGGTGGCCAGGTGGACGCCGGGCACCGCGGCCGGGCCACGCGGATGCGGATCCCACACCACAGGCGCGCGGGTGGCGGCCAGGGCGTCGCGCAGCGCGGGCTGCCGGGCCACCCCCCGGCCGTAGTCGCTGACCAGCACCGCCGACGCCGCGCCGATCACGCGCAACACCTCCTCGGAGGGCTGACCCGGCTCACCGGGCACACCACCGCGGTCGTGGCGCAGCAGCACCCGGCCCCGGGCCCGCAGCCGGATCTTCTCCGGCGTCGCCCCGGACAGGGGCAGCGGGTACACCCGCACGCCGGCGGCGGCGAGCAGGGCACTCAGGCGGGCGCCACCGGCGTCGTCGGCGAGGGCGGTCACCAGCACCACCTCGGCGCCCTGCGCGGCGGCGAACACCGCCGCCAGACCGGCGCCACCGGGCCGGTCGGTGGCCACCGTCTCGTCGAGCACCGGCACCGGCGAGTCCGGGCAGAGCCGGTTCACCACCCCTTCCACGTCCCGGTCGAGCAGGGTGTCCCCGACCACCACCACGGGTCCCCTCACGCCTTCCTCCTCATCCTCACGCGTCGACCTGCTGTCCGGCCCCGCCGTCGAGCACCACCTCGACCCCTGCCTGAACCGGAGACGACGACCCGGTGACGGCCGACGCGGGCAGTTCCTGTTCGAGGTACTCGCAGATCAGGTGGCTCGTGACGAGGTGCAGCTCCTGGACGACCTGGGTGTCGGTCGACGACACGGCCAGCACCTCGTCGCACGCCTCGGCGAGGGCGTTGGGCGTCGGCCCGGTGAGCGCCCACGTGGTGAGGCCGGCCTCGCGGCCGGCCCGCGCTGCGGTGAGCAGGTTCTCGCTGGCGCCGCTGGTGCTCAGCAGCAGCAGGACGTCGCCGGGCCGCCCGTGCGCGCGGACCTGCCGGGCGTACACGTCGGTGTAGCCGTAGTCGTTGGCGATGGCGGTGACCGCACTCGTCTCGGCGTGCAGGGCGATGGCCGACAACGGCTGCCGGTCGTGGTGCAGCTTGCCCACCAACTCGGCGGTCAGGTGCTGGGCCTCGGCGGCGCTACCGCCGTTGCCGGCGACCAGCAACCGGCCGCCGGCCACCAGCCGGTGGGCCAACTCGGCGCCCCAACGCGCCAACTGCGGCTCGCAGAGCCGGTACGGCACCAGCGCCGCGGCCAGGTTCGTCAGGTGGGTGTCCAGCAGGCTGCCGGTCGGCATCAGGCCACCACCCGGGTCGGCCGGCGCACCGCGACCACCTCGCCGTAGACCTCCGCCAGCCGCTCCGCGGTGGCCGCCCACGAGTACCGCGACCGGGCCCGCTCGCGCGCCGCCGTGGCGTACGCGAAGCGCCGGATCCGGTCGTCGAGCAGCCCCTGGATCGCGGTGGCCAGCGCCCGCGGGTCCCGCGCCGGTACGAGGTCCCCGGTCGTCCCGTCGACAACGGTGTCCCGGATGCCGCCCACGGCGGTGCCGACGACCGGCACCCCGCAGGCCATCGCCTCCAGCGGGGTCAGGCCGAACGGCTCGTACCAGGGTGCGGCGACGAGCAGGTCCGCCGAGCGGTACCAGCGGCCTATCTCCTCCCGGGGCACCGCGCCGACCAGGTGCACCCGGTCAGCCACCCCGCACGTCTCGGCGAGCGCCCGCAGCCGCCGGGCGTACGGGTCGGTCTCCAGCAGCCCCTCGGGCGGGCCGCCGACCACCACGCACTCGGCGTCGGGCACCAGCGCCATCGCGCGCACGACCGTCTGGAAGCCCTTGCGCTCGACCAACCGACCGACGGTCAGGATCCGGGCCCGGCCGGGCTCCCGGTCGGCGGCCGGTCCGAGCGGGGCGAACGTGGTGAGGTTGACGCCGGAGGGCACCACAGTCATCCGGGACCGGGGCACCCCCATCCGGACCAGCTCGCCGACCTCGTCGCGGCACTGCGCGACCACCCGGTCCACCGAGCGGCCCAACTCCCGCTCGTAGGCGATCCGCCGGGCCGGGCTGGTGTCCTGTACGCCCTGGTAGCGGCGCTTCACGGTGCCCAACGCGTGGTACGTCTGCACCACCGGCACCCCGGTCTGCCGCCCGGCGGTCAACGCGGCGAGACCGCTCATCCAGAAGTGCGCGTGGATCACCTCGGGCGTCCAGTCGCCGCCCCGCCACCGATCGACCAGCCAGCGGCTGAACTCCCGCATGTGCGGCAGCAACGCGTCCTTGGCCACCGGCTCGGCAGGCCCGGCGGGTACGTGCACCACGTCGTACCCGTCCGGGCTGCGGACCGTCACCGGCAGGTCGAGCGCGTCGCGGCGGGTGTAGACCCGCACCTCGTGGCCGGCGGCGGCGAGCGCGGCGGACAGCTCCGCGACGTGCGTGTTCTGGCCGCCGGCGTCCTCGCCTCCGAGGATGGCGAGCGGGCTGGCGTGCTCCGAGATCATCGCGATCCGCATACTTCCTCCTCCAGCAGCCGGTCCCAGTCAGCGAGGAAACGGTCGAGGCCGTATCTGTCCCGTGCGGCGGTCCGTGCCACCGCGCCGGCCTGACGCGCGGCCTCCGGTTCGGCGATGAACCGGCGGGCGGCGTCGAGCAGGGTGTCCGTCCGGGTGGCGAGTGCCCCCGCCGCCGGGGGTACGGCCGTCACCGCCTCGGTGGTGGCGAGCGCGACGACCGGCATGCCGATCGCCATGGCCTCGATGAGGCTGAGCCCGAGCGAGGTCCAGCGGCACAGGTGCAGGTACGCGCGCCGCCGGGCCAGTTCGGCGTGCATCCGGTCCTGGGGTACGTCGTCGTGGCTGGTGAGCCGGTCGGCGCTCAGGCCCAGGTGGTCGGCGAGGCCGGCGACGCCCATGCCGAACACGTCCAGCGGCGCGATCTCGGCGAAGCGGGGCAGCAGGTCGGTGCCGGTGACCCGCCCCCGGCGCACCGGCTCGTTGATCACGACGGCGAGCCGGTCCAGCTCGCCGGTGTAGGACACGGCGGGGGCGACGATGCCGTGGTCGACCACTGTGGTGCGGCTGGCGCCGGTGTCCCAGAAGATCTGGTTGAAGCCGGTGACGTGGGCGATGAGCAGGTCGTCACGGCCGGCCATCGGGTGGCGCGTGTTCGGCACGTCGCCCTTGGGGGTGTTGTGCTCGACGTAGATGGCGGGGACGTCCCGGCCGGGGCGGCGGCCCAGCCACTGTTCGGCCAGGTCGATCTCCTCGGGCCGTTGCAGGATGACCAGGTCGACGTCGGTGCCGGGCAGCTCGTCGGGGCTGACCTCGATGGCGGTGTCCGGCCACGGGTAGGTGCGGGCCCGGCCGAGGCCGTAGGGACCCCGGTCGGGTGTGGTGGGGATGAGGTAGCGGTGACTGCCGTGCACGAACGACGTGGTCCAGGAGCCGTGCACGTGCCAGAGCAGGACGTTCATCGGCCGCCACCACCGGTGACGGCGAACGCCCGCAGCGCCTCGACCACCTCGGCCGGCTCCACGTCGCTCAGGCACGGGTGTCCGGGGACCGGGCAGCTGGCGGCCCGGGTGTCCCGGCAGGGCGCGGCGGCGTCCCCGAGTCGGACGGTCGGCACCCGGTACGGCCCCCACTGTCCGAACGGGACGGTCGGCGCGAACAGGCTCACCACCGGAACCCCGGCGGCGGCGGCGAGGTGCGCGGGGCCGGTGTTGCCGACCACCACCGCGCCGGCGTCCGCCACGATCGCGGCGAGGCCGGCCAGATCGGTCCGGCCACCCAGGTCGATGCCGCCGGCCGCCGCGACGCGGGCGGTGACCGCGCGCTCGTCGGGGCTGCCGGTGACCAGCACCCGGTGTCCGGCCGCGCTCAGCGCGCCGGCGATCCGGGTCGCCAGTTCGGGCGGGCAGGCCCGGCTCGACGCGGCCGAGCCGGGATGCAGCACCACGTACCCGGGGTCGCCGAGACCGGCCGGGCGCGGGGGCAGGGCATCCGGCCGGAGCCGGAGCACGGGTTCGTCGCCGTCGGGCAGCCGGTGGCCGGCGGCGGCGGCGAGGGAGAGCGCGCGTTCGGGTTCGGGGACGCCCACCGGCACCCGGTGGCGTACGTCCAGCAGGGAGCCCGGGTAGTCGTCGCTGATCGCCGCGATTCGGCCGATCTCGGCCATCCGCAGCAGCAGCGCCAGGGGCAGGGCCGACTGGTGGAAGGAGGTGAACACCACTGCCTGGTCGGCGCCGACGGCGGCGAGGCGCGCGGTCAGGTCGCGCACGGCCGCCGGGTCGACCGGCGCCGGAGTCGGGTCGATCCACGGCAGCGGGTGTTCGATGATCTCGTCGACGCCGGGCAGCAGCTCGGCGGCGGCTCGGCCCCGCGGCCCGCACAGCAGCACCACCCGCTGCGCGCTCGCCGCCACCGCCCGGATCGCCGGCCCGGTGACCAGCACGTCCCCGGCCGAGTCTGACCGCACCACCAACGCCGTCCCGACCCGCGCACCGGCCGGCTCGGGGCGTACCGCCTCCTGGCGGCGCAGGATCTCCCGCGCCGCCGAGGGCAGATCGGCGGCCACCCACCCGGCGGCGGCGACCTCCTCCGGCCGGGTCACCGGTGTGGGCACCAGCACCCCCGCCGCGCCGGCGGCCAGCGCGGCGGCGACGTCCCGGCCGATGTCGCCGACCATGACGCACCGTGACGCGCTCGTGCCCAGCTGTCGGGCGGCGGCGTGCACCAGACCCGGCGCCGGTTTACGGCAGTCGCACCCGTCGGCGTCGTCGTGCGGGCAGACCAACCACGCGTCGAAGCGGCCCAGCAGCTCCTCGACGCGGGCGTGCACCGCCCGCATCTGCTCCTCGGTGAAGTAGCCACGGGCCAGACCCGACTGGTTGGTCACGACCGCCAGTCGCAGGCCGGCCGCCCGCAACCGGTCCAGCGCCACCCGCGCGCCCGGCACCGGCCGCACCTTCTCCGGATCACCGTTGTACGGCACGTCCTCGATCAGGGTGCCGTCCCGGTCGAGCAGCACGGCGTCGTACAGGACCCCGCAGGGGCTCCCGACGGGCCCGGACCAGGCCTGGCCAGCGCGGGCGTACACCCGGGCTGACCTGCGCTGATCCGGATCCTCCTGGTCCTGTCGCACAGGCGGCGGGTTCCCTGCGCCCCGAGGAGTAAACGTCGCCGTGGACGCGGTGGGCCAGCGCCGCAAGCGGTGCCCCGCGTCCGCCTTACCCGCCGCCCCGGAGAAGCTAACCCGCAGGTCGTTAGCCCCACCGCCGCGTGGGTACGGGAGTCCAGTGGCGATTGTGGAGAAAGTGATCGAAGCTCCCCCGCAGCAGGTTTTCGACGTGCTGGCCGACGGGTGGACGTACAGCGACTGGGTGGTCGGCACGGCACACATGCGGGACGTCGACGACGCGTGGCCGAGAGTGGGCACTCAGCTGCACCACCGGGCCGGCCCGTGGCCGTTCTCGTTGCAGGACGCCTCCACGGTGCTGGCCTGCGAACCACCGCGCCGGCTCGTGCTGCGGGCCGGTCTGTGGCCGGCCGGCGAGGCGATCGTGTCGTTCACCCTGGAACCCGTGGGCGACGGCGCCACCCGGGTCCGGCTCGGGGAGGACTTCGCCGCCGGCCCGCTGCGCTGGATCCGCAACAAGGCCAACGACCTGGTGCTGCACCTGCGTAACCGGGAGACGCTGAACCGGCTGTCCGACATCGCCACCCGGCAGAAGGGGTGACCGTGACGCAGACCGTGGTGGTGACCGGCGCGAGCGCCGGCGTGGGCCGGGCGGTGGCGCAGGCGTACGCGGCCCGGGGCGCCCGGTTGGCGTTGCTGGCCCGGGGCGAGGCCGGGCTGGCCGCCGCCGAGCGGGACTGCCGGCTGCGCGGTGCCGCCGACGTGCGCGTCTACCGGGTCGACGTGGCGGACGCGGGCGCGGTGCAGCAGGCCGCCGACGACGTCGTGCACCGCTGGGGCGGCATCGACGTGTGGATCAACAACGCCATGGTGTCGGTGTTCGCACCGGCGTGGGAGATCCCGGCCCGCGAGTTCCGCCGGGTCACCGAGGTCACCTACCTGGGCACGGTGCACGGCACCCTCGCCGCGCTGCGGCACATGCGCGCGCACGGCCGGGGCGCGATCGTGCAGGTGGGCTCCGCGCTGGCGTACCGGGGGATCCCGTTGCAGTCGGCGTACTGCGCGAGCAAGCACGCCGTCCAGGGGTTCAACGACTCCCTGCGGGCCGAGCTGCTGCACGACTGCCCGGGGGTGAAGCTGTCGATGGTGCAGCTGCCCGCGGTGAACACGCCACAGTTCTCCTGGGTGCGTACCCGGTTGCCCCGGCATCCGCAGCCGGTGCCGCCGATCTTCGCGCCGGAGGTGGCCGCCCGCGCGATCGTCTGGGCCGCCGACCACGGCCCCCGGGAACTAAACGTCGGCGGTCCGACCTGGCGTGCCCGCCTCGGCGACATCCTGATCCCCGGGCTGCTCGACCGGAAGCTGGCCCGCGACGGGTACGACAGCCAGCAGACCGGCGAGAAGATAGACCCCGGCACGTGGCGGGACAACCTGGACCACCCCGGCGACGAGGACCGGGACCGGGGCGCGGCGGGCGTGTTCGTGGACCGGGCGCGCGACCGCTCGGCGGCGCTGTGGGTCGGCACCCACAAGCCGGAGCTGTCCGGAGTCGCGCTCGCCGGTGTGGCGCTGGCCCTCACCGCCGTGGCCCGGCGACTGCGTTGACCCGCGCTGTGGGCACCCGCCGCCATTGGGATGACCTCGCCCGCAACGCCCGGAAGGGGAGCGTTTTCCACTCGGGCGCGACAACTGGATACCCTCTCAGGTAGCCCTGTCCGCAAACCGAGGATGTCCGACATGATCGAGCCCGTGCAGCTGCCGTCGCCGTGGCGGGACGCACGCCTGACCGTCGTGGTGCCCACCTACAACGAGGCGGGCAACCTCCCGGCGCTGGTCGAGCGGCTGCTCGCGCTGCCGCTGCCGGGGCTGCGCATCCTCGTCGCCGACGACAACTCCCCCGACGGCACCGGCGAGGTGGCCGACAAGTTGGCCATCGAGCACCCGGATCGGATCGAGGTGGTGCACCGGGCCGGCAAGGAGGGCCTGGGCCGGGCCTACGTGGACGGGATCGGGCGTGCCCTCGACGGTGGCGCCGAGTACGTGGCCCAGATGGACGCCGACCTGTCGCACCCGCCGGAGGCGCTGCCGGGGATGCTGGGCGCCCTGCTCTCCACCCAGGCCGGCGTGGTGATCGGTTCCCGGTACGTGCCCGGTGGCGAGCTGGACGAGAACTGGCCGCTGTACCGCCGGGCGCTCAGCGGCTGGGCGAACCTGTACGTGCACACCCTGCTGCGGGTGCGGATCCGGGACCTGACGGCCGGCTTCAAGATCTGGCGGGCGGACGCCCTGCGGGACATCGGCCTGGACCGGGTGCAGTCCAACGGCTACAGCTTCCAGGTGGAGATGCACTACCTGGCGACCAAGCTGGGGCACACCATCCTGGAGGTGCCGATCCGCTTCGAGGAGCGGCGCGACGGCGAGTCGAAGATGACCACCGCCACCAAGATCGAGAGCGCCCTGATGCCGTTCCGCCTCCGCAACAAGCACCGCAACATCACCCGCTGACCCACTCCACCCACCCCTCATCTCGCGGGTGATCAAGAGGTTTGCGTCATCAGCACGCCGAAATCTGACGCGAACCTCTTGATCACCGAGGCCGGGGCGGGGGCGGGTCAGGTGGGGTAGACCGCCTGGTGGGCTTTCGCGATGGCTGCCGCGTAGGCGCGGCCGGTGAGCGCGCGGTCGCGGGCCAGCGCCGCGCGGGCAGCGTTCGCGCCGGGTGCGCCGTGCACCCCGCCACCGGGGTGCGCCGACGAACTGGCCAGGAAGAGCCGGTCCACCGGGGTGTCCGCCCGGCCCAGGCCTGGGATCGGACGCAGGAACAGCTGCTGGTACGCGGCGGCCGTGCCACCACCGATCGCACCGCCGACCAGGCTCGGGTTCTGCTTCTCCAGGTCGGCCGGCCCGGCCACGTGCCGGCCCACGATCAGCTGCCGGAAGCCCGGAGCCGCCGCCTCCAACACGTCCTCCATCCGCTGCACGTGCCCGACGACGTCGTCGGCCCGCCAGTCCCGCCGGAACGGCAGGTGGGTGTACGCCCACAACGACTCGGTGCCCGGCGGGGAGTGACTCGGGTCGGCCACCGACATCTGCCCCACCAGCAGGAACGGGTCGCGGGGCAGCTCGCCCCGGGCCAGCTCGCCGGCGTAGTGGGTGAGCCCGTCCAGGTCCGCGCCGAGGTGCACGGTGCCCGCGCCGGCGACCTGCCGGTTCGTCCACGGCACCGGCGCGGAGAGCGCCCAGTCCACCTTGAGCGTCGAGCCGTCCCACCGGAAGTGCGCCAGGTCCTCGACCAGCCGGGACGGCAGCGCCGCCGCGCCGACCAGGTCGAGGTAGAGCGCGGGGGCCGGGACGTCGGCGAGCACGGCCCGCCGGGCCCGCCACAGCGCCCCGCCGACGGTACGGACGCCCATCGCCCGACCTCGGGCGGTGAGCACCCGGTCGACCTGGGCGCCGTAGAGGATCGCCCCGCCGCGCTCCTGGAGGCGGGCGACGAGCGCGTCGGTGATCCGCTGCGCGCCGCCGTCGGGCACCGGCCAGCCGACCTGCTGCCCGAGCATGGCCAGCAGCCACCCGTACACCCCGGAGCCGGCCTCCTCCGGGGACAGGTCGGTGTGCAGGGCGCAGCCGGCCAGCAGCGCCGGCCCGCCGGGGCCGTCGAAGAGTTCGTCGCCGAGCTTGCGCACCGGCACCACGAGCCGACGGGCCAGCCGTAGCGCGCCGGCGATCCGCAGCCGGCGCAACAGACCCAGCCCGCCGCGTACCGGCGGGAACGGTGCGGTGATGGTGTCCAGCATCGGCTCGGCCACGTCGAGCCAGTCGGTGTACGCGTTGAGCCAGCGCTTGCCGTCGCCCGGGGCGAACTGCTCCAGAGAGGCGGCGGTGACGTCCGGATCCCGGTTGATCACCGCGGCCCGTCCGTCGGGCAGCAGGTGCGCCAGCACGTCCGGGGCGTGCCGCCAGGACAGGCCATGCCGGCCCAGGTCGAGCCCGCGCAGCACCGGCGAGGCGTACCCCAGGGGGTAGAAGGAGCTGTAGAGGTCGCTGAGGTAGCCGGGCGCGGTCACCTCGGCGGAGCGGACGGCGCCACCGGGCACGGCGGTGGCCTCCAGCACCACCACGTCCCATCCGGCGTCGGCCAGCAGGTTGGCCGCGACCAGGCCATTGTGACCGGCCCCGACGACGACGGCGTCCGCGCTCTGCGCGCCGGTGGTAGTCATCCGATCCGGCTACCCGGCGCGCAACCGGGCGAAACGCGTTTGCCTCGCCCGGGCCGGGGCATCCAGCGCCGCATGTACACGATTGCGCAGCTGGTGGGCGGGGTGTGGGGTGCGGGCGGCGACGGCGGTGAGCTGGTCGTGCACGACCCGGCGGACGGTTCGCCGGTCAGCACGGCGCCGGTGGCCACGGCCGACGAGGTCGGCAAGGCGGCACAGGCGGCGCGCGGCGCGGCGGCGGAGTGGGCGGCGACCGCGCCGGCCGCACGGGCGGCGGCGCTGCACCGGGCCGCGGACGCGGTCGCCGCGGCCACCGACGAGTTGGCGGCGGTGGTCACGGCGGAGATGGGCAAACCCCTGGCGGACGCCCGCGGCGGCGTCGAGGCGGGCATCGGCACCCTGCGACAGTACGCGGAGCTGGCCCCGCTGCGCGGCGGACGGACGCTCAACGGCGCGGGGGACGCGCTGGACTTCATGACTCCGCAGCCGCGCGGCGTGGTGGCCGCGATCACCCCGTGGAACGACCCGGTGGCGGTCTCCTGTGGGCTGCTCGGCGCGGCCCTGGTCACCGGCAACGTGGTGCTCTACAAGCCCAGCGAGCGGACGCCGGCGACGGGTTGGCTGCTGGCGCGGGCGCTGGACGGGGCGCTGCCGGCCGGGGTGCTGTCGCTGCTCACCGGCGGTCCGCAGGTCGGTGCGGCGCTGGCCGCCCAGGAGGTCGACGTGGTGGCGCACGTGGGCTCCACGGCGACCGGACGGGCCATCGCCGCGGCGGCGGCCGGCACCGGCGCGAAGGTGCTGCTGGAGAACGGTGGCAGCGACCCCCTCGTGGTCGACGCGGGCGTGGATCCGGAGTGGGCGGCGGAGCAGGCGGCGCTCGGCGCGTTCGCCAACGCCGGGCAGATCTGCGTCGCGGTGGAACGCATCTACGCGCACCGGGACGTGGCCGAGGACTTCGTGGCGGCGCTTGTGCGACGGGCGGGCGCGCTGCGGACCGGACCGGGGCGGAACCCGGACACCGAGCTCGGTCCGCTTGTCGACCGGCGGCACCGGGACCACGTGCACGGGCAGGTTGCGGCCGCCGTGGCCGCGGGTGCGCGGGTACGCGTCGGCGGGGAGGTGCCGGACGGGCCGGGGGCGTTCTACCCCGCCACCGTGGTCACCGACTGCCGGCACGACATGCCGCTGGTGCGGGAGGAGACGTTCGGGCCGGTCGCCCCGGTGGTGGTCGTCGACTCGTACGAGGAGGCGCTGCGCTGCGCGGCGGACTCCCCGTACGGGCTGGCCGCCACGGTGCTCACCGCCTCGATGAGCCACGCGCAGCGGGCGTGGCGGGAGCTGCCGGTGGGCACGGTGAAGATCAACTCGGTGTTCGGCGGGGCGCCGGGCGGCGCCGCGCATCCACGCGGTGCCAGCGGGCAGGGCTTCGGCTACGGCCCGGAGCTGCTGGACGAGTTCACGGCCACCAAGGCGGTGCACATCGAGGCGCCGGCCGGCGGGCACTGGTGACGAGGCACGGGCGGACGCGGGTGTGCCGCGTCCGCCCGTGCGTACCGTCGTGGGTGGTCAGTCGCCGCGGGCCTTGCGGGTCGCGCGGTCGTTGGCCTTCTCGATGGCCTTGACCAGCTCCGGCTTGGTCATGCTGGACCGGCCGGGCACGTCCAGCTTACGGGCCACCGACATCAGGTGGTCCTTGCTGGCGTTGGCGTCCACCCCGCCCGCGGTGGGCGCGCGGCGTTCCGGTCCACCGCCTGCCGCCTGGGCGTCGCTCGGGCCCTTGCGGCCCTTGGGCTCCCAGTGGTCGCCCACCTTCTCGAACTCGTGCTTCACCGCCGCGAAGGCGGTGCGGTGCGACCGCTCCCCCTCGCCGTAGGTCTGCACCGCCGAGTCGTGCGTCTTCTCCCAGGTGCGCTGCGCCTTGTCCGGGGAGCGTCGCAGCGTGCTGGGCATGTCCTCGCGCCCGGGCATCTCGTCCTCCTCCGTGTCGGTCAGATTCCCCTGCCGTTCCCCTGACGCCCGCGGGCAAACCGCCGGGCGGGTTTGCCGATTTCCCGGCTGGGGTACCGGCCGGCCAGGCCCGACCGGACGACCGGTCATCCGGCGGCCGGGCGCACATGGGAGCGGCATGACGACCACTGAGTCGGGTACGACCCTCGGCGGCGCCTCCGGCGCGCGGCTGCCCCGGCGGGTGCGCCAGCTCAACTGGCGGACCTGGCGTGGCGTGCTGGTCCGCAGCGTGCGGAACTTCGTCACCGACAACTGCTCGGACTGGGCCGCCGCGTTGACGTACTACGGCGTTCTGGCGCTCTTCCCGTCCGCCATCGTGGTGGTGGCCCTGGTCGGCCTGGTGTCCTCCGGCGAACAGACCGTCGACACGGTGGTCGACCTCGCCGACCAGGTGGGCGCCGGGTCGGTGCTGACCGACGACGAGGGTGGCGTGGTCGGGGTGATCCGGTCGGTGGTGGTCGAGCAGAGCAATCCCAAGCTGCTGCTGAGTTTCGGTCTGCTCGGTGCGCTGTGGTCGGCGTCGGGCTTCATCGGGGCGTTCACGCGGGCCTCGAACGCCATCTACGGGGTGACCGAGGGCCGGGCGGTGTGGAAGCTGCGGCCGCTGCAGATCGGTCTGGCCGCGATCACGTTGGTGCTCCTCGCGGTGGTCGCCCTCGGGCTGATCGTCAGCGGCCCGGTCACCGACGCGGTCGGCGACCTGGTCAACGCCGGTGGCCTGGCCCGCACGGTGTGGAGCGTGGCGAAGTGGCCGGTCCTCGCCATGATCATGATGGCGCTGCTGTCGCTGCTGTTCTGGATCGCCCCGAACGTGCGCCAGCCCCGGTTCCGCTGGCTCACCCCGGGCGGCGCGGTGGCGCTCGTCTCCTGGGCGCTGGTCTCCTTCGGCTTCGGTCTGTACGTGGCCAACTTCGCCTCGTACGACGCGACATACGGCAGCCTGGGCGCGGCCATCGCCTTCCTCGTCTGGCTCTACCTGTCGAACTCGGCGCTGATGCTGGGCGTGCAGATCAACGCCGAGGTGCAGCGGGGGCGGCAGTTGCAGGCCGGCGACCCGGACCCGGAGGAACCGGTGCTGCCGCCCCGCAAGCCCGCCGACGACTGAACCGCCGTGCCCGGATGTCCGGTCCGGGGGCCGCTTCGTGGTCGGGTTCCGGTTTACCGGCCCTGGCGTCGGGTAGCGCAGAAGGCATGGAGCGTGGCAACAGCAAGCACGGACCGAGGATTGACGAGCAGATGAGCCAGGAGGTCAGCGGCCTCGTACAGGGGCCGGGGACCGGCGGCTCTCGGGTCGACGAGTCGCGGGTCCCGGAACCGGCGGGCGAGGACCAGCCGGAGACGACGACCGCCCCGGCCGGCGACCTGCGCACCGGCACCCCGCAGGGGATGAGTTCCACGGATGTCGAGCAGCGCAGCCGGCTCGGCCGATTCATCTCGATGAGCGCCCTGCCGGGCGACCGCCTCGTCCTCATCGCCAGCGCCCGCGAGAACGAGGCGCCGGACGACATCGTGGCGGCCCTGGAGCGGTTGCCCGAGGGCACCGAGTACCAGACCGTCTCCGAGGTGTGGGCCGCGCTCGGCCACAAGAACGAGACAACCCGCTGGTGAGGCAGGGATCGCCCCCGATCCGCGCGCTCACCGGCCGAAGGAGGTTCCCCAGATGAGTGGCGTTACCGAACACGTCGACGTTGCCGTACCCGTCCGCACCGCCTACGACCAGTGGACGCAGTTCGAGGAGTTCCCCCAGTTCATGGAGGGTGTGCAGGAGGTCCGGCAGCTCTCCGACACGATGACCCACTGGACGGTGGACATCGCCGGGGTGAAGCGGGAGTTCGACGCCGAGATCACCGAGCAGCTGCCCGACGAGCGGGTGGCCTGGCGTTCCACAGGCGGTACGCAGCAGGCCGGTGTGGTGACCTTCCACCGCCTGGACGAGGACAAGACCCGGGTCACCCTCCAGCTCGAGTTCGAGCCGCACGGGGTGGTCGAGCAGGCCGGCGACAAGCTCGGCATCGTCGACCGGCGGGCCAAGGGCGACCTGGAGCGGTTCAAGACCTTCATCGAGCGGCGCGGTCAGGAGACCGGCGCCTGGCGCGGGTCGGTGGACCGCCCGCAGCCGTGACCCCGAGTAGCACCCACGCGATGGCCGCCGGAGTTCCCGGCGGCCATCGCCGTGTCCGAGCCCGCCCGCGCGGCGCCGTTTGCGATCATCGCGCCCGGGTACGGCTGAGGGCATGACCGACGACAACAGGGTGTGGCGGGACGAGGAACGACTCCCGCTGGAGGAGTTGGAACGCGCCGTGTCGGGCTCCAGCCTCGACGGGCAGGCCGACGACGTGACCGGCAACGACGCCGGCGAGGAGGCCGCGTTCGGGCACGGACCGGCGGCGGCGGACCGCGCCGGGCAGGCCCGGGGCGCCGGCCGGGAGCCGACCGACCCGGAGCGCGCCTACCGTCCCTCCACCACCGGCCGTACCGGACCGGACAACGGCTGAGCCGACTCGGGCCCGGGGCGTCCGACCGGCCGGGTGGGACGGCGGGCACCCAGCTCGTACAGCACGAACAGCGCCACCGCGAGCACCACCAGGGCCGGGCCGAGCACCTGCACCGACAGGGCGTCGATCAGGACGCCGAGCACACCGGGGACGAGCGCGGCGCCCAGCCCGGCGGCGCCGATCTGGAGGCCGATGGCGCGGTCCGCGTGGGCCGCGCCGACCCGGTCGGCGGTGGTGAGGGTGAGCAGCGGGAACACCGGCGCGGCGGCGAAGCCGACCACGACCAGGCCGACGACGGCCAGGGCCGCCGACCCGGGTACGGCGATCAGCGCCGCCCCGACGACCATCCCGGCCAGGCTGGCGCGCAGCACGAGTCGGGTGCCCAGCCGCTCGGCCACCACGCCCTGCACCACCCGGCCCACGAAGAGACTCCCCCAGTACGCGGACACGCAGCCGCCGGCGACCGCGCCGCTGAGCCCGCGCCCCTCGGTGAGCAGCAGGAACGCCCACAGCCCGGCGGACACCTCGATCGCCACGTACAGCGCGAAGCCGACCGTCCCCGACCAGACCGCCGGCAACCGCAGCGTGGCGCGTACCGGCACGCGGACCGCCGGTGTGGTCGGCGCCGGCGCGGCGCCCGGATCGGTGGGTGCGCGGCGCCAGGCGCGCACGGTGAGCGCGAACGCGGTGGCGAGGGCGAGTTGGGCGGCGGCCACGATGCCGTACCCCCAGCGCCAGGCCAGCCCGGCGCTCAACGCACCGGTCATGATCAGCGGGCCGATCGCCACACCCAGGCCGAAGAACGCGTGCATCCAGTTCATGTGTCGCGGGCCGAACGCCCCGGCGGCGTACGCGTTGAGCCCGGAGTCGATCGCGCCGGAGCCCAGCCCGAGCAGCAGCGCGCAGCCGACGATCACGGCGAGCCCCGGGCTCACCGTGTAGCCGGTCAGCGCCAGGCTGGCCAGCAGGGTGCTGCCGGCGAGCAGCGCGCCCACCCCGACCCGGGCGAGCGTGAACCCGGCCAGCACGCTGGAGGTCAGGTAGCCGACGGTGCCGGCGGTGAGCAGCAACCCCACCGCCTTGGTCGGCACGTCGAAGTCCGCCCGGATCGAGGGCCAGCCGACGCCGAGCAGCCCGTCCGGCAGGCCGAGACTGACGAACGCAAGGTAGGCCAGCAGCAGCAGTGACGCGCGGGGCGCGGGCGCAGTGGGCACGGGACAGCATCCTGCCGCAGGCGCACCTTACCGTCATCGCCGGCCACGGGCCTCCCGCGACAAGAAGTGGTGTCCGGACGGTCGAGAAAACGGACAGCTCATCCAGAATCGGCCGATCGGAGGACGGCAACCCGGTTGATTCGCGTAAGAATTTCGGAATGCATCAAGGCTCCGGAATCCTCTCCACGCGTCAGCGCCGGCTCGCCTGGCTCGGCTTCCTGCTCGCCGCGCTCCAGGCGCCGGTCTCGGCCCGACTCGTCTCCGACGACTCCTGGCTGTTCAGCCTCTGCGTCGCGCTGATGGTGGCCACCGTGATCATCGCTGACGACGCGACACGGCGCCGGCCCACCGGCGCGACCGGCGACTAGCCGCCGCTTGCCGGCCGGGCCTCGTGCCCCGGCCTGCCCCGGCTGCGGCGGCGCTCCTTCATCTCGGCCTCGTAGAGGTGCCGCCGCCCACCCACCAACTCGTCCCGGGCCTGCTGGTCCAGCTCCCGGAACAGCGCGTGGTAGCCGTCGTCGAAGTCCTCGACGATCTGGAACGTCCACCGCCCGGCGATGACGTTGCGGCCCACCAGCTCGGTGGCGATCCGGTCGGCGAGCTGCTGGTGCCCGGCCGCGCGGAACCGCTCCACGGCCTCGTCGAGCATCAGGTCGGCGTGCCCGATCAGCTGGTGCAGCGAGTACAGGTGCCCCCGGGCCCTCTCCACGCACTCCAGCGCCTCGCTGAGCTTGCCCAGGGCGGCGACCGTCTCGTCGCTCACCCCGTCCGGCCGGCGGTGCCGCTCGTCCGGCGCGTCCGCTCGCTGTCCCATCGGTGCCTCCGCGCTCTGGTGTGTGCCGTGGTTCTCCTGCTGCCCCGTCTGTGCCGGATCAACCCTCGCGGCCAGCCCGGGGTCGTCCGGTGGCGTGGCCGACACCGCCGAGCGGCCGAGGCCGGCCCGCTCACCTGTCGGTTAGCCTCGGTCACCATGCGTGTGCCGTTCACCCGGGTCGCCTCCCGTACCGCCGTCGACTCGGCGCGGTCCACCCTGGCCGCCCTCACCGTCTCCGTGGGCACCGTCGGGCTCGCCGCGGCCGCCACCCGCCCCGGGCTGCTCGCCCTCGTCGACCAGCACGCCGCGGCCGTACGGGACAGCCTCGACGGCGACCGGCAGCCCCTCACGGCCGCGTCCCTCGCCGGCTACGCCGAGGGCCTGCGCGAGGCGGCTCTGGAGCACGGGTGGACCCCGCCGCGCGGCCCGGTGGACTGGAGTGAGCCGGAGTGGCCGCTCGCCCGACTGCTCGCCGTCTGCGCGCTGGCCCGATCGCTCGACGGGGCCTGAGCCGCAGGCAGGGGGCGTCCGCGCCGCAGCGCGAACGCCCCCTTCTTCGGTTCCGAGCCTGCCGGCGCGTCACCTACGAGCGGTACTGCTGGGCCTCGTCGACCCGGGGCATGGCCTGGGTGCGGTCGCCGCCACGGTCGGCCATCTGCCGCTCCATGTCGCTACGCCCGGCCGCCGTGGCCTGACGCTGCTGCTGCACCGCCCGGGCTTCCCTCGCAGCCCGGTCCAGCCAGCCGTCCCAGCGCTTCTGCATCGGCTTCACCAGACCACCACCGACACCGACGATCAGGATGCCGGCCACCGTGGCGAGCACCGCGATCAGCACCGGGGTGGTCACCGTCGTGGCGATGCCCACCTGGTTCAGCGCGGCGATCACGCCGAGGGCGATGATGAAGATCGCCGTCAGGTCGGCCAGGACCTTGCCGTACGAGAGCCCGCCCAGCGCCCCGGTGACCAGATCCCGGACGGCGTTGGCGATCGCGGCCGCCACCACCACGATGACGATCGCGATGAAGGCCCGCGGCAGCCAGGCCACCACGCCGCTGATCAGGTCACTGATCGCGTTGGGACCCCAGACTCCGAAGGCGAACTGCAGAGTGAACAGCAGTACCGCGTAGTACGCCAGTCTGGCCAGAATGTCGCTGGCGTCGTACTTCGTTCTCTCCAGGGCCCGTTTGATGCCTCCGCGTTCGACCGCTTCGTCGAAGCGCACCCGTTCTAGCACCGTATCCACGATCTTGAGGACGGCTCTGGCGATGAGCCAGCCGACCACGAGGATGACGATGAAGGCCACTGCCTTCGGGATGAAGAGCAGCACCGACCTCCAGGTGTCGGCGATGGCATCGCCGATGTCGGCCTGCCGGACCGCGAGGGTTTTCAGCATGACGTCCCTCCTGTCGCATGGACTGCGCCGGGCGCATACCCGGCCGGGGGTGCGGCAGTCCGCGCGGCTCGCGGAGTTTTTTCCGACAAGCCATAGGAGAAGGGCCCTGAACTGGCCGAACAGTCACCACGGCGGAGCCCACGACGACCCGCCGCCATGATCGGATGCCGTTCTCGCGGGGCCGGATAGGCTGCGGACATGCCAGGAACGGTCGGGCGAGTCCCCACGCCAGCAACTCCGGTCCCCGGCGCATCCACGGAAGCGGGGGCGGACGCCGGCGTGCTCGCCCACGACTGGGCCGGCACCCCGCTGGGCCCACCCGAGGCATGGGACCCGTCGGTCCGGGCCGTGGTCGAGCTGATCCTCGCCTCACCGATGCCTATGGCACTGGCGTACGGCGACGACCTCGTGCTGCTCTACAACGCCGGGTACGCCGAGCTGCTGGGCAGTAGACACCCCGGCGCCCTCGGCCGCCCGGCCGCCGAGGTGTACGCGGAGGTCTGGGCGCTGCCCGGCGTCGGTGAGGTGATCGAGCGGACCTACCGGCAGGGCGTGTCGTTCCTGGAGAAGGAGTCGACAGTCCCCCTGGTGCGGGAGCACTCCGCCGTGGCGGAGCAGGCGGTCTTCACCCGGGGTTACTCGCCGGTGCGGGACAGCGCCGGGCGGATCGTCGGCATGTTGACGGTGGCCGCCGAGACCACCCACGTCACCGAGCAGTTGCAGAGCCTCAGCGAGGTGGCCGCCGCGCTCGCCGGCACGCTCACCCTCGACGACGTGGCCCGGGTGGCGCTGCGGCACACGATCAACACCTTCGACGCCGACCAGGTGGCGTTCGCTGTCGACGAGGGCGGCGGCGGTTGGCGGACCGTGCGCCGGGTACGCGGCGAGCTGATGGACGAGGCCGACGAGCGTCTCCCGCCGCTGTGGCGGCGCGTACCGGCGGACTGGTCGGCCCCGGTGGTGCGGGTGGCGCGGGCCGGTGATCCGTCGTTCCTGCGGGACGGGCAGCCGCTGCGGGAGACCGCGGTCGACCGCCACGATCAGAAGATCCGGTCGATGGCGGCCCTGCCGCTGGGCACCTCGGTGGTGCGTGGCGGGCTGGCGGTCGGCTTTCAGGCGACACATGCCTGGTCGGCCGCTGAGCGGGCGTTGCTGGCCGCCTCCTGCGAGCTGATCGGCCAGGCGGCCGAGCGGGCCCGTCGCTTCGAGACCCAGCACGGCACCGCCCAGTTGCTGCAACGCAGCATGTTGCCGGCGCACCTGCCGGACCTGCCCCGACTGCGGATCGCGGCCCGCTACGACCCGGGGGTGGACGGCAACGCCGCGGGCGGGGACTTCTACGACGCGTTCCTGCTGCCCACCGGCGACCTCGGCGTGGTGCTGGGCGACGTCGCCGGGCACGACGTGCAGGCGGCGGCACGGATGGGACAGGTCCGCGCGGCCCTGCGGGCGCTGGCCCTGGCCGACCCGGCCCCGGACGCGGTGCTGGCCGGACTGGACCGGCTGGTGACCAGCCTGGGCGCGGAGGCCGGTACCGACGAACTGTTCGTCACCGTGGTGTTCGGGGTCGTCGACGCGGACCGCCGGCAGGTCACCCTCGCCAGCGCCGGTCATCCGGCCCCGCTGATCCGCCGCAGCGACCCGGACGGCCGTTCCCGCGCCGAGTACGTGGACCTGCCGGCCGGCCCTCCGCTGGGGCTCGGCGGCCGGCCGGTCACCGCCACCGTGCCGTTCCGTCCCGGCGACACCCTGCTGCTCTTCAGCGACGGTGTGGTGGAGCGCCGTCGGCAGAGCCTCACCGCCGGGCTGGACTCCCTCGTCGACGCGCTCGCGAAGGCCGGCAGCAGTGATCCGCGCGCGCTGTGCGCGGTGGCCACCGCCGCCGTGCCCGGTGGCACCGAGGACGACGTGGCCGTCCTGGCGGTCGAGCACGCGCTCAAGCCGAGCCGATCGGCGAGCATGGAGGTGCCGGCGGAGCCGACCGCGCCGAGCCGGGTCCGGCACTGGATGACCGGCCAGCTCACCGAGTGGCAGGTGCCCGAGTCGGTGATCGGCGCGGCGGTGCTCTGCACGAGCGAGTTGACCACCAACGCCCTCCTGCACGCCGGCACCGCCGCCCGGGTGGAGATCGACCTCAGCCCGGAGCGGCTGCTGGTCTCGGTCGCCGACACCGGCACCCGGGGGACCGTGACCCGTACCCGCACCGACACGTTGAGCAGTCGGGGTCGCGGTCTCGGGCTGATCGAGCAGCTCAGCGACGCCTGGGGCACCGATCCGACGGTCCGCGGCTCCACGGTCTGGTTCGAGATCCTCGTTCCGGCCGTCGAGCGCCGCTGACGTAGCGGGCGTCCGCACGAATCAGCCGACCCCGCAGCGGGTAGGGGGACGCGCATGGCCACTGACCGCCCCGCGGGCGTCCTCTTCGACGTCGACGGCACCCTCGTCGACACCACCTACCTGCACACCGTGTCCTGGTGGGAGGCGCTGCGCCAGACCGACCATCCGGTGCCGATGGCGACCGTGCACCGGTCGATCGGGATGGGCGCGGACAAGCTCCTCGATCATCTGCTGGGCCCGGAGCGCGACCGCGACGCCGACACGAAGCTGCGCGACGCGCACGACACCCTGTACGCCGAGTACTGGGAACGCCTCACACCGCTGCCCCGGGCGGCGGACCTGCTGCGCGCCTGCGCCGAGCGGGGCCTGCGGGTGGTGCTGGCCACCAGCGCGTCGGAGCACGAGGTCGGCGCGCTACGCCGGGCGCTGGGCGCCGACGACGTCGTGGACACGGTCACCTCCTCGGCGGACGCGGAGCAGAGCAAGCCGGCCCCGGACATCCTGGTCGCCGCACTGGAGCAGTCCGGGCTGGCCGCCGAGCGGGTGGTCTTCGTCGGCGACTCGGTGTGGGACGTCGCGGCGGCCGGCAAGCTCGACATCCCGTGTGTGGGCCTGACCTGCGGCGGCACCAGCCGCGGTGAGCTGGCCGGCGCCGGGGCGGTGGCGGTGTACGACGACCCGGCCGCCCTGCTCGCCGAGCTGTCCGACTCTCCCCTGACCCAGGCGAGGTGAAGCCCACTCGGGTTGGTCGGGGCGCGTACGCATAGCCGGAGTTCCGGCGGGGCATGGTCTGTCACCACCTGCCCGCAACCCGTGGGCGCGGGTGGAGGGTGGCATGGTGGAGCCGGTAGACGTGGCGTTCGCGCTGGTGGGCCTTGGCGCTCTGCTCGCGGGCATCCTGCCCCGGGTGTTGGAGCAGCGTCCACTGTCCATGCCGATCGCCTTTCTGGCCCTCGGCATGCTGGTCTTCCTGCTGCCGGTGGGTCTGCCCACACCGGACCCGCTGGCCCATCCGACGCTTACCACCCACCTGACCGAGATCGGCGTGATCGTCGCCCTGATGGGCGCCGGCCTCAAGATCGACCGCCCGTTGAGCTGGGTCCGCTGGTCGTCGACCTGGCGGCTGCTGGCCATCGCGATGCCGCTGTGCATCGCGGCGGTCGCGTTGCTCGGCTGGTGGTGGGCGGGCCTGGTGCCGGCGGCGGCGCTGCTGCTGGGCGCGGCGCTGGCCCCGACCGACCCGGTGCTCGCCGCCGACGTGCAGGTCGGCGAACCGACCGATGTCGAGGACTCCGAGGACGAGGTCCGCTTCGCGTTGACCTCCGAGGCCGGCCTCAACGACGGGCTGGCGTTCCCGTTCGTCTACGCGGCCATCGCCATCGCCTCGACGAGCCTCGCCCCGGGCGACTGGCTGGCGACATGGTTCACCGTGGACGTGCTGTGGAAGGTGTCCGTCGGTGTCGGTGGCGGCCTGCTCATCGGCTGGCTGCTCGGCAAGCTCTTCTTCCGGGCGCCCAGCAAGCTGCGGCTGGCCCGGCACGCCGAGGGTTTCCTCGCGTTGGCCGCCACCTTCCTGGCGTACGGCCTGGTGGAGGTGGTCGGCGGGTACGGCTTCCTGGCGGTGTTCGTGGCAGCCCGGGCGATCCGGGCGGCGGAGCGGACCCACGAGTTCCACGCGGTGCTGCACGACTTCGCCGAACAGATCGAACGACTGCTCACGCTGGTGTTGCTGCTCCTGCTCGGCGGCGCGATCGTGGGCGGCCTGCTCGCCCCGTTGACCTGGTCGGCGGCGGCGGTCGGGTTGGCGCTGGTGTTCCTGATCCGGCCGTTGACGGGCTGGCTGTCGCTGCGTGGGGCGCCGGGCCGCTCGGCCGAGCACTGGGTGATCTCGCTGTTCGGCATCCGTGGGGTGGGCTCGTTCTACTACCTCGCGTACGCCACCACGAAGGCCGACTTTCCGCAGGCGGAACTGCTCTGGGCCACGGTCGGGCTGGTGGTGCTCGTGTCGGTGGTGGTGCACGGCGTCACGGCGACCCCGGTCATGCAGCTGCTGGACCGCGAGGGCGAACGGACGTCCGATCCGGCCGAACGGGACGCCTCCGCCCAGCCCGTCGCCGCCGCCGGACACGGCTAAGCGGGCGACGACCCGTCAGGCGAGGCGGGCGGCCAGCGCGCGGCCGAGGTCCCGTCCGGAGCGCCAGGCGCTCTGCACCCGGGGCTTGCCGAAGGCGTCACCGGCCAGGCCGATCCCGTCGGCGTCCAGGTGGAAGGTGTCGCCGCCGGCGGCGCCGGTCGGGGCCGCGTACGTCCACCTGTGCACGTGCACGTCGGTGGCCTGCTCGGGCAGCCCCAGCAGGTCCCGTACGGCCTGCGCGATCGCCGGCCCGGCCCCGGTGGGCTGGGCGAGGTGACCGCTGGCGAACGCCGGCACGGTGTGCGCGACGAGCACCGGCGCCCCGTCGCCGCGCCGGTCGCCGTCGTCGCAGACGAGGCTGAGCACCTGGTGGTCGTTGACGAACGCGCCGCCGAAGTCGGGCCAGCGGCGGCTCGGGAAGCGCAGCACGGCGGCGAGCGCAGGTGACCAGCTCTGCGCCTGCACGGCCCGGGTGGCGTCGGCGAGGGCCGGGTCGAGCAGCAGCGCGGCCTGCGGGCCGGGCATGGCCAGGACGGCGGCGGCGGACGCCTCGCCGTCCACGACAGGCCCGGCCTCGACGCTGAGCACCAGCCGGTCGACGGTCAGTGGCAGCGGGGCGGCCAGGTCCTCGACCAGCGAGCGGAGCCCGCGCGGCGCGGCGAAGCGCATCGGACCGGGCACGTCGTGGCGCCCCTGCCGGTCGTACGCCTGGAAGGTGTCGGTCCACTCCCGGACCAGGCCGGCGGAGCGCCACCGATCGACGACGACCCCGAAGTCCGGGTCGCTGACGGTGAAGTACGCGGCGCCGATGTCGGCGGGGCGGCCGGCGAAGCGTTTGCTGGCCATCCGGCCGCCGCAGACGTGCCCCCGCTCGCGCAGCCGTACCGGCACCCCGGCACGGGTCAGCTCCAGTGCGCAGGCCACGCCCGCGATGCCCGCACCCACAACCGTCACACTCATCGGCTGATCGTAGGCGGCGGGTGGCATGAACCACGGATGATCGGGGTAGTGGCACACCTGTTCGAAGAGAGGGTGATGACGATGACGGACCGCAGCAACGAGCAGGCCGACCCGCGCGGCGCGATCAAGGACCCGGACGAGTGGGTCACCGGCGACGAGCCACCCACCGCCGCACAGGAGTCCTACCTGAGGACGCTCGCCCGTGAGGCCGACGAGCATCTTCCGGACGACCTCACCAAGGCCGAGGCGTCCAAGCGGATCGACGAGCTCCAGGCCGAGACCGGCCGAGGCCGGTAGCCCCTCCCCCACTCCGGCGATCGTGCGCCTGCTGTCACGCCAGACCGGCCGACAGGGCACGGAACGGCAGCGGCGAGCGCACGATCGCTGGGGTGTGTGTCGTCACGGGCGGGGCAGGCGGTGCAGGCGCACGCTGGTCAGGCGACCTTCGGTGATCTCGGCTTCCAGGTAGGTGGCGTGCGGTTGGGAGCGGCGGTCGGTGGGTGAGCCGGGGTTGAGCAGGCGCAGACCGCCAGGCGCCTCGGTGTCCCAGGGGATGTGCGAGTGCCCGAAGACCAGCAGGTCGACGTCGGGGTAGCCCGCCGCGCAGCGCTGCTCGCGCCCGGTCCGGGGCCCGGTCTCGTGCACCACGGCGACCCGCAGGCCGTCGAGGTCCACGCGGGCGACCTCGGGCAGCCGGGCGCGCAGCGCCGGGCCGTCGTTGTTGCCGTACACGCCGATCAGCCGCCGCGACCGCGCGAGCATCGCGTCGAGCAGCGCCTCGTCGACCCAGTCGCCGGCGTGCACCACCACGTCCGCCGCCTCGATCGCCGTCCACAGCGGCTCGGGCAGGTCCCGGGCCCGCTTCGGTAGGTGGGTGTCCGCCGTGAGCACCAGCCGCATGCCGCCATTGTCCCCCGCGCCCCGGCCGCCCGCCCGGCGACGGGGGCGCCCCGCGCGAGAGCACAGGTCAGGGACGCACCGGGCTGAAGTGCGCGGGGGGCATGCCGAGTCCCCGTGCCACCGGGTCCCGCTCGACGTCGGTCAGCACACCAGCGGCGTTGATCAGGCCGATGTGCGAGAACGCCTGGGGAAAGTTGCCCAGCTGCTCCCCGGTCAGCGGGTCGATCTGTTCGGCGAACAGGCCGAGGTCGTTGACCCGCCCCGCCAACACACCGAACAGCTCGTGTGCCCGGTCCCGCTCACCGGCAAGCGCCAGGCAGCACACCAGCCAGAACGAGCAGATGAGGAACCCCGCCGGGTCGCCGTCCCAGCGCCGCAGCAGCCCGTCGTGCGACAGCCCCTGCTCCACGGCGCGGATCGTCGAGCGCATCCGTGGGTCGTCGGCCCGCAGGAAACCCACCAACGGCATCACCAGCACCGACGCGTCCAGCTCGTCGGACTCGAAACTCCCGGTGTACGACTGGAGCCGCTCGCTCCACCCCCGCTCAAGGACCTCCGCGCGCACCTGGTCGCGGGCAGCCGCCCAGCGGGCCACGTCCTGCGGCCCGCCGAGCTGGTCACCGAAGCGGACCGCCCGGTCCAGGGCCACCCAGCACTGCACCTTCGAGGACACGTGGTGGTGTTGGACGCCGCGCTCCTCCCACATCCCCGCGTCGGGCAGCGTCCAGACCCGTCCGGCCTGGTCGGCGAGCACCCGCAGGACGTGCCGCACCTCCGGGTCCATCGGCTTGAGCTTGTCGCGCATCAACCAGGCGGCGTCCATCGCCTCGCCGAAGATGTCGGTCTGCCGCTGCTGCCACGCGTCGTTGCCGATCATCACCGGTGGGCTGTCGCGGTAGCCGCCGAGCTGGTCCAGTCGATGCTCGGTGAGGTCCCGCTCGCCGAGCACCCCGTACATGATGGGCACCGGTTCGTCGTCGACCCGGCCCATCGCCCGACCCAACCAGGCGAACTGCCGCTGCACCTCGGCTAAGCACGCCGAGCGCCACAGCGCCCGCAGCGTGAGACTGAAGTCGCGTACCCAGACGTAGCGGTAGTCGTAGTTGCGGTCCCCGCCGAGTTCCTCCGGCAGCGAGGTGGTCACCGAGGCCACCACCGCCCCGCTCGGGCCGTACGTCATGCCCTGCACCACGAGTCGGCTGCGCCGCACCTGCTCCGGGTAGAGGCCCTGGTAGTCGTGCTGGTCGGCCCAGGACCGCCAGCCGGCGACGGTGTCGGCGATGGCCTCGTCGGCGTCCGGCACCTCCGGCAGGGGCGAGTCGTAGGTCGGGGCGTACCCGAGGGAGAAGTTGTGCGTCGTGCCGGCGCCGACGGTGAACGACGCGGTGGCCTCGCCGTCGCCGCAGCTCAACGGCACGTCGCTGCGCAGCGTGAGCCGGGCGGCCCCGGCGATGGCCTCCAGCATGTCGTCCCGCTCGACCATGTACGCGATGGCGCGCCCGTACTCGAAGCGGGGCCGGTAGAGCACCCGCATCGGCACCGCGCCGGACAGCCCCCGCAGGCTGCGGACCAGAACCTGGGGCGAGCGCGCTCCGATCTCGTGACCGCGCGCGCCGGGCTCGAAGGCGAGCGCGTCGGTCAGCGCGACCTCCCCCTGAGCGGTACGGAACTCGGTGCGCAGCACCAGAGCGTCGTCGAGGTAGCGGCGCTGCACGGTGAAGTCGATCGCCGGTTGGACAGCCCAGTGCCCGGCACCGTCGTCGAGCAGTCGACCGAACACCGACGGGGCGTCGAACCGGCCCGGGCACCACCAGTTGATCGAGCCCGAGGTGTCCACGAGCGCCGCGCTGCGGCCGTCGGCGAGGAACCCGTAGTCGCTGATCTGTCCGCTCTCCACCCGACTGGCTACCCGAGTGGCCCGCGCGCATTCCCCGGGCGCAACGGCAGCCAGCCGGGCGGTAGGCGTTACCGCTCGGCGTGGGCGGGAACCCGGGACGTTGACCGAGGGAGGATGCTCATGACGTCAGCTTCGGGTCCGGCCGCCGCCTGGCGGCCCGGCACACAGGGTGGCGACCTGCTTCCAACCGGACCGGCCGGTCGCCTGGCGACACCAGCCGGTGACGGGAATGGTCCGGAGACCGGCCCACCAACCGTTACGATCGGCGCTTATCCGGACTATCCGTCCGCGCAGCGGGTGGTGGACTATCTCGCCGACAACCGCTTCCCGGTGGAGCACAGCGCCATCATCGGCACCAACCTCACCCTGGTGGAGACGGTGCTGGGGCGGATGACCACCGGACGGGCGGCCCTGCTCGGCGCCGGCACCGGCGCCTGGTTCGGGCTGTTCATCGGCCTGTTGTTCGGCATCTTCACGATCGGCAACTGGCTGGCGGTGATCCTGGTCGGCCTCGTCATCGGCGCGATCTGGGGTGCCGTGTTCGGCGCTGTCGCGCACGCGATGACGGGTGGGCAGCGGGACTTCACCTCCGCCAGCTCGCTGCGTGCCGGCCAGTACGCGGTGACCGTCGACGCGCAGCTCGCGGACCAGGCCCGGCAGCTGCTGGGTCGGATGGGGATGGGCAACCGCCCCGCCAACGCCTGAGTGGTCACGGTCCGATCGGCCGTCCCGGCTCCACGCCGGGGCGGCCGTCAGCCGTGGTACGCCAGTTCGCCGGCCCGCAGCGGCACGTCGACGCGGTTCTCCGGCGGCGCGAGCGGGCAGGCCCAGCGGTCGTCGTACGCGCAGCTCGGGTTGTACAGGTAGTTGGCGTCCAGGCGGACCCGGTCGCCGTGCAGCAGCTCGACGCCCCGGCCGAAGGTGCCCTTCACGGTGTCGGTGAGGTAGCGCCCACCGCCGTAGGTCTCGGAGCCGCAGGTGGCGTCACGCAGCGGCACGAACAGTCCACCCCCGTACGCCTCGATCCACCAGAGGGTCAGCGGCCCCCACGGTGTCTCGGCCACCGCGATCCGGCGGTACGCGACGACGCCGTCCGGCCCGCCGGTGTCGACCCGCAGCTCTCCGCTGGCCGGTCGCAGCGGCGCCTGCACGACGGCATCGGGGTTGGGCGGGTAGTAGCGCACTCCGGGGAACCCCTGACGCTCCGCGGGTGGGATCGGGCTCTGCGGGTGGGTGGCGAAGAGGTCGTCGCGGCCGGCGCGGAAGCCGGCCAGGTCGACGTCGGAGAGGTAGAGCCGGGCCACCCGCTCCCGCCAGTCGGCCAGTTCCAGATCGTCCACACCCCGAGCCTATGCCGGCCAGTTGCTCAGGACGGCGTCAAGGGCGTCAAGGGTGCGGGCCCAGGAGTCGTCGGTGCTGCGCGGGGTGTGCCGGAATCCCCCTGTCTTCTCCAGGCTCACGAAACCGTGGAAGGTGCTGTGCATCATCCGTACCGCGTCGGTCTGGTCCGGCTCGGCCAGGCGGTAGCCGCGCAGGATGGCCCGGGTCATCTCCGCGTGCCGGACGCCGGCGCTGGCGGCTGCCGTCTCGGGGTCGAGGTCGATCTGCATGGCCGCGTACCGGCCCGGGTGCTCGTTCGCGTAGGTGCGGTACGCGTTGGCGAAGGCCACCAGGGCGTCCTTGCCGGCGCGACCGGCCAGCGCCGAGGCGACCCGGTCGGCGAGTTCGGTAAGCGCCAGCAGGGCCACCCGCACCCGCAGGTCGTGTGCGTTACGGATGTGGAAGTACAGGCTCGCGTCCTTGACGCCGAACTGGCGGGCGAGCGCGGCGACTGTGACGTTCTCCATGCCGATCTCGTCGGCCAGTTCCGCCGCGGCCAGGGTCAGCCGCTCGGCGGTCACCCCCGCACGTGCCATGCGCCACACTCCTCTAGTTTTTTACCTAGGGTGACTAGGCTAGACCCTATGTTGGTCCCCACCGAGTCTGCCATCCGCGCCTCCTTCGTCAACACGACCCAGGGCGAGGCGAAGCGACTGGCCGTACCCAACGACCTCGAATTCCGCCCCTGGGACGACCTCGACTTCCTCGGCTGGCGGGACCCCTCCGCGCCGCAGCGGGCCTACCTCGTCACCGAGGCCGACCACGGACTGGTCGGCGTGGCGTTGCGCGTCGCGCCCCAGCAGACCGGGCGGGTCCGACGCAGCATGTGCTCGCTCTGCCTGACCACGCACACCGGCGACGGCGTCTCGCTGATGACCGCCCGCAAGGCCGGAGCCGATGGGCGGCAGGGCAACTCCGTGGGCGCGTACATCTGCTCCGACCTGGCCTGCTCGCTCTACCTGCGGGGCAAGAAGCACGCCGGGCCTCGCGTCTACGAGACCCTGACCGTGGCGGAGAAGATCGAGCGCACGAGGAGCCACCTCACGGCGTTCCTGCGCAAGATCACTGAGTGACGGCCGACTGATCAGCGGTCGGTGGCCAGGCGGGCGTGCAGGTGCTCGTCGTAGCGGCGCCCGTCGCCGTACTGGTACGACTCGCGCAGCGTGCCCTCGGCGGTGTAGCCGGCCCGGTCGGCGACCCGGCAGGAGGCCGGGTTGGCCACCGCGTGGCACAGCTCCACCCGGTGCAGCCGCAGGTCGGTGAACGCCCACTCGGTGAGCCGGACGACGGCGCATGCCGCCACCCCGCGCCCGCGCGCCGCCGGCACCGTCCAGTAGCCGATCGACGCGTCGCCGTGGTGGATGTGGTGCAGGGACACCGAGCCCAGCAGCTCACCCCCGTCCGCCGCGGTGACCGCCAGGGAGGCGTGGTCACCGGCGGACCAGTCGGCCCGGCGGCGCACCCAGAGCAGGGCGTACTCGTCGTCGACCGGGCCGGCGGACTGCGGGTTCCACTGGGCGATGGCCGGGTCGCGCAGGGCGCCACGGACGGCGGGGGCGTCCGCGTCGCGCCAGGGGCGCAGCAGCAGGTCGGCGGCGGCGAGTTCCACGTGTTCCACGAGGGCGGAGTCTGGCACATCGCCGGACCCGCCCGCCGCCCGTTTTCCGTCCACGTCCTTCAAAGCTGCACGGCCCCCTCCCACCGAGCGTTCCCTGTGACGCAGCCGACGGCCGGAAGCATTACTTAAATTTTGAAAGACTGCTACCGTCGGGGACGTGACAGAGAGCCTGGACAGCACCCGAGAGGCGGCCTGGCGCGCCTACATCGAGGCCAGCCAGCGTCTCTACACCCAGTTGGAAGAGGACCTACGGGTCGACAGCGGCCTGAGCTTCGCCGACTACCACGTGCTGGTCGTGCTCTCCGAGGCGCCGGGCCAACGGCTGCGCATGGGCGAGCTGGCCAGCCGACTGATCTTCTCGCCGAGCCGACTGACGTACCAGATCTCCTCCATGCAGCGGCGCGGCCTGGTCAGCAAGGAGCCCTGCCCGGACGACCGACGCGGCAGCGAGGCCGTGCTCACCGCCGCCGGGTTGCTCACCCTGTCCGAGGCCGCACCCCATCATCTGACGTCGGTGCGTACCCATCTGATGGACGACCTCGACGACGACGAGGTCGCCTGCCTCACCCGGATCTTCGACCGGCTCGGCCGCCGCCTGCGGGCGGCCGGGACCACGTCGAACACCCACGCCTCACGCTAAGGAGCCCCGCGATGCCCGCGATCACCGTTGACAACGTCCTCGTCCTGCCCCGCCTGCCCAAGCTCGACGAGACCACCCGATTCCGCCCGGTCCGCACGGTGACCACCGCGCCCAGCGGCTTCGAGGGCGAGGGTTTCCCGGTCCGCCGGGCCTTCGCCGGGGTGTCGACGACCGACCTGGACCCGTTCATCCACCTCGACCAGATGGGCGAGGTCGACTATGCGCCGGGTGAGCCGAAGGGCACCCCGTGGCACCCGCACCGCGGCTTCGAGACCGTCACGTACATCATCGACGGCGTCTTCGACCACCAGGACTCGCAGGGTGGCGGCGGCACCATCACCGACGGCGACACCCAGTGGATGACCGCCGGCAGTGGTCTGCTGCACATCGAGGCGCCGCCGGAGCACCTGGTCACGAGCGGTGGCCTCTTCCACGGCACGCAGCTCTGGGTCAATCTGCCCCGCAAGGCCAAGATGAACCCGCCCCAGTACCAGGACATCCGGGGCCGGGAGTCCGCGCTGCTCACCACCGAGGACGGCGGCGCGCTCATCCGGGTCATCGCCGGTGAGGTCGCCGGGCACAAGGGGCCGGGCTCCACCTTCACGCCGATCACCATCAGCCACGTCACCGTCCAGCCCGGCGCGCAGGTCGACCTGCCCTGGAACCCCGACTTCAACGCCCTGGTGTACGTGCTCGGCGGGCGCGGCACCGTCGGCGCCGAACGCCGTCCGGTGCACACCGGTCAGCTCGCGGTGCACGGTCCGGGCAGCGCGCTGCGGTTCAGCGCGAACGCCACGCAGGACAGCAACACCCCGGCGCTCGACCTCTACATCATGGGCGGCCAGCCCATCCGGGAGCCGGTGGCGCAGTACGGGCCGTTCGTGATGAACACCCGCGACGAGCTGCTCCAGGCGTTCGAGGACTTCAAGGCCGGCCGACTCGGCGTCATCCCCAGCGAGCGCATCCCGCACACCAACGGCCAGGGCCCGCGCCCCTGATCCCGATCATGCGAAAGGCCCCCGGATCGTTCCGGGGGCCTTTGGCGTAGCAATGATCAGGAGACGGGGCCGAGAGCCTTCGCGAGGTCGACGAAGCCCTGCCATTGCACCGGCCCGAAGGCCAGCGTCCCGCCGTCACGGTTCTTCGTGTCGCGAACAAGGACGACACCGGGGAGATTGTCGGCGACCTCGACGCACGCGCCGCCGTTGCTACCGCTCTTCGTGCTCTTGCGCCACCGCGCGCCGGTCATGTCCATGATGATGCCGCTTCCCTGATGAGATCGAGAGACTGCGTCCTAGGTAGAGCATCACCAACTATGCGCGCCCATCGCCGTTCGAGGGTAGCAATTTCCGCTGCATTGTCTGTGATGTGCGCCTTGACCTGGCTGTCTTGGTGCGCCATCCGGGGACCATCGAGCACGTCGGCGAGGATGAACGGGCCGCCCATTCCGAGGTACATCGGAGTCTCACGCGGAACCACATGGATCTGCACCAACTCGGCGCACACGGCGATGTGCTCGCACTGCTCACGCATAACCGTGTTGGTAGGTCCCACCCGCCGACGCAAAACCGACTCGTCCATCACGACGACGACGAGCGGTGGCCGCTTCCGGTGCAGGATGGCCTGCCGCTGCATCCGCGCCGCGGTCAGCTCGTCGACTTCGTCAGCGCTGAAGGATTCGATCTCAAGCGTGGCCCTGGCGTACGCCTCGGTCTGTAGCAGACCGGGCACCCAGGCCAGCTCGAACCATCGAATGACGGTGGCCTCGTGCTCGATCTCGGCCCATTGACGAAACCATGATGGTTCACGGCGCTTAAGCACGTCCGGCCAAAGGTCCCCTACGTCCCGAGCGAGCAGCGTTGCGATCTGGGAACGGTGACGTGGTCGCGGCACACGTCCGGGGTTGACCCATCGTTGCGCAGTCTTCGGGTCGACGCCCACATCGACCTGTTCCTGGTCGCGGTCGACGACGCCACCGGCCAACCGCTCGGCTGCGCCGCGCTGCGCCGCCTCGACCCGGTCACCGTCGAGATCAAGCGGATGTACGTGGTACCGGCACGCCGCGGCTCGGGACTGGCGACCGACTTGCTCCGAGGGCTGGAGGAGGCCGCACTCGAGCGAGGTTGGACGACCATCCGGCTGGAGACCGGCGTGGCCCAGCCGGACGCGATGCGCTTCTACGAGCGCGAGGGCTACCGCGAGATCCCGCTGTACGGCGCGTACGTGGGCTCCGACAACTCGGTCTGCTACGAACGCGTCCTACCTGACAGAGCACCTGCTGTCGGCCACGTCCTGGGAAGCGTTCATATGCATGATCCCGGGTCTTCGGCCGAGCCGATGATGACGTAGAGGGCCCGTCGCAGCTGTGCGACCTCGGCCGCCGGGATGGGCCGGACCGCGTCGGCCTCCCGAGCTTCGGCGCCGGCGGCGACAGCCGCCCGCGCCGCGTCGCCCTTCGGGGTGACGGCGATGATGCGGGCCCGCCGGTCTCGCGGGTTGACGCGCCGTGAGACGAGCTCCATGCGCTCGAGCCGGTCGATCTCCGCAGTAAGAGTCGTCTTGTCCATGCCGAGGGCTTGCCCGAGTTCGACCTGGGTGAGATCGGCGGTCTTGTGCAGAGCACTGAGGACGATGTGGTCGCGCAGCGACAGGCCGTGGCGTTCTGCTTCCGCGCCGACGAGTGCGTGCATCCGCTGGGCCGCCCGGTGGAGCAGCCACGTGAGTTCGGAGTCGGGCCCCGGTCCCAGAGTGGGGCGCTGCGGTGCCTCGTCGTCGATCGTCGGATCGGAACGGCTTGAGGCGGGTGAGGCAGGCATGGTCACAGTGTCACGCTCGGGAACCGGGACGGCAGAAGCGGGATGCTGTCGTAGGCGGCGACATCGTGGGCCGGAACGACCTGCAACACGCGGCTGAGGGCGATGCTGCGCTGCAGTCCGACCCGGACGGTTTTGGCGTCGACATCGGCGACGCGGCGCATCAACCACGGACGTTCCGCACCACGGCGGATGCCGTCCATCTGCCAGGTGAGGTCGCCGATGAACGCATACCGCTTCCCGGAGGGCAGCGTGACGAACACGACGACAGAACCCGAGGTGTGCCCGGCGGCGAGGGCCACGATCACGGAGCCGTCTCCGTAGACGTCGAAGCTCGCCGGAAAGCCGAGATGCTCCGGGCCGTCGAAGGCGTACTCCCGGATCTCCAGACCTTGCGACACCGCGCGGAACACCCTGCCGTGCGAGTCGTCGGCGCCGTAGCGGATCTCGGCCTCGTTGATCCACACCGGCACCCGCAGGGAGTCCAGGCCGCTGACGTGATCCCAGTGCACGTGCGTGACGAGCACGCCCAGAAGCCGGGACCGGTCATAGCCGGCCGCGTCGAGTTGCTGCGCCGCGGTCCGGTCGAGCCGGTACGGAGCACGCTCCATCCGCGCCAGCATCGTGATGTGCTCCGCCACGTGCTCCCCGAACCCGGCGTCGATGAGCAGGTCGCCCTTCGGGTGGGAGATGAGCACGGCGGTGGCCGCGAAATCCCGCTTCTCCCGGATGGACCCTCCGGTCACGGCAAACACCGCTCGCGTCGTATAGGTGCCGGTGGGCAGACGGTACAGCGCCATGTCGGCCGGCGGAGTCGCCTCCGGCGGCCGCCCTGTCCAGTACGAGGAAGGCGAGATAACCACGCCCGAAACCGTACGACCCAATAACGTCCGAGTCAAGAACGTCTGAGCTAGGAGGATTCAGTCCGCCGATCGTGCACTTTCTGCTCGGGAGCCGCAGCGCCGTCTTACGAGACCGCGAAAATACCGGCGACGCCCAGGATCACCATCACCAACACCGCTACCAGCGCCCCCCGCTCGCTCTCCACCGCCGGCTCGCGGTGCTCGGTCACGGGGTTGGTCGTCTCGCGGGGCATGGTGTGGCCTCCTCGGCTGTTGTCGCTGCTCACGTGGGGTCATCCAGGTCACCGGTCGGCTGACCTGGCATGCGGACCCGCGTCCGGGGTCCTACCGTGAGGACGTTGTCGACCTCCGGGGGGCTGGACGGTGCCGTTGCAAGAGTGGTTCCTCACCGCGCGGGAACGGGCCAACCCGGTCTCTGAGTTACCCGTCTGGACCAGCGGAAACCTCGCCGAGCCGTTGATTCACGGCGCGGCGTACTTCGACCGGCTGGTCGAGGAGGTGGAGGCGCTGACCGCCGGCGACCACCTCTTCTTCACCGACTGGCGGGGCGACCCCGACCAACGGCTGCGCCCTGACGGCCCCACCGTGGCGCAGCTCTTCGCCCAGGCCGCGCAGCGTGGCGTCGTGGTCAAGGGCCTGATCTGGCGCTCCCACCTCGACGTGCTGGCCTACAGCGAGGCGGAGAACCGCAACCTCAGCGAGGCCATCTCCGCGGCCGGCGGCGAGGTGCTGCTCGACCAGCGGGTCCGCCGCGGCGGCTCGCACCACCAGAAGCTGGTGGTGCTGCGGCACCCGGGCGCCCCGGAGCGGGACATCGCGTTCGCCGGCGGGATCGACCTGTGCCACAGCCGCCGCGACGACGCCGCCCACCACGGCGACCCGCAGCCGGTGCAGATGTCCCCCCGGTACGGCCCGAACCCGCCCTGGCACGACGTGCAGCTCGCGGTGCGCGGGCCGGTGGTCGGCGCCCTGGACACCGTCTTCCGGGAACGCTGGACCGACCCGATGCCCCTGGACTCGGAGAACCCGATGGCGTACGCGCGGGACCGGCTGCGCGGCGCGGACCTGCGGCCCGACCCGCTGCCCGAGCAGCCCGCCGACCCGCCCGAGTGCGGGCCGCACCACATCCAGGTGCTGCGCACCTACCCCGCCGTGCGGCCCCGCTACTCGTTCGCGCCCGACGGCGAGCGGACCGTGGCCCGGGGCTACACCAAGGCGGTCCGCCGGGCACGCCGGCTCATCTACCTGGAGGACCAGTACCTCTGGTCGACCGAGGTCGCCGACCTGTTCGCGCAGGCGCTGCGGGACAACCCCGAGCTGCACCTGGTCGCCGTCGTACCCCGGCACCCGGACGTGGACGGCAGGCTGGCGCTGCCGCCGAACATGGTCGGCCGCGAGCAGGCGCTGTCGCTGTGCGAGCGGGCCGCACCGGACCGGGTGCACGTGTTCGACGTGGAGAACCACGCCGGCGACCCGGTCTACGTACACGCCAAGGTCTGCGTGGTCGACGACGTCTGGGCCAGCGTCGGCAGCGACAACTTCAACCGCCGGTCCTGGACGCACGACAGTGAGCTGTCCTGCGCCGTGCTGGACGACACCCGCGACGAGCGGGAGCCCACCGACCCGGCCGGGCAGGGCGACGGGGCGCGGGTCTTCGCCCGGGACCTGCGACTGCGGCTCTGGCGCGAGCACCTGGACCGCGACCCGGACGGCCGTGACGACGCCGACCTGCTCGACCCGGCCGACGCCGTCGCGGCGATCACGGCCGCCGCCGACGCCCTGCAACAGTGGTACGACGGCGGCCAGGCGGGTGAACGCCCGTCCGGGCGGCTGCGTCCGCACCGACCCGAGCGGCTGCCGTGGTACACCCGCGCCTGGGCGCTGCCGGCGTACCGGTTGGTCTACGACCCGGACGGCCGGCCGCTGCGGGCCAGACTGGCGGGCACCTGGTGAACCGTCCGGGCCTGCTCCGGCATGCTGGCCGAGCCCGGGTGCACGGTCAGGCCACCGGGGTACGCGAACGAGGAGCGCGGGGAGAAGTAGCCGAAGCCGATGGTCAGCGGGTTGTCCGGTCGTAGCGCGTACAGCGGGTGCCCGGGCTGGAGGAACTCCACCGACTCGATCTCGAACGGCGCGACCGGCTCGGCCACGAACGGGTAGACCGAGCTGAGGAGCTGACCGTCGCGCCGGGTGAAGTAGCGGTGGTGCCCGCTGCTGATCACATGCCCGGTCTCGCCCACCCGGCAGCGCGCCCGGACCAGCGGCACACCGTCGATCTCGGTCTCGGAGCACAGGTCCTCGCCGTCGACCTCGATGCGGGTGCGACCGGCGAACGTCGGGGCGCCACGGGCGGCGGCGTACTCCCGCACGCGCCGGCTGGAGGCCACGTAGTGGGTCCACCAGCCGCCCGGGTTGAGCCCTCCGGGCGCGTCCGCGCCGGCCAGCGACACACCGAGGTACGTCAGCGAGTACGCGCCGAAGCCGGAGGTCTGCGTCTCGTCATCGACGACGTACTGGTTGAGGAACACCTGGCGGTCGGGGCGGGGGCACAGCCCCACCGGGACCAGGGCGGCGACCGCGTCCGGATCCGCCGGCAGCCAGCTGAAGTAGAGCGTGCGACTGTTCACGACGAGCTGGGGAGCGGCTGGATCGAGCATGGTGCCTCCGAACCGGGTGTGTACAGGCGACGCTACGGCCGGTCCCACCGGCGGGACAACGACGGATAGGCGACACTCCTGCCCCGTTGTCGGATTTCCTGTTGACCGTCCGGTGGTCGGGGTCGACCGATCGGCTCGGCGGCGGTGGGCGACCGGCCGGTCGGAAACAGGTAAGAGACCTCACACTCCCCAGGAGTTCCGCCCGATATGGGCTTTTCATGAGTGAAAATCACATAAGTACATCAGCCTTTCGGCTAGATTTCGGCGAGACGATCAGGCTAAGGTGAGTCCCGAACGGCCCATACGAAGCTAAACCAAAAAGCGTCACGTCTTTTGTCCGCGGACGAGGTGCAGGGAGGACCACCCATGACCGCGCCAACGATCACCGAGCAGCCGAGCACCGCTGTCCGGAGCACCACCAAGCTGGACCCGCGCGCGCTCACCGACAGCGCCGCCGATCTGCTCAACGCCATGGCGGCGCTGCCGGCCAACCACCCGTCCCGCGCCGCGCTGCGCGACCGGGCGATCGAGGCCTGGCTGCCCCTGGCGAACCACCTCGCCCACCGCTACAGCGGGCGGGGCGAGCCGACCGACGACCTGGCCCAGACCGCCGCCGTCGGCCTCATCAAGGCAATCGACAAGTTCGACCCGACGCGCGGCGTCGACTTCGCCGGGTACGCCATCCCCACCATCATCGGTGAGCTCAAGCGGCACTTCCGCGACCGCACCTGGGACATCCGGGTGCCGCGCCGCCTCCAGGAGCTGCGGCTGGCCATCTCGGACGCCAACAGCTCGCTGCTGCAGACCCTCGGCCGCTCGCCGACGGTCGCCGACATCGCCGCCCACCTCAAGCTCACCGAGGAAGAGGTCCTGGAGGGCCTGGAGGGCGCCCGCGCGTACAACGCGGTGTCGCTGTCCACCCCGACGGGGGACGGCGACCGGGCCACCGAGCTGGGCGACATGCTCGGCGGCGAGGACAACGAGTTCGAGCTGGCCGAGCTGCGGGTCGCCCTCGGCCCCGCGCTGGCCACCCTCGACGAGCGCGAGCAGAAGATCCTCACGCTGCGGTTCTACGGCAACCTGACCCAGTCGCAGATCGCCGACCAGATCGGTGTGTCGCAGATGCACGTCTCCCGACTGCTGGCCCGGGCGCTGACCAAGCTGCGCGGCCAGCTCGACGGCACGTACTAGACCCCCTGACGAAGAGGGGCCGGGTCCAGATGGACCCGGCCCCTCTTCGCGTCACACGCGGTACGTGTCACGCGGACGTGACAAGTCGGTCAGCTACCGGCCGGCTCGCGCCACATCGGCCAGAACGGCGTGCCGTCGGGCACCCGGAACGGCTCACCGGCCCGGTAACCGTGCTTCGCGTACAGGTCCCGGCTGCGCGGACTGCTCGCCTCCAGGTACGCCGGCATCGCGTTGGCGTCCAGCCACGCGTGGTGGTGCTCCAGCAGCGCGGTGCCCAGCCCGTGCCCCTGCCGATCCGGCCGCGTCGCCAGGAATGCCAGGTGGTGGTGGTCGGGATGCGGGTGGTTCGCCGCGAACAGGTCGTCGAGGTGGCGGAACCGGTCGGTCCACTCGCCGCACGCGGCGGCGAGCCGGGCGTCGTAGTCCTCCGGCGCCGGAGGCTGCTCGCCGACCGACGGGAACCACACCGCGACCGAGGTGCGGTCGGCGGTGGCGTACACCATGCCGTGGCGCATCGCGTGCCCGACCAGGATCTCGAAGTTCCCGGCCAGGACGGCCTCACGCTTGCTCGCGTCGGGCACCAGCCAGGACGTCACCTCCAGGGCGGTGAACGCCTCGGCGATCCGGCCGGCAACGAGCGCGGTGTCCTCCGGCTCGAGCCGGTCGATGTGCACGCTCACCGCGTCACCTGCACGCTGGCCGGCGCGTCCGCCTTCACGGCGGCGGCGGCGCTCGCCGCGCCGAGCCCGATCCGGGCGTACGTGTCCGGGCGGCTGCCGCGCAGCACCAGCGCCCAGATCACGCCCAGCGCGGCCGCCACCGGGTACACGGCCGGCAGCGCCCAGCGCAGGGTGGAGTCCGGCTCGACGCCGAGCAGGTTCGCGAAGTTCGACACGGCCAGCCAGATGATCACGAGGAGGGCGATTGTCGCCAGGCCGGGGGCGATGGCCCGCCGCCAGACGTTCTCGCCGGCGCCGCCGGAGCGGGCGAAGTAGGCGATCACCGCCACCGAGGTGGTGGCGATCAGCAGCAGCACGCCGAAGCCGCCGGTGGTGCCGCCCCAGAAGAACAGCTGGACCACCGGGTCCCAGCCGTTCGCCGCGTACAGCAGGATGACGAGCAGGCCGAGGGCGCTCTGCGCCAGCGAGGCGGCCCTGGGCGCGCCGGAGCGCGGCGAGGTCTGCCCGAACACCGCCGGCAGCACCCGTTCGCGGCCCAGGGCGAACGTGTAGCGCGCCGTGGTGTTGTGGAAGGAGATCATCGCGGCCAGCACCGAGGTCAGGAAGAGCACCTGGCCGATGGTGACCGCGGTGTCGCCGAGCTGCGCGGCAGCCAGGTTGAAGATCAGGCCCACGCTCTGCTCGCCGGCCTCGGCGACGATCCGGTCCGGTCCGACGGCGACAGTCATCGTCCAGGACGACAGCGCGTACAGCCCGGCGATGATCGCCACCGACAGGTACGTGGCCAGCGGCACGGTCCGCTTCGGGTCCTTGCTCTCCTCGCTGAAGACCACCGCGGACTCGAAGCCCACGAACCCGAGGATCGCCAGCACCAGCACGGCGCCCACGCCCGGCACGAAGAGATTGTCCGGCGACAGGGCGGCGAAGCTGACCTGACCGTCGGCCGGGTTGCCGAGCTGACCGATGTCGAAGACGAGGATCACCACGATCTCGGCGACCAGCAAGGCGGCCAGCACGAGGCCGTTGATGTCGACCCGGAGCAGGCCGAGCAGGCCGACCAGCGCCCACGCCACCAGGGCGACGATCGACCAGTGCGGGTGGCCGCCGAAGATCCGGTCGAGCACCGGCTCGGCGGCGACGCCGATGGTCCCGTACAGCCCGACCTGCAACGCGTTGTACGCGAGGAGCGCCACCCAGGCGGCACCCACACCCGCCGGCCGGCCGAGGCCACGGGAGATGTAGGCGTAGAAGGCGCCGGCGTTCTCCACCCGGCGCGACATCGCCACGTAGCCGACCGAGAACAGGCCGAGCACCGCGGCGACCACGAGGAAGGCCAACGGGATGCCGGTCACACCGATGACGCCGTAGCCGGTGGTGACCACACCGGCGACCACGGTCAGCGGCGCGGCCGCCGAGAGCACGAAGAAGATGACCGAGGGGACGCCGAGGCGACCCCGGGCGAGGGCTTCGGAGACGTTGCTGGGTCGGTCGACTGTCGATGTCGGGGGCATACGACTACTCCGGTTGTCGAGGGGAGGGGAAGGGGGTTACCGGGTGGGTCACGGAAAGCCGCGCAGCACCGCGGCGCCGACGGCGGCCTCGGTGTGCCCGACGAGTTCCTTCAGGGGCGCCGGCAGCGCGGGGATGAGAACGTTCAACCGGTGGTGGGCGCGGGGGCCGGCGCTCCACAGCACCTCACGGGTCAGCCCAGCCGCCACGACCAGCCCGAGCAGCAGCGCGTCCGGCACGCTCGGCGGGTCCGGTCGCTCCAGCAGCGCCCGCAACCGGGTGGCCGGCCAGGCCACCGCGTTGAGGTCGATCGGCAGGTAGGTGACCGACGTCCGCAGCAGTCGGCGGCTCTCCCGGCGGCGGAGCACCCCGGCGCGGGCCAGCCGCTCCCCCACCGAGCTCGTCGCGCTCTGCGACAGGAAGCTGAGCCAGGTGTTCACGGCCTGGTGGTGGGACTCGCCGATCAGCTGGTCGAGGACGGTGTGTGCCAGCGCGTCGGCGGGAGGACGCCTGTCGACGACGCTCACCTGCCCGGCGGAGACCGTGAGGTGTCCATACAGGATCAGCTCACCGAGAAGGCCCGCCGCCAACCCGAGGCCGGTCGCCGCGGGGTGCAGTTTGGCCTTGCCACGACTGTCGTTGTGAGCGATCAGGAAGAACTCGTCGGCGATGAGCAAACGGTCCTCCCGGAAGGGTGTATGTCCACAGTGATCGCAACCGGGGAAAGGATGCACCGAGAGCTACTGCAATGCAACTCCCAGATTTGAAAGTTGCACTCCGTACAGGCGCGACCTGCGGATCTCGCCATGTCAGACTCGGACGGTGACCGCCACCCCCGCCATCCGACCCACCGCCAGCCCGACCGTGCGCCGTCGACGCATCGCTCGGGAACTCCGCCAGCTTCGGGAACGCGCGGGGATGACCCTCGATGTGGCGGCCCGGCAGCTCGACATGTCCAAGAGCAACCTCTCCCGGATCGAGACCGCGCAGATCGGCATCAAGCCACGCGACGTCCGCGCGGCTCTGGCCCTCTACCAGGTGACCGGCGCGGACGCCGAGGCGTTGATCGAGATCGCCCGCGGCGCCCAGCAGCGCGGCTGGTGGCAGAACTACAGCGACGTGCTGCCCGAGTGGTTCGAGTTCTACGTGGGGCTGGAGGCCGAGGCGGCGGCGCTGCGCACGTACGAGGCCGAGTCGGTGCCCGGGCTCCTGCAGACCGAGGCGTACGCGCGGGAGATCTACCGGCGCACCGCGGGCGAGGACGGCCTGGAGCGCAAGGTCGCCGCCCGGCTGCACCGGCAGGAGGTGCTACGCCGTGACGACCCCGTCCACCTGTCGGTCGTGCTCAACGAGGCGGTCCTGCTGCGCCCGGTCGGCGGCGCCGCGGTGATGGCCGAACAGGTGGCCCACATGAATCGAATCGCTCAACTACCCAACGTGACAATCCAGGTACTTCCGTTCGCTGCCGGCGGGCACCCGGCGATGAGCACCCCGTACGTGATCCTCAACTTCGCCGACGCCGCCGACGCGTCCGTGGTTTACCTGGATAACCTCACGATGGGACTGGCTCTGGAGGATGCCGATCAAGTGCTCGGGTATAGCCTTCTGCACGAGGAGCTGTGCCGGATGGCGCTCGATCCGACGGCGTCGTTGACCCGCTTGGAGCAGGCTTCTCGTAACTTTGCGTGACCGCGTCTGCGGCACGCCGACGCAGACGAGAGGCACCGCGGATGACGGCGTACGACCGGACCGGGGCGGACTGGCGCACCAGCACGCGCAGCAGTGGCAACGGCAACTGCGTGGAGGTCGCGACAGTCGACGGTCAGGCCGCCGTCCGGGACAGCAAGGACCGCTCCGGTCCGGTCCTCGCGTTCGCGGCGCCTGCCTGGCGGAGCTTCCTGCGCGGCGTGGGCGGCGTCCGCCGCCGGTGAGTCAAGCGAGCCGGTGCGAGACTGGGCCGTGCTCTCCGACGTAACAGTGGACCTGCCGGTCCGCCCGGTGCTGCCGGCGCTGGTCGCGGCACTCGACGCGGCCGGCGCCGGGGTGCTGGTCGCGCCGCCCGGCACCGGCAAGACCACGCTCGCGCCGCTGGCCGTGGCCGACCGGGTCACCGGTCGGGTGGTGATCGCGCAACCGCGTCGGGTGGCGGCCCGCGCCGCCGCCCGGCGGATGGCCGAGCTGCTCGGCGAGCGGGTCGGCGAACGCGTCGGCTACGCGGTCCGCGGCGAGCGCCGGGTCGGCCCGTCCACCCGCGTGGAGGTGGTCACGACCGGCCTGCTGGTCCGCCGCCTGCACCAGGACCCGGAGCTGCCCGGTACGGGTGCCGTGCTGCTCGACGAGTGCCACGAGCGGCACCTCGACGCCGACCTGGCGCTGGCGTTCACTGTGGAGGCCCGGGCCACCCTCCGGCCGGACCTGTGGCTGCTGGCCATGTCCGCCACCCCGGACACCGACCGGTTCGCCGCGCTGCTCGGCGGGGACGCCCCCGCCCCGGTCGTCCGGGCCGAGTCGGCGCTGCACCCGGTGCGGCGGATCTGGGCGCCACCGCCACGGCCGGTCGCGCCCCCCGGAGCGGGACCGGTCGACCGGGCCCTGCTCGACCACGTGGCGGCCACCGTACGGCGGGCACTGCGCGAGCACGACGGCGACGTGCTGGTCTTCCTGCCCGGCGCCGGCGAGATCGCGGCCGTCAGCGGCCGGCTCGCCGATCTGCGGGACACCGTCGCGCTCCTGCCCCTGCACGGCCGTCAGCGCGGCAGTGAGCAGGACGCCGCCCTGCGTCCGGCCGACCGGCGACGCGTCGTGCTGTCCACCGCCCTGGCCGAGACCAGCCTGACCGTCCCGGGCGTGCGGGTCGTGGTGGACGCCGGGCTGTCCCGGGTGCCCCGCGTCGACCTGGCCCGAGGGCTGGGCGCGCTGGTCACCGTGCCCGTCTCCCGGGCCGCCGCCACCCAGCGGGCCGGCCGGGCCGGCCGGGAGGCCCCCGGGTCCGTCTACCGGTGCTGGTCCGCGGCGACCCACGAACGGCTGCCCGCCCGCGCCGAGCCGGAGATCGCCACCGCCGACCTGACCGGCTTCGCGCTGGAGCTGGCCGCCTGGGGCCAGCCGGACGGCGTCGGGTTGGCGCTGCCCGACGCGCCTCCGGCGGCGGCGATGACGGTGGCCCGGGACACCCTGGTCACCCTGGGCGCGGTCGACGCCGACGGCCGGATCACCGCGCGCGGACGGGCGATCGCCGCCGCCGGCGCGCACCCACGGCTGGCGCGGGCGCTGCTCGACGGCGCGGGCCGGGTCGGCCCGGACCGTGCCGCCGAGGTGGTGGCCCTGCTCGCCGAGGAGAGCGCCGCCGGCCCCGGCGACGACCTGGTCGCCGGTTGGCGCCGCCTGCGTGCCGGCGCCGACCCGGGAGCGACCGCCCGCTGGCGCACCGAGGTACGACGGCTGCGCGCCGCGCTGCCCGTCGACGCCCCGACCGGGGGCCACGGCCTGGCCGGTCCACGGGGCACGGCCGGCGGACGGGCCGACTCCGCCGGGCTCACCGACGATCTCGCCGCGGGGCTGCTGGTCGGTCTGGCGTACCCGGAACGGCTGGCGCGGGCGCGGCGACCGGGCGGCTCGGCGTACCTCATGACCGGCGGAACCGCCGCGGAGCTGGCGGCCGGGTCGGCGCTGGTCGGCTCCGACTGGCTGGCGGTCGCCGTCGCGGACCGCACCCCCGGCGCGCCGTCGGCACGGATCCGCCGAGCCGCGCCGGTGGACGAGGCGACCGCCCGGGACGCGGCCGGCCCGCTGCTGTCCACCCGGCGGGAGGTCGGCTGGTCCGACGGGGACGTGGTGGCCCGGGAGGTGACCCGGCTGGGTGCCATCGAGCTGCTCCAGCGCCGGCTCGACCGCCCGGAACGCGCCGAGCTGACCGGGGCGCTGCTGAACGGCCTGCGCCAGGAGGGGGTCAGCCTGCTGTCCTGGACGCCGGCCGCCCGGTCCCTGCGCGAGCGGCTGGCGTTCAGCAGGCACCACCTCGGCGCCGAGTGGCCGGACGTCGGCGACGAGGCACTGCTCGACGCCGCCCCCACCTGGCTCGGCCCGGAACTGGCCGCCGCCCGGCGGCGCGCGGACCTGGCCCGGGTGGACGTGGCCTCGGCGCTGCGCCGGCTGTTGCCCTGGCGGCAGGCGGCCCGGCTGGACGAGCTGGCCCCCGAGCGGATCGAGGTGCCCAGCGGCTCACGGATCCGGGTCGACTACACCGACCCGGCGGCGCCGGTGCTGGCGGTGAAACTCCAGGAGACGTTCGGCTGGCCGGCGGCTCCGCGCATCGCCGACGGCCGGGTGCCGGTGCTGCTGCACCTGCTCTCCCCCGCCGGACGGCCGGTCGCGGTCACCGCCGATCTGGCCTCGTTCTGGCGCACCGGCTACCCGCAGGTGCGCTCGGAGCTGCGCGGACGCTATCCCCGGCATCCGTGGCCGGAGGACCCGGGCACGGCGACGCCCACCCGCCGGGTCACGCCACGCCGGCGCTGAGGGCGCCTGTCACTCCTGCACCACGTCGGCCACCACCACTGTGACGTTGTCCGGTGCGCCGGCGTGCAGCGCCAGGTCGATGAGCTTGCCCACGCAGGCGGCCCGGTCCGGATGGTCGGCGAGCACCTCGGCGAGCGTGTCCGGGCGGACCACGTTGGAGAGGCCGTCGCTGCACAGCAGCCACCGGTCACCGGCGCGGGGCACCATCGTGGCGTACGACGGGGAGACCTCCTCGCCCTGCAACGCCTGGGTGACGACCGCCCGGCGCGGATGACTGCTGGCCTGGTCCGCGGTGATCACGCCCTGCTCCACCAGCAGCTGGACGAATGTGTCGTCCCGGGTGACCTGCTTGAGCACGCCCTCGCGGAACAGGTACGCCCGCGAGTCGCCGACGTGGGCGAGGGCCAGGCAGCTGCCGGTACGGGCGAAGAGCAGGGCGGTCAGTGTGGTGCCCATGCCCTGACGCTCGGGATCCTCGGCGACCGCCTGCCGGATCCTCGCGGTGGCCAGGGCTATGCCGCCCTGGAGCGCGGCCACCAGGGCGTCCTCGGGCGTCTCCACGTCGAGCGGGGCGACCGCGTCGATGGTGAGCGCGCTGGCGAGGTCACCGGCGGCCATCCCGCCCATGCCGTCGGCGACGGCGACGAGCCAGGTCCCGGCGTGCAGGGCGTCCTGGTTTCCGCTGCGGATCAGCCCACGGTCGCTCGTTCCCACGGAACGCAGCTTCAGGGTCATGGGAGGCAGCCTGCCAGGCGAAGGGCGCAGTTGTCTCTAGGAGATCAGGACGGCGGCGCGTGGCGCGGTCAATCTCACGTCTCGGGGTCGGCACGTCACCGCGACGTTGCCCATGTTGCACGGCAAAACCCATCCAGTCAGATCAATTGACACGGCGGATCGCCACTGGAAACATCGAGCCGACACCTGGGAGCGCTCCCAGGTCCTGCCACCACCACCGTCCCACCCCCGGTCCCGGAAGGACTCCCCGTGACGACACCCCGACGCCGCCTCCTGCTGGCCGCGGCGACCGCCCTCGCCCTCACCGGCGCGGGCGCCGGCGCGGCCCACGCCGACCCCCCACCGGACGCCCCCGAACAGATCGACAACGGCGACTTCAGCGCCGGCGTCAGCCCCTGGTTCTCCTTCGGCACCGGCGCGCTCGCGGTCACCGACGGGCGGCTCTGCACCACTGTCGCAGGCCGGCTCGCCAACCCCTGGGACGCCGGCATCGGCCAGGACGGCGTACCGCTGATCGCCGGCGCCGAGTACACCCTCGGCTTCGCCGTCTCCGCCACCCCCGGCGCGGCGGTCAAGGCCGTGCTCCAGCTCGGCAGCGCCCCGTACACCACGTACGCCGCCGTGGACGCCACCGCCACCGGCACCGCCCAGCGCGTCGAGCAGACCTTCACCGTCCCGGACGACAACCCGAACGCCCAACTGATCTTCCAGGTCGGCGGCTCCCCCGAGACGCAGACCATCTGCCTGGACGACGTCTCGCTGCGCGGCGGCGAGCCGCCCGAGCCGTACGTGCCGGACACCGGGCCGCGGGTCCGCGTCAACCAGGTCGGCTACCTGCCCGGCGGGCCGAAGAACGCCACAGTGGTCACCGACGCCACCGGGCCGCTGCCCTGGCAGTTGCGCTCGGCCGCCGGCACCGTGGTGGCCAGCGGCACCACCACCGCCCGGGGTGTCGACGCCGCCTCCGGACAGAACGTGCAGACCGTCGACTTCTCCGGCTACCGCACCCCCGGGACCGGGCTGACGCTCACCGTGGACGGGGAGACCAGCCGCCCGTTCGACATCTCCGGCACGCTCTACGACCAGCTGCGCTCGGACTCGTTGCAGTTCTTCTACGCCCAGCGCAGCGGCATCGCCATCGACGGGGGCCTGATCGGCGACGAGTACGCCCGCCCCGCCGGTCACCTCGGCGTCGCGCCCAACAAGGGCGACACCAACGTGCCCTGCCAGCCGGGTGTCTGCGACTACTCGCTGGACGTACGCGGCGGCTGGTACGACGCCGGCGACCACGGCAAGTACGTGGTCAACGGCGGCATCGCCACCTACCAGCTGTTGAACACCTTCGAGCGGACCAAGACGGCCGCCACCGCGGCTGGCGGAGCCCGGCTCGCCGACAGCACGCTGCGGGTGCCCGAGCGCGGCAACGCCGTGCCGGACATCCTCGACGAGGCCCGCTGGGAGTTGGAGTTCCTGCTGCGCATGCAGGTGCCGGCCGGCAAGCCGCTCGCCGGTATGGTCCACCACAAGATCCACGACCAGAACTGGACCGGGCTTCCGCTCGCCCCGCAGGACGACCCGCAGCCGCGCGAGCTGCACCCGCCGTCGACCGCGGCCACCCTCAACCTGGCCGCCACCGCCGCCCAGTGCGCGCGGCTCTTCGCGCCGTACGACGCGGCGTTCGCCGGTCGCTGCGCCACCGCCGCGAAGACGGCCTACGCCGCGGCCAGGGCCCACCCCGCGGTGTACGCCAGCCCGACCGACGGCACCGGCGGCGGCGCGTACGACGACAGCAACGTCACCGACGAGTTCTACTGGGCGGCGGCCGAGCTGTACCTCACCACCGGGGCGCAGACCTACCTGTCCGACCTGACCGCCTCGCCGCACCACACCGGCGACGTGTTCGACGCCCGTGGCTTCGGCTGGCAGAGCGTCGCCGCGCTGGGCCGCCTCGACCTGGCCACCGTGCCGAACGGGCTGCCCGCCGCCGATCTGACCCGGGTCCGCGCCTCGGTCACCACCGCCGCCGACGCGTACCTCTCCGAGCTGCGCCGCCAGGCGTACGGGCTGCCGATGCCCGGTGACGCCAACAGCTACTTCTGGGGCGGCAACAGCAACATCATCAACAACGCCGTGGTGCTGGCCACCGCGTTCGACCTGACCCGCAACCCGGCCTACCGGGACGGGGCGGTGCAGGCGATGGACTACATCTTCGGTCGCAACGCCCTGAACATCTCCTACGTCACCGGGTGGGGCGAGCACGCGGCGCAGAACCAGCACAGCCGCATCTTCGGCCACCAGCTCGACCCGAGCCTGCCCCGCCCGCCCGCCGGTTCCCTCGCCGGTGGCGCGAACGCCGCCCTCCAGGACCCGTTCGCGGCGCAGCTGCTGGCCGGCTGCGCGCCACAGTTCTGCTACGTCGACGACATCAACTCGTACGCGACAAACGAGGTGGCGATCAACTGGAACTCGGCGCTGGCGTGGATCGCCTCGTTCCTGGCCGACCAGGGTGACGCCGGGGCGGTGCCGGCCACCACCTGCTCGGTGGACTACACCAACTACGGCGCCTGGCAGGGCGGCACCGGGTTCACCGCGCAGGTGACCGTGCGCAACACCGGTACCACGGCCGTCAACGGCTGGAGCGTGCGCTTCGCGTTCACCGGCGACCAGCGGGTCCGCGAGGCGTGGCTGGCGAAGGTCACCCAGTCCGGCGCGACGGTGACCACGCGCAACGAGTCGTACAACGCCAGGATCGCACCCGGCGGCACGGTGACGTTCGGCTTCAACGCGACGACGGCCGGCGGCGCCAATCCTGACCCGGGTCTGGTCACGGTCAACGGGGCGGCCTGCTCGCTGAGCTGACTCCCCTCCTGGTGGCCGCCCGTCACGGGCGGCCACCAGGAGGCCACGCTGTGACGAAGGCCGCTCCGCGTGGGGCATCGACGGGCGGGCGTCGCCTCTAGGTTCGATGTGTGGGCATCACGGCTGCGATTCTCGGCCGCTGGCGGTCGTTGTCGCCGCTGCCGCCGCCCGGTCGGCTGCGCACCCTGTCGCTTGCCACTCTCGCCAATACTGTCGGCACCGGGCTGTGGGTGACCGGCGCGGCGCTCTACCTCACCCGCGTCGTCGGGTTGACCCCCACCGAGGTGGGGCTGGGGCTCACCGCCGCCGGTCTGGTCGGGCTGACCGCCAGCGTGCCGATCGGCGGGCTGGCCGACCGGTGTGACCCCCGGAGCCTGCGGGCGGTGCTGCAACTGGCGCAGGCCGCCGTCGCGGCCACGTACCTGCTGGTCGGCTCATTTCCGGCCTTCCTCCTGGTGGCCACGCTGGACGCGCTGCTGGTCTCCGGCAACCTGGCGGTCCGCGCCGCGTTGGTAGCCGCCGTCGGCGGTCCGCGGGGCCGGGTGCACGCCTTCGCCACCCTGCGCGCGGTGGCCAACCTGGGCGTGGCGGTCGGCGCGGCGCTGGGCGGGTTCGCGCTGGTGGCGGACACCCGGTGGGCGTACCGGATGCTGGTGCTCGGCAACGTCGTGACCTACCTGGTCTCGGCGGCGCTGATCATGCGACTGCCGGCGTACCCGCCGGCCCGGCGGGCGGTCCGGCCGCGAGCTGGTCGGGCGCTGCGCGACGGGCCGTTCCTCGCGGTCGCCGGGGCCTCGGCGGTGCTCTCCCTGCACTGGGTGGCGCTGACGTTGGTGCTGCCGCTGTGGGTGGTGACCCGCACCGACGCGCCGCCGGTGACGGTCTCCGCCGTGCTCCTGGTCAACACGCTGCTCACCGTGCTGCTCGCGGTACGGCTGAATCGTGGCGCGCGGCGGGCGCTGCCGGCGGCGCGGACGATGCGCCGCGCCGGGCTCGTGCTCGCGGCCGGGATGCTGCTCTGGGCCGCGACCGACGCCGTACCCACCGCGCTGGCGATCATTCTGCTGCTCGGTGCCACCGTGATCTACACCGTCGGCGACCTGTGGCACGGCGCGTCCGGGGCGGCGCTGGCGTACGACCTGGCCGCCCCGGATGCCCTCGGCGCCTACCAGGGGGTCGACGGACTGCTGACCGGGCTGGCCCGCGCGGCGGGGCCGGCCCTACTGACCTGGCTGATCCTCGACGGCGGCCCGACCGGCTGGCTGGTCCTGGCCGGGCTGCTCGCCGTCACCGGTCTGGCCGTGCCGCCGCTCGCCCGGCGGGCCCTGGCGACACGCGCCGGATCAGCAGCGGTCAGCGATCAGCCGATCTCCTCGTCGACGTAGCACCAGCGCCAGGCCTCGCCGGGCTGCGCCGAACGGATCACCGGGTGACCGGTGGACGCGTAGTGCTTGCTGGCGTGCTGGTTGGGCGACGAGTCGCAGCAGCCGACCTGCCCGCAGGTCAGGCAGGTGCGCAGGTGCACCCAGTACGTCTCGCCGATGGCGACGCAGTCCGCGCACTCGTCGGGGGTGCGCGGCTCGGCGGCGCCGGCCTCGGCCAGGTGCTGGCAGCTCACTTCTCGACCTCCCGCAGCAACGACTCTTCCAGGTCCAGGTCACGATAGGCCTGCACCAGCACCTCCTCAGGGATCCGACCGGAGTCCCGGGCGGCCCGGAACACCTCCCGCTCGGCGTCGATCATCTCTTGTCGCAACCGACCGTACGCCTGCGACGGAGTCTCCCGCTCGGCCCCTCCGAGCCGCTCCCAGGCCATGTTGGTGCGGTCCTCCGACGCCCGGCGCAGCCGGTCCACCACCGCCTCCGGGGCACTGTCGGCCAGCTCGTCGAGGCGTTCCCGGGCTGCCCGGCTGGCCTGCTGCTGCACACCGGCGGCGGACAGCGCGTCCTGCACGGGGTCGTCCTGCGGCAGCTTCAACCGGCGGGCGACAAGCGGTAGCGTGGCGCCCTGACCGACAAGCGTGAAGACGATCACCGCGAAGGCCAGCCAGATGAACAGAGCCCTCGGGTACGGCTCACCGTCGGCCAGGGTGAGCGGCAGGGCGAGGGCGGCGGCCAGGGTCACCACACCGCGCATCCCGGCCCAGCCGATGATGATCGGGAACTTGGGCGACGGCCGGACATCCCGGCGGCGAACCCGCGGGACCAGCCGGGCCAGGTAGGTGGCCGGGAAGAGCCAGACGAACCGGGTCAGGAAGACGGCGGCGAGCACCGCGAAGGTGGTCAGGACGAGCGAGCCGACCGGTTCGTCCAGGTCGCGGAGCACCTCCCGCAGCTGGAGCCCGACCAGCAGGAAGACCAGGCCCTCCAGCAGGAAGCGGACCAGCCGCCAGAACGCGCCGACCTGCAACCGGGACGCCGCCGACAGCAGCTGGGGCAGCTTGTGCCCGAGCACCAGGCCGGTGACGACCACCGCGACCACACCGGAGGCGTGCAGGTGCTCGGCGGTGAACACCACCGCGAACGGGATGATCAGCGACAGCGCGTTGTCCAGCAGCGGGTCGGTGATCCGCCGGTGCAGGAAACCGAAGACCAGCGCGCCGAGCGCCCCGATCAGGATGCCGCCGCCGGTGGCCCGCAGCACCTCGACCGCGACCTCGGTGGTGCCGACCGCCGAGCCGATGGTGGCCAGCGTCGCGACCCGCAGCAGCACCAGCGCGGTGGCGTCGTTGACCAGGCTCTCGCCCTCCAGGATGGTGACCACCCGGCGGGGCAGGCCGACCCGGCGGGCGACCGCCGTGGCGGCCACCGCGTCCGGCGGGGCGACCACCGCGCCGAGGGCCAGGCAGATCGCGAACGGCAGCTGCGGCAGCAACAGGTGCAGCACGAACCCGACCACGAACGCGGTGAACAGCACCAGACCGACGGCGAGCAGCAGGATGGGCCTGATGTTGGTCTTGAACGCCGGCACCGACGTCTCCAACGCGGCGACGTAGAGCAGCGGCGGCAGGATGCCGACGAGCACCAGCTCGGGGTCGAGCTCGACCTGCGGGAAGCCCGGCACGAACGACAGCGCCAGGCCGAGGACGACCAGCACGATCGGCGCGAGCAGGCCGAACCGGCGGGCCAGCGCGGCGCCCAGGGTGGCGATCGCCAGGAACACGACGACCGGAAACAGGCTTTCCATGGGGTACGAGCCTAGGGGCACGCGCAGGCGCGCCCGGATCAGCCGCCCGGGCGCAGCTTCGGCAGCACTTCGGCGCCGAACGCGTCGATGAACGCGCGCTGCTCCTGCCCGACGTGGTGCAGGGCGATCTGGTCGAAGCCGAGCTCCAGGTACTCCTGGAGCCAACCGACGTGTCGGCCCAGGTCGGCGGAGACGTTCACCACCTCGGCGACCCGCTGCGCCGGCACGTCGGCGGAGACCACGTCGAAGTGCTCGACGGTCTCCAGGTCCCAGCAGACCGGCGGGGCGAAGACGTTGCTGCGCCACTGGTCGTACGCGAGGGCCTCGGCCTGCGCCTGCTCCGGTGCCCAGGAGACGTGCACCTGGAGGTGCAGGGACCCACGGCCACCGGCGTCCCGGTACGCGTCGATCATCTCGCGCAGGTGCGCCACCGGGGCGTTGACGGTGATCAGGCCGTCGGCCCACTCGGCGCACCAACGGGCGGTGGCCACGCTGACGGCGGCGCCGACCAGCGCGGGTGGCTCCTCGGGGCGGGTCCACAGCCGGGCCCGGTCCACCCGGACCAGGCCGTCGTGACTGACCTCCTCGCCGGCGAGGAGGGCGCGGATCACGTCCACGCACTCGCGCAGGCGGGCGGCGCGGACGTCCTTGCGCGGCCACGCGTCGCCGGTGATGTGCTCGTTGCTGGCCTCACCGGTGCCCAGCGCCGCCCAGAACCGACCCGGGTACATGGCGCCGAGGGTGCCGATCGCCTGCGCGATGATCGCCGGGTGGTACCGCTGCCCAGGTGCGTTGACCACGCCGAACGGCATGCCGGTGGCCTGCAGGGCCGCGCCCAGCCAGGACCAGGCGAAGCCGGACTCGCCCTGCCGGGCGCTCCACGGGGAGAAGTGGTCCGAGCACATGGCGGCGTCGAAGCCGGCCCGCTCGGCGTGCATCACCGCCTCCAGCAGGGCGCGCGGACCGATCTGTTCATGCGAGGCGTGGAACCCGAACGACGTCATGGGCGCACTTCCTACCCATCACGGCGTCCGGTGATGCGTGCCGCGCGGGAAGCTACTCGGCGTGCGCGCCGGCGCCGGCGGAAGCCGCACCCTCGCCCACCCAGACCGTCTTGATGTTGCAGAACTCCCGCATGCCCAGTTCGGACAGTTCCCGCCCGTAGCCGGAGTTCTTCACACCGCCGAACGGCAGCTCCGGGTACGAGGTGGTCATCCCGTTGATGAAGACGTTCCCGGCGTCCAGGTCGGTGGCGAAGCGTTCCTGCTCGGCCGGGTCCCGCGTCCAGGCGTTCGAGCCGAGCCCGAAGCTGGTGCCGTTGGCGACCTCGATCGCCTCGGAGTACGACGACACCCGGTACAGGCCGGCGACCGGGCCGAAGACCTCCTCGGACCACATCCGCATTTGCGGGGTGAGGTCGGTGACCACGGTCGGCGGGTAGAACCAGCCGTCGCCGCCGGGCAGCTCACCGCCGCAGAGCACGGTCGCGCCGTTGTCGACCGCGTCCCGCACCTGGGCGTGCACCTCGTCGCGGCCCCGCTCGCTGGCCAGCGGGCCGACGTCGGTGTTCGGGTCCATCGGGTCGCCGACGCGCAGCGCGGCCATGTTCGCGGCGAACTTCTCGGCGAACGCGTCGAAGACGTCGGTGTGCACGATGAACCGCTTGGCGGCGATGCAGGACTGGCCGTTGTTCTGGCAGCGGGCAGTGGTGGCGACCTCGGCGGCCCGGTCCACGTCGGCCGAGGGCATCACCACGAAGGGGTCGCTGCCGCCGAGTTCGAGGACTGTCTTCTTCAGTTCCCGTCCGGCGATCTGCGCGATGGACCGACCGGCGGTCTCGCTGCCGGTGAGCGTGGCGGCGCGTACCCGGGGGTCGCTGAGGATGCGGTCCACGGCGTCCGAGCCGACCAGCACGGCGGTGAACGCCCCCTCGGGGAAGCCGGCCCGCCGGAACACGTCCTCCAGCAGAAGCGCGGTCTGCGGCACGTTCGAGGCGTGCTTGAGCAGGCCGGTATTGCCGGCCATCAGCGCCGGCGCGGCGAAGCGCATCACCTGCCAGAGCGGGAAGTTCCACGGCATCACCGCGAGCACCACGCCGATCGGCTGGTAGCGGATGAACGCCCGGGTCGCCTTGACGGCGTCGGCGTCGGCCGGCTGGTCGGCGAGGAACGCCGACGCCTTGTCGGCGTAGAAGCGGGCGGCCGTGGCGCACTTGGTCACCTCGGCCTGCGCCGCCACGTACGTCTTGCCCATCTCCGTGGTCATGATCCGGGCGATCTCGTCGCGTTCGGCGTCGAGCAGGTCGGCCGCCGCCCTCATCCACCCGGCGCGCTGCTCGACGGTGGTCGCCCGGAGCTGCCGGAACGCGAGGTCGGTCCGCTCGATGGCGGCGTCGAGCTGTTCGGTGGACATCGCCTCGTAGGTCTTGAGCACCTGACCGGTGGCGGGGTTGGTGGTGGCGATGGGCATCTCGTCCTCCTGTCACTCGAACAGCGAGTGTCGTACGCCCGGCTCCTCGCGGCGGCGGGCGGCGCGGCGGCGCTGGATCACGACCAGGTCGACCACGGCGACGGCGGCGAGGATCGCGCAGACCACGCCGAGCCAGACGATGCCGGCCCAGAACGCCAGCACCGCGAAGATCACCATGATCACCAGGCCGAAGGTGGCGAGGGCGAGGCGGAGGTTCAGCGCGCTGTTCGCGTGGCCGACGGTGCCGCGGGCACGCCGGGGCTGCGATCTCGTCATACCTCCCGATCTACCCCCGATCGGGGGACTTAACCGGTACGGGGCTCGGGCCGTACCGGGCGGCCTCATAGCAGCCGAGCGATGCCGGCGCCGGCACTCTGCCGCATACCCGACAGCACCTTCCCGACAAACCACGTCCTACGCTTAGAGTTACCGGACTGTCGCTCTGCGCTGCGGAAACGGGAGACGTCATGCCTCGACGCTGGGTCGCCACCCTGGCCTGCCTCGCGGCGCTTGTCGCGTTGGCCTGCGAAGGAGGCGGTTCGGCGGCGCCCCGCCCCACCCGCAGCGCCGGGCAACCCGGCGGACCGGGCGGCATCGCCGCCCTCGGCGACTCGATAAGCACCGGCTTCGCCTCCTGCCTGGTGCTCACCTCCTGCGAGCGCAACTCCTGGTCGACCGGGGACGGCCTGCGGGTGCGCAGCCACTACCGGCGACTGCTCGACCAGGACCCGTCGATCCGCGGCCGGGCGTACAACCACGCCCGTTCCGGCGCCCGCGCGGACGCCCTGGAAGGGCAGGCGAAGGCCGCGGTACGCGACCGCGCCGACTACGTCACCGTGCTGATCGGCGCCAACGACGTCTGCCGGGGCGGGGTGGACGCCATGACACCGGTGGCCGAGTTCCGGGCCGACGTCGACCGCGGCCTGCGGGCACTGCGTACCGGCCGCCCCAAGGCCCGGGTGCTGGTGGTGAGCATCCCCGACCTGTACCGGCTCTGGGAGGTCGGGCACGGCGACGCGCGGGCGACGCGCGCCTGGCGACGCGGCGTCTGCCCGGCCCTGTTGGCCAACGCGACGTCGACCGCGCCCGCCGACCGAAGCCGTCGGGCCGCGGTGCGGGACCGGATCGACGCGTACAACAGCGAGTTGGTGGCGGCGTGCCGGGCGTACGGCTCGCGCTGCCGGCACGACGGCGGCGCGGTGCACCGGGTGCGGTTCACCCTGGACATGCTGAACCCGCTGGACTGGTTCCACCCGAACGTCGACGGGCAGGGCCGGCTCGCCGAGGTGACCTGGCGCTCCTCCGGCCTCGCCGACTGACGCTCAGCCCTGCCGGGGGCCCGGCAGGGCCGCGCCGCGCGGCCGGTAGAGCTCCCGGGAGCGCTCGGCGAGTTCCTTGGTGGCCGACGAGTTGGCCCAGGTGCCCAGCACGATCGCGGCGCCGGGCACGAGCTTGGCGACCATCCGCTTGGCCGCCCGCACACCGGCCATCCGGGCCAGCCGGACGCTGAGTTGCAGCATGACCCGGCCGAGCGGGCGGTGCCCGCCCAGTCCGAAGAGCGCGTCGGCGCGCTCGCGGCCGGCGGCGACGCCGAGTGCCAGGCGGGCACTCTCGGCGACCTTGTGCACCCGCTGGAGCACCAGCAGGTCGGTGGCCCGGTCGGTGTGCAGCGGGTCGACGTCGTACGCGGCGGCGATGTGCAGCACCATCCGCGCCTGCGTCCAGGCCAGCACACCCACGTCGAGGACGGCCCCGGGCAACCCGGCCGCACCGGACACCGCACCGGAGAGGCGGGCCAGGTTGACGAACTTGCGGGCCGCCTGGTCGGCCAGCGCGTCGGCCGGGATGCCGGGCTGCTCGGCGCGGGCGCGACCGGCCCACTGCGCGGCCTCCGGGCCGAGCCGGCGTACCGCCTCCAGGGCGAGATGCTCCGGGGCGTACTGCGGATCGTCGCGCATCCGGTCCCAGAGTCGGGCCGGCGGGCCTTCCACGGCCTCCGCCGGGCCGGCCGGCGACGTGGCGGACGGCGGGCAGGACGGCCGACGTGGTGGTCAGCGGCGACGGTTGGAGAACCGCGACGCCAACCCCTTGAGCTTCTGCTGGTTGGCGGGCTTGGCCATCTCGCGCCGACCGCGGTCGACCAGCTGCTGCCCCTTGGGCGATCTCAGAAAAGCGCTGATCCGCTGCATCAGTGACATAACGTCCTCCTGTCGATGATCCCTCAGTCATGTGTACCCCGAACCCGCAACGGATGTACCCGGGACGCGACAGGCTCAACCCTCACCGTCCATAGTGGTCGGTAGGCTACCGCCCGCTCGGCAGGATGGCGTCGACGACCCGGACGGCCCGCCACTCGTGCTTCTGGTAGTGCTCGGGGTACGCGGAGACCTGCACCGCCTGGGCGGCGTCGGTGAGCCGCATCCGCTCCCAGCCGGGCACCTGCTCAAGCGCGGTGAGGAACTGCCGGGTGGCGAACTCCGGGTCCATCAGCCGACCCACCGGCCCCCAACCGCTGCTGGAGCGCTGCTGGAACAGCCCGACCGAGTCGTGGTCCCAGCCGACGCCCTGGTGCGGGTAGTTCTGCGACTCGGGCAGCACACCGCTCGCCACGTTGTACAGGTTGCTCTCCTGCATGGCGGTGGCCACCGCGATGACCAGGCCACGACGCGGCACGCCCATCCCCCGCCCGGCGCGGACGATCGCCTCGGCGTTCTCCATCTGGTCCTCGTCCAGCCCGGCGACGGGCGCCGGGTCGGTCGGGGGGGCCGAGGCCGCCTTGCGGGCCGGCGACGCGGCGTCCGGGTCGGCGGAGGAAGGGGTGGCCGCGGGGGTCGACGGGGTGGCGGAG
>NZ_VDFY01000279.1 GCF_006228125.1 Micromonospora orduensis | reverse complement strand
GTGTGGCGGCGGCGGGGCCTGCGGGGAGGGTGAGGGGCAGCGCGAGCGCGGCTATGGCCAGCAGCCGCGTGGTGGTGTGTCGGCGACGCACGGGTACCTCCAGGCGTTCGTCATCATCGATCCGATCCGCACGCTACCCGGGGCCCACCCGTACTGTAAACACTCCTAATCGTTCCTGTGGGCGGAGTGACCTGGCTGTCGTCGTCCTCACCCGCGTCCGGCGACGGGGAATTCGTCAGGCGGCCGTACGGTTCACCGACTGGAAGATCAGAGTTTCATGATCGGATGGAAGTGCCATGCGCTCAGACGCGGTAGTGCTGTTCGGCGTCACGGGAGACCTCGTCTCGAAGAAGCTGTTCCCGGCGCTGTACGAGTTGAGCAGGCGCGGACGCCTCGACGTTCCGGTGATCGGCGTGGCCCGCTCCCCCTGGGATGATCAGCAACTGGTCACCACCGCCCGCAAGTCGGTCACCGAGGCCAACGACGAGGTCGACGACGAGGCGTTCGACGCCCTGGCGGGTCAGCTGTCGATGATCTCCGGCGACTACGCCGACCCGGGCACGTACCAGCGGCTCGCGCAGCGCCTGACGGACGCGAAGCGGCCCATCTTCTACCTGGCGATCCCGCCGGCGGTGTTCGGCGCCGTCGTCGAGGGCCTGGCGGCGGCCGGTCTGGCCGAGAGGGGCCGGGTCATCGTGGAGAAGCCCTTCGGACGTGACCTGGCCTCCTCCCGCGAGCTGGACCGCACCCTGCGCGCCGCGTTCGACCCGCAGCGCGTCTTTCGCATCGACCACTACCTGGGCAAGGAGGCCGTCGAGGGCCTCTACGCCTTCCGGTTCGCCAACCGGCTGTTCGAGCCGCTGTGGAACAGCGACCACATCGACAACATCCGGGTCACCCTCGCCGAGGGGTTCGGCACCCATGGCCGCGCCGGCTTCTACGACACGGTGGGCGCCACCCGCGACGTGTTGCAGAACCACATCCTGCAGGTCGTCGCCCTCATCGCGATGGACGCCCCGAGCGCCGACGACACCGACGCCTTCCGCGAGGCGGAGGTCGCGGTGCTGCGGCAGATCGAGCCGCTGTCACCGCAGAGCACCGTACGGGGGCAGTACGCGGGTTACCGCGACGAGCCGGGCGTCGCACCGGACTCGAACACCGAGACGTTCGTGGCCACCCGGTTGATTGTCGACTCCCCCCGCTGGGCGGGTGTGCCGTTCTACCTGCGCACCGGCAAGTCCCTGCCCGGGACGGCGACGGAGGTGGTGGTCGAGTTCAAGCAGCCCCAACGCCCGCTCATCCCCGCCGAGGGCGGAGCCGCCGCGCCCGCGAACCTGCTGCGGTTCCGGCTCGGCCGCGGCGACGGCATCACCATGTCCATCCAGGCCAAGAGCCCGGGCGCCGAGGTGACCAGCCGGCCGGTGGACCTGTCGGTCGACTTCGGCGCCGCGTTCGGTCGGCGTCAGGAGGCGTACGAGCGGCTGCTCGACGACGCGATGGACGGGCAGCACCTGCGGTTCGCCCGCGAGGAGACGATCGAACAGGAATGGCGGATCGTCGGGCCGATCCTGGACCTGGCGACCGACGTGCAGCCGTACGACAAGGGCACCTGGGGTCCGGCGGACGCCGACGCGCTCGCCGGCGGCTGGCACACCCCGGACCTGCGGTAGTGGCGCCGCTCACGGCACCGGGGCGCGCGACGCGATGGCAGGCTGTGCCGAATGACAGCTGACGACACGGTACGCGCGCTCGCCGAGCTGACCGAGGCCGAGTTCATGTTCCGGTACGAGTCGGGAGCTCCGGCCGACGTCCGGGCGGCGCTCGGCCACCCGGCTGGGTGGCGGGGTGGTGCTGTCCATGCGGCACGACCCGACCGGCTACTGGAGCAAGGCGCTCGGGTTCGGCATCGACGAACCCGTCACCTGTGAGCTGATCGCCCGCGTGTGCGACGTCTACCGCGCCGAGGGCACACCCTCGGCCGTCATCCAGATCGCCCCCGAACGGCTGCCGGGGAACTGGGACGAGATCTGCGCCCGGGAGAACATCACCGGGGCGGGCACCTGGGTCAAACTGGCCGGCGAGATCAGCACGCTGAGGCCCGGCCGCACGGACCTGCGGGTCGGTCCGGTCCCGGACGACCTGGTGCACGAGTGGGCGTCGCTGGTGCTGCGCTGCTTCGGGATGCCCGAGGAGCACCTGGCGCCGATGCTCAGCGCGAGCGTGCGCGACCCGGGATTCCGCCCCTTCGCCGCCTGGGACGGTGGGCAGATGGTGGCCGCTGCCAACCTGTTCCTGCACGGCGCGGCGGCCTCGCTCAACACCGGCGCGACCCTGCCCACGCACCGGGGTCGAGGTGCCCAGTCGGGCCTGCTGGCCGCCCGGGTGCGGGCCGCCGCGGAGGCCGGCTGCCGGTGGGTCACCGGCGAGACGGGACGACCCGAGCCGGGAACGTCCAACCCGTCCCTGGACAACATGCGCCGCCTGGGTCTCACCCCGCTGTACGAGCGACGCAACTGGATCTGGCGGGCGCAGCCAGCCAGCTAGGACGGCAGCCGCCAATCGAGATCATCGCGACGTGGCGGTCTAGTCTCAGGCGATGCCCCGCGTCCTGAAGCTCGTGAAGCAGAAGCTCAACGGCAATGAGGGCAGCTGGCTCACCTACCACCTCGGTGACGACGAGGTCGGCTCCTGGCTGTTCCATCCCGAAGGCACCTCCTACACGGGTCGGTGGGCAGACGGCCGCGAGGCCACGTGTTTCTCCGGAATCCCCGAGGAACCGGGCTGCGTCGTGCTCTACTTCGCACCACACCAGGGCGGTTGGGTCGCCGCCTGGAGGCACACACCGTGGACCGGGATCACCGTCGACCTGTCCCGCCCCGTGACGCGACGCGGGGACGTGTGGGGCTTCGTCGATCTCGAGCTGGACCTCTGGCACCTGCCGGACGACGACACGCCTTCCGGCACCGATCCTCGCCCCCGGCTCAGCCGGCACGGCAGGACCGTCGGCATCGCCGACGACGACGAACTCGACGACGCCGTCAGCAGCGAATGGCTCACCCCAGCCGAGGCGGCCCGCACACGCGACGAAGCACGGCGCGTCGCCAACTTGATTCTCGACGGGGTCCACCCCTTTACCCAGGCCACCTGGGAACGCTTCGAACAGGCAATCGACCGAAGGCTGCCCGCTCCGCAACAACCGCAGAGAAGCCTTTGACCGTCAGGCCCGCTCGATGGTCCTCGGACGCGTGTCGATGCGTCACGGACGAAGCGGTCTGCGTCAGCCCGGAGGCCGTCAGGCTGCGCCGAGGGCCTTGGCGAAACGGACGAAGCCCTGCCACTGAGCGGTGTCGAACCTCAGCGTCCCGCCGTCACGGTCCTTCGTGTCACGGACCAGGACGATGCCAGGCAGATTGTCGGCGACCTCGACGCAGTCACCGCCGTTGTTGCCACTCCTGGTGCTCTTGCGCCACCGTGCGCCAGTCACATCCATGATTGTGCCGCTTCCCTCATCAGATCCAGAGACTGCGCTCGGGACAGCGCTTCGCCGCGAACACACTCCCATCGCCGTTCGAGCGTAGCAACGTCGATGGTTTGATCTGTGATCAGCGCGGGCGCCTGACTGTCGACGTGCGCGATGCGTCCGCCGTCGGGCAACTCGGCGAGGGTGAAGGGGCCGCCGAGCCCTGGGTGCATGCCGGCTGTCACTGGTACCACGTAGACGCGTATCGCGGGCTTGGTGGCCTGCTCGACGAGGGCCGCGAGTTGTTCGGCCATCATCGCCCGGTCATCCCCGAGTGTCCGACGCAGAACCATCTCGTCGAGTACCGCGGTGAGCAGCGGTGGCCGCTCGCGGCGCAGCACGGCCTGCCGGTTGATCCGTGCGACCGCGAGGTCGTCCACCTCCGCCGGGGTCATCGCCTCCCCCGCGAGCGTGGCGCGGGCGTACGCCTCGGTCTGGAGGAGGCCGGGGATCCACGCCAGTTGGAAGGTTCGCAGCGACACCGCCTGGCGTTCGATGTCGGCCCAGGGGCGGAACCATGCCGGTTCGCGGCGGGTCAGGACGTCCGGCCACAGTTCACCGATCTCACGACCGAGCAGGCGGGCGACGTCGGTGCGGTGTCTCGCCCGGGGAACGCGTCCCGGGTTGGCCCACCGGGCGGCCGTCTTCGGATCGACACCGACCTGGCCGGCGAGGCTCTCGGCTGTCTCGCCGGCCTCGGCCATCGCGGCGATGAGTACGTGGTTCACTGCGCCTTTTCCTCCCTGACGTCCCGAACGTCCCAGAGGAATGCTTCTACGGAGTGTATGCGTCCCGCAACCCTTCGAGAAGGTGGCGGGCAGACGGCGCGGCCGGCAGGGACCAGAACCCGGCGGACGCGTTCGTAGCGGGGCCGTCCCGGTGGGCGAGCACTCCCGGGGCGGCCCCTTCCCACCGTCGCGAACCAGGGGAAGACCGTGCCCTTCGAGCAGTCGAAGCCCATCACAACGGGCGTACGGCAGGTGCGCTGCGGCGACCTGCTGTACCTGACCAGCGCCGCGAGCCCACAGTTCACGCGGCCGATGACGGTGCGGGTGATCCGGGCGCTGAGCGACAGGCACACGTACCACGGTTGGTTGTGGATCGACGCGTACCAGCTCGGCCCGACGGGCGACGCCGTCGCGCGCCGCGAGTTGTACCTGATGCCGGCCGGCGCGCAGTGGTTGACGGCGCTGCCGGCGCCGGTGCGTCGTACGTCATCGGGGTCTGGTCGGTGACCCGCCGCCGGACCGGGCACCTGCCCACCCGGCCGACCTGGCGGTGTCGGGCGTGCGGGATCGCCTGGCCGTGCTCGGCGGCGAAGCTGGTCCTGCTCGCCGCGTACCGCGAGGATCGGGCCGCCCTTCTGGCCCATCTGGCGACGCTGCGCGAGGAGGCGGCGGCGCAGCTCGGCGCCGATGTGTCGTCTGCCAGGCTGGATGAGCGGTTCGGCGGGTGGGTGACTGACTGACCGCTCAGCTCACGGTTTCGACCGTCCGGCGACGGTGAGGTTTGCCGGCACGGCGAGGTGTGGGCATGTGAGGGGGACGTCCCTCGCCCGCTTCGGAGAGGAAGCAGCGCATGCTTTCCGCACTCGATCGTCGGCACACCGTCGCGCCGCCCGGCTACAGCCGATGGCTGATCCCTCCGGCGGCGTTGGCCATCCACCTCTGCATCGGTCAGGTCTACGCGACAAGCGTCTACAAGAATTCGTTGATCGCCCACTTCGACACCAGTCAGACCGCCATCGGGGTGATCTTCAGCATCGCGATCGTGATGCTGGGCCTGTCGGCCGCGGTCGCCGGGACCTGGGTGGAGGCGAACGGGCCGCGCAAGGCCATGTTCGTCTCGGCCTGTTTCTGGGCGGCGGGCTTCCTGGTGGGGTCGCTGGGCATCGCCACGAAGCAGTTGTGGCTGCTGTACCTGGGTTACGGGCTGCTCGGCGGCATCGGCTTGGGCATCGGCTACATCTCGCCCGTATCGACGCTGATCAAATGGTTCCCGGACCGGCCGGGCCTGGCCACCGGGCTGGCGATCATGGGTTTCGGCGGTGGGGCGATGGTGGCCTCTCCCCTGTCCCGGCAGCTGCTGTCGTTCTACGACCCCGCGTACGACCCGGCCAACGCCGGTTCCACGGCGTCGGGTAGCGCGCTGGTGTGGTTGTTCGTGACGCTCGGCCTGGGCTACTTCGTGATCATGATGTTCGGGGTGGCGAACGTGCGGGTGCCGGCCGAGGGCTGGCGTCCGGAGGGGTTCGACCGGGCGAGCGTGGCGGCCAAGCCCCTGGTCACGACGGCGAACGTGTCGGCGGCGAACGCGGTCAAGACCCGCTCGTTCTGGCTGCTGTGGGTGGTGCTGTTCTGCAACGTGACCGCCGGCATCGGCATCCTGGAACAGGCCAGCCCGATGATCCAGGACTTTTTCCGGGACAACGGCACGTCGGCGGTGTCGGTGGCGGCGGCCGGTGGGTTCGTGGGACTGCTGTCGCTGTTCAACATGGCCGGCCGGTTCGTGTGGTCGTCCACCTCGGACGTGATCGGGCACAAGCCGATCTACCTGGTGTACCTGGGCGTCGGCATGGTGCTGTACGCGTTGCTGGCGCTGGTCGGGCAGACCGCGACGGCGCTGTTCGTGCTGCTGGCCTGCGTGATCCTGTCGTTCTACGGCGGCGGGTTCGCCACCGTGCCGGCGTACCTGCGGGACCTGTTCGGCACGTACCAGGTGGGTGCGATCCACGGCCGGCTGCTGACCGCCTGGTCGGCGGCGGGGATCGCCGGCCCGCTGATCGTCAACGGGTTCCTCGACGCGCAGGGCCAGCCGGGCACGTTGACGGCGGCGGCGTACCGGCCAGCGCTGTTCACCATGGTGGGCGTCCTGGCCGTGGGCTTCGTGGCGAACCTGCTGGTACGTCCGGTGCCGCAGCGCTACCACGAACCATCGGAACAGCGGGACGCGCACGAGGACAAGGCCTCGGAGAGGAGTGGTACGCGATGAGCGACGACAGTCGACACGGGCAGCAGACCCGGTTGTGGATCTCCTGGTTGGTGGTGGCGGCGCTGCTCGGCTACGGGGTGGCGCAGACGCTGATCACGGCGGCGAAGCTGTTCACTAACTGAGGGTGTGAGCCGGGGCGTGCGCGCCCCGGCTCACAGACCGCCGGAGACGCGCAGCACGGTGCCGGTGGCGTACGAGGCGTCCGGGCTGAGCAGCCAGGCGATGGCGGCGGCGATCTCGTCGGGTTCCCCGGCGCGGCCCAGCGGGATGCGGCCGACCGCGGTGTCGGCACGATCGGGCACGCCGGAGTCGGCGTGGATGTCGGTGCGCACGATGCCGGGCGCGACGCCGTTGACCCGGATGCCCCTGGGGGCGAGTTCCTTGGACAGGCCCACGGTGAGCGTGTCGGTGGCGGCCTTCACGGCGGCGTAGTGCACGTACTCCCCCGGGCTGCCGAGGGTCGCGGCGGCCGACGAGACGTTGACGATGGCCCCGCCGTCGCCGAGCCGGCGGGCGGCCTGTTGCGCGCAGAGGACGTACCCGATGAGGTTGACGTCCACGACGCGGCGCAGATCCCCGACGCGCAGCTCGGTGAAGGGCCCGATGAGGCTTGTGACGCCGGCGTTGTTGACCAGGCCGGTGAGCGGGCCGAGCTGCCCGGCGGCGTCGAACAGCTCGGCGACCTGGTCGGGGTCGGTGGTGTCGGCGCGTACCGCGACGGCCTGCCGACCGGCGGCGCGCAGGTCAGCCAGGACGGCGTCGGCGGCGGCATGGTCGCGGCGGTAGCACAGGGCGATGCGGTGACCGGCCTGGGCGAGACGGCGGGCGGTGGCCGCGCCGATGCCCCGGCCACCGCCGGTGATGACGGTGACGGGTGCCACGGTGCCTCCAGGGCTGTCGGGTGGGATGGGCCGACGCTACCGTGACCGGCGCGGACCAGTCGTCGAGAGGAGAGTCACATGCAGCGGGCGTTGGTGCTCGGCGGTGGCGGCGTGACAGGTGTGGCGTGGGAGCTGGGGCTGCTCGCGGGACTGGCCGAGCGGGGTGTGCCGGTCACCGAGGCGGACCTGGTGGTGGGCACGTCGGCCGGTTCGGTGGTGGGCGCGCAGGTGCGCTCCGGGGTGCCGCTGGAGCAGTTGTACGAGGAGCAGCTGGCGCCGCCGACCGGTGAGGTGGCGGCGCGGCTGGGCTTCCTGGCGGTGGCGCGGCTGGTGTGGGCCGGTGGGCGTACCCGTGACGCGGAGCGGTCCAGGGCACGCATCGGGGCGATGGCGGTGGCGGCGCGTACCCCGTCGGAGGCGTCGCGGCGGGCGGTGATCGAGGCCCGCCTGCCGACGCGGGAGTGGCCGCAGCGGCGGCTGCTGGTGACGGCGGTCGACGCGGCCACGGGCGAGTTCGTGGTGTTCGACGGCGCGGACGGGGTGTCGCTGGTGGACGCGGTGGGGGCGAGCTGCGCGGTGCCCGGGGTGTGGCCGCCGGTGACGATCGGATCCCGTCGCTTCGTCGACGGTGGGATGCGCTCGACGGTGAACGCGGACCTGGCGGCGGGCGCGCGGCGGGTGCTGATTCTCGCGCCGACGTCGGCGGCGATCGGGCCGATGCCACGGCTGTCGGCGCAGGTGGACGAGCTGCGGACGGCCGGTGCGCAGGTGGTGGTGGTGACGCCGGACGGGTCGGCGCGTACCGCGATCGGCCGTAACGTGCTGGACCCGGCCCGGCGGGCCGGCGCGGCGCGGGCCGGACGGGCGCAGGCCGCGGTGGTGGCGGACGAGGTGACAGCCCTCTGGGCGTGATCGCTTACGCTCACCGCGCGGTCGATCGGACAACGGAGGTACGCGGTGGCGGGTGTGGGTGTCGGCGACGTGGTGGAGGATTTCGAGCTGCCGGATGAGACGGGCACGCCGCGGCGGCTGTCGGAGTTCCTGGCGACCGGTCCGGTGGTGCTGTTCTTCTACCCGGGGGCGATGACCCGGGGCTGCACGGCGGAGAGCTGCCACTTTCGGGATCTGGCCGCGGAGTTCGTGGCGCTTGGCGCGTCGCGGGTGGGCATCAGCCGCGACCCGGTGGCGAAGCAGGCGGAGTTCTCCGGACTGCACGGCTTCGACTATCCGCTGCTGTCGGACGAGGACGGGACGGTGGCGCAGGCGTTCGGGGTGCGCCGGCGACTGCCGTTGGGGCCGTTGAGCACCAAGCGGATGACGTTCGTCATCGGCACCGACCGGCGGATCGTCGAGGTGATCCACAGCGAGGTCAGCATGAACGACCACGCGGACCGGGCGCTGCGGGCACTGGGCGGCTGAACCCCGTGCGGCGGCTGTCGCAGCGGGCTGGTATCAAGGCAGCAATCAAACAGGTGTACGGAAGAGGGTTGTGATGGATGCCGGCCAGGGTTTGTCCACTAGCGAGGTGCAGAGCATCCGGGAGGCGTTGGCGGCCGGGCGTAAGCCACGGGTGGTGTTCACCGCGTCGGCGGGGCAGATCGCCGGTCAGGTCGGCCAGGTCATCGAGCTGACCGACCCGGAGGTGTCCGACGAGTTCGTGGTGGTGCGGTTCGGCCGCGACGAGTTGCCGTTCTCCCCCGCCGATCTGGCGGTGGCGCCCAAGGGCGCGGGCCGCCGGGTGGTGGAGCCGAAACCGGAGCCCGAGCCGGAGCCGCCCGCGGCGGCCGCGCCGGAGTTCGTGTTGGACACGCCGCGGGTGCCCGCGCCGCGACAGGAGGAGTCGAAGGTGGAGCAGACCGAGAAGGCGACGCCGGCGCGGCGGGTGGTCAAGGCCGCCAAGCCCAAGAGCCCCGCCGGCCTCACGGTGACCCTGGCGTACGCCGACGGCGAGTGGACCGTCGCCGCGCAGCAGGGCAGCAAGGCCCTGGCCAAGCCGTACGTGGTGAAGCCGGCCGAGGCGTTGAAGATGGTGGCGCTTGTGGACGTGCCCGGTGTGCAGGAGGCGGTGGAGCAGATCCTCGGCACCGAGCGGGCCGAGGCCGAGCAGCAGGCGGAGAAGCTGCGCGCCGAGCTGGCCGAGATCGAGGCGCGACTGGCGGAGCTGCGCGAGGCCCGCTGAGCGCTGCGCGCGTCGGGTTTTCGCTGGTCGCGGCGGGTCTGCCCCGGTTGGGTGGGCCCGCCGTGGCGGTGTCGGCGTCAGTGGCCGCTGTGGTGCTCGAGTAGTCGGGTGAGCAGGCGGGTCAGCTGGTCGCGTTCAGCGCTCGACAGGGGTGCGAGCAGGTCGTCCTGCACGCGGGCGACGGTGTCGGCCATCCGGTGGGCCTCGTCGGCGCCGGCCTCGGTGAGGCTGATGACGTTGCGGCGACGGTCGGCCGGGTCGGGGGCGCGTACCACGAGTCCCCGACCGGTCAGGTCGTTGACGGCGGCCACGACGTCGCTGCGGTCGATGGCGCAGCGACGTCCCAGGTCGGCCTGGCTCGCGGGTCCGCTCTCGGCCAGTGCGGCGAGCAGCCGGTAGTGGTAGCCGCGCAGGTCGTGCACGGCGAAGCCGGCGCTGATGAGTCGTCCGGCGTGGGTGGCGGCCTGGTTGAGCAGCCAACTCGGGGTGGTCCGCAGCCCGGCGGGTGACTGCGGGGCGGTGGCGTCCATGGCGGCAGCCTAACAGGAATCGTTGGCGTGACCCACAAACCCTGTTACGTTAGCTCTACCAACGTTGGTGAAGCCAACGTTCTGAAGGAGGCATCGTGTCCACTCTCAACGGTCAGGTCATCGGTCAGGCCCACTTCGCCACCCGGGCCCTGCTCGAACGCGCTGTCGTGCCCCTGGGCGTCGACTTCGGCCAGGTCCTCGCCCTCAACGCCCTCGCCGCCGGCCCCGTCGCCCGCACGCGTCTCGTGCAGCGCATCACCAGCACCCGCAAGGTCGACGAGTCGGCCGTGCACGAGATGATCGCCCGCCTCGTCGCCGCCGACCTGGCGCGGCTCGACGACACCGCCGAGCCGCAGGTACGGCTCACCGACGCCGGCCACGCCACCCAGGCCCACATCGCCGACGCCGTCGAGGGCATCACCGCCCGGCTGTACGGAGACATCCCGCCCGCCGAGGCCGACGCTGCCGCCCGCGTCCTCTCGCTCATCACCGAGCGGGCCAACGACGAACTGGCGGGCGTTGCCTGAACCGACAGGGGCTCAGGTGAGTCGGTTCGTGGCCGCCCGGATCTTCAGCCAGGACGGGTCGCACTCCCGCAGATGTCCATCCCCGTACTCCCAGATCCCGATCGCCGGACGGTCGTCGTCCCAAGCCGCCACCAACGGAAGGCGCGGATGGGACAGCAGGGCCACCCCGTCCCCGCCGGAGACGGTCCTTGCCCGAGCGCACGCCGCACGGGCCGTCAGAAGTAGTCGAGCAGTTGTGCCGGGCCGCCGGCGCCCAACAGGTCCAGGGCGGACGGGTCCGCGTCACCGGCACAGTCCAGCAGGCCGGCCTGCGCGACCGAGCGCGCGTGCGCCGCCCCGGCGTACAGCAGCGCGAAACCGCGCACGTCCAGCCGCAGGTCCGCCTCGCCGCTGGTCCGGGTCAGCTCGGCGGCGCCGTCGGCGACAGCCAGCCGCCAGGTGCCGGTGTTCCAGTCGGCGAGCGGGTCGGTGAGGTGAAAGTCGACGGCGCCCCGGGCGTGGGCGGGCCAGCCACGTGCGCTCACCGCGCCGACAGCGTCCACCGGCCGGTGCATCCACAGGTCCCGCTCGTGGTCGCGGGCCGCCTCCAGTGGCAGGTGGGTGCTGACGGCGTCGCCGTCGAGCGGGCACAGCCGCAGCGTCGGCGCGACGCTGGCCCAACTGCCCAGCACACCGACGAGTTCCCGGGCCGCGTCGGCGGTGACGGCCAGCACCTCGTCGACGGTGAGCACCGAGTCGGCGCCGTAGCCGCGGCCCCGCTGCCAGGTGGCGTAGCCGACCAGGTCGCCGTCGGCCTCGACGAGGGTGAGACCGTCGCCGGGCAGGTCTCCCTTGGCGTTGAAGTGGTCGAACAGCTCGCCCCGGCGCGTCAGCATGCCGTTGCGGTGGCGGGAGACCCGCTCGTACAGGTCGGCGACGGCGGCCAGGTCGGCGGGCGTGCCGGCCCGTACGGTCAGGTGCGCGGCGGGCCGGCGCCGGGGCAGCGAGGCGGTGGCGAGGTTGACGGTGCGCAGCACACCGGCGACCTCCCAGCCGCAGGAGCGGTAGGGGGCGGCGACGGTCGGGTACAGGGCGCTGACCGCCGCGCCGCGTTCGTGGGCGCCGGCCAGCAGGGCGGTGAGCAGGGCACGGGCCACCCCCCGGCCACGAGCCTCGGGGGCGACCGCCACCCCGGCGACGTCGGCCGCCGGGACCGCCCGCCCGGACCACCACTGGTCGTGGTCCAGGTCGACCGCCTTGCCGACGAGCCGACCGCTGCCGTCGAACGCGCCGTAGCGGGTCATGCCGGGCACCTCGACGCTCGTGCTGGCGGGGCGCTCCTGGCTGCCGCCGAACGCTAACCGGCCCAACTCCCAGGCGGCGTCGAGGTCGTCGATGGTTAGTTCACGCACGTACACAGTGGCGGGCATCGGAACAACCTAGCGGGGCGGATCCGCGCCGACCGCCGATTTTCTGGGCGGCCACGAGGCCGGCTGGCCGGGGCAGCGGGCTCGGTGTCCGAGCCCTGTCCGCGTGGACAGGATCAGGCATGCGCATCCGTCAGCCCGAGTGCGTCCAGCACCTCGATGAGCGCCCGCCGGTCGTGCGCGAGCTGCGGAACGTACTCGGTGATTCCCACTCCGATCACCTCGTGGTGGGCGCGCAGCGCGATCAGCGACCGCGCCAGCGCGGCGGCTGTCACGCCACCGGGGGTGGGGACGGCCACGGCCGGCAACGCGGACGGGTCCAGCACGTCCAGGTCGAGGTGCACGTACACCGCAGCGCCGGGCGGGGGCAGCGCGACCAGCCGGGTCGGCTGCGCGCCCAGCGTCGGGGCGTCCACCACCGTCAGGTCGTGCCGGTGCACGTACTCGACCTCGGCGGGGTCGAGATCCCGGACCCCCACCAGGGCGACCTGCCCCGGCGAGAGGCAGCGGGATGCCGGCAGCGCGCCCTGCGCGCCGTCGTCGAGCAGCAGCCGCAGTGGCATGCCGTGCGCCGTTGCGCTCGGCGAGCTCGCGGGCGTGTTGAGGTCGCCGTGCGCATCGATCCACAGCACGAACAGCCGGTGCGCGTACCGACCCGCGAGGTGAGCCACCGACGCGACCTCGACCGCGCAGTCCCCGCCGAAGGTCAGCAGCCGCTGCGGACGGTGCCGCGCGAGCACGTCGCGGTGCGCGCGGTAGGCGTCGACAACCGCAGCCCGGTGGCGGACACCACCCTCGCGCTCCGATCCGCCGGCCGGGACCGGCACCGTGACCCGCCGCGTCCCCGGCGCGGTGAGGGCAGCCAGCGCGGCCGGGCCCTCGCGCACCCGGAGGTCATCCGCGCCCTGCCACATCGGCACCAGTACGTCGAGATCCCGGCTCCACATGGCGACGATCTTTCCAGTGGCCTCGCTCCCGAGCGCCGTGCGACCCCGCCCCGACGGTCAGTGCTGCGGGATGTTGGCCACGCCGATGCGCTTGCGGAACACCCAGTACGTCCAGCCCTGGTAGGCCAGCACCACCGGCGTGAAGATCACCGCCACCCAGGTCATGATCTTCAGGGTGTACGGGGTGGAGGCGGCATTGGTGGCCGTCAGCGTGCCGGCCGCATCCAGGGTGGACGGCAGCACGTTCGGGAACAGCGCCGCGAACAGGGTCGCCACGGCCAGGCCGATCGCCACAGCGGTGCCGGTGAACGCCCAGCCCTCCCGGCGTACCTTGGCGGCGGCCAGGCCACCGAGCAGGGCGAGGGCCGCGCCGACGGCGAGCACGGCGGCGGCCGCGCTGGAGCGGATGCTCAACGTCCAGGTCAGGAACCCCACCGCCAGCACGGCGGCGCCGACACCGAGGCGCACCGCGAGGGCGCCTGCGCGCTCACGGATGTCGCCGGTGGTCTTCAGGGCGAGGAACACCGCGCCGTGGGTGAGGAACAGCGCGAGGGTCGTCGCGCCACCGAGCAGGGCGTACGGGTTGAGCAGGTCGAGCAGGCCGCCGACGTACTCGTGGTCGGCGTCCAGGGGCACGCCGCGCAGGATGTTGGCGAAGGCGACGCCCCACAGGATCGCCGGCAGCAGGGAGCCGACCACGATCGCCGCGTCCCAGCGGCGCTTCCAGGACGCCTCGGGGCGCTTGTGCCGGTACTCGAAGGCGACGCCCCGGGCGATCAGGGCCAGCAGGATCAGCAGCAGCGGCAGGTAGAAGCCGGAGAAGAGGGTGGCGTACCACTCCGGGAAGGCGGCGAACATGGCGCCACCGGCGGTGATCAGCCACACCTCGTTGCCGTCCCAGACCGGGCCGATGGTGTTGATCAGGACGCGGCGTTCCCGGTCGTTGCGGCCGAGCACGGGCAGCAGCATGCCGACGCCGAAGTCGAAGCCCTCCAGGATGAAGTAGCCGGTGAACAGCACGGCGACGAGGAGAAACCAGATGGTGGTCAGGTCCACGATGGGCTCCGGGATCAGTAGGCGAAGGCGAGCGGGCGCTCGGCGTCGTCGTGGGTGTCGTCGATGGGGTGCTGTTCGCTGACGTCGGGCACGCCGGCCTTGGCGTAGCGCAGCAGCAACTTGACCTCGATCACGGCGAGGGTGGCGTAGATCAGCGTGAAGGCGGTGAAGGAGGTGAGCACCTCGGTCAGCGAGACGCTGCGGGAGACGCCGTTGCGGGTGAGCATCTCGCCGAAGACGATCCACGGCTGGCGACCCATCTCGGTGAAGATCCAGCCGAAGGAGTTGGCCAGCAGCGGCAGCACCGGCATGGCCAGCCCGGCGCGCAGCAGCCACCTGCTGCGCGGGGTACGGCCCTTGCGCTGGCTCCACAGGACCAGCAGGGCGATCGCGGCGGCGGCCATCCCGAAGGCGATCATGAAGCGGAAGCTCCAGTAGGTCACCGGGATGATCGGGGTGTAGCTGCCCGCGCCGTACTGGGTCGCGTACTGGGCCTGGAGGTCGTTGATGCCGTGCACGGTGCCGTTCGGGTCGCCGGTGCCCAGGTACGACAGCAGGTACGGGATCTTCAGGGCGAACACCTCGCGGCTGCCGTCGAGGCTGCCGATGGTGAGCACGGAGAACGAGGCGGGGCTCTCGGTGGTGTAGAGACCCTCGGCGGCGGCCATCTTCATCGGCTGCACGTCCGTCATGATCTTGCCCTGGATGTCGCCGGTGAACAGCACGGCGGCGGAGGCGACCAGGACCACCCAGGAGCCGAACTTCGTGGCGAAGCGGTACGCCCCGGTGTCGGCGGAGTCGCGGTTGCGGATCACGTGGTAGAGGCCGACCGCGACGACCAGCGACCCGGCGACCAGGAACGAGCCGGCCAGGGTATGCGGGAAGGTGATCAGGGCGACCTTGTTGGTGAGCACGGCCGGGAAGTCGGTCAGCTCGGCGCGTCCGCTGTCCGGGTTGATCCGGAAACCGACCGGGTTCTGCATGAACGAGTTCGCCGCGAGGATGAAGTACGCGGACAGGTTGGTGCCGATCGCGGCGGCCCAGATGCTGGCCAGGTGCGCCCGCTTGGGCAGCCGGTCCCAGCCGAAGATCCACAGGCCGATGAAGGTGGATTCGAGGAAGAACGCGACGAGCGCCTCGATGGCCAGGGGCGCGCCGAAGATGTCACCGACGAAGCGGGAGTAGTCGCTCCAGTTCATGCCGAACTGGAACTCCTGCACGATGCCGGTGACCACGCCCATGGCAAAGTTGATCAGGAAGAGCTTGCCGTAGAACTTGGTGAGCTTGAGGTAGCGCTCGTTACCGGTGCGGTGCCACATTGTCTGCAGGATGGCCACCAGCACGGACAGGCCGATGGTCAGCGGAACGAAGAGAAAGTGGTAGACGGTGGTGACACCGAACTGCCAACGGGCGACGTCCAACGCGTCCACCTGAAACCCCCAGCCATCCGTACTACGAGACGTAGTAAATACTACTGCTCGTCGTAGAGAATCGGGCAGGGCCGGGTGGCCCGAAACGGCCCGGGACCAATGACCCTGATCACCCGGGCAACCCGCCGACCCGCCCTCGCGGCCCCGCCGCCGCGTGCGACGATGGCGCGCTGATGAACACCTCCACCTGGCAGCCGCCGCTGATCTGGCGCGCCGCCCTCCTGCTGGCCCGGGGGCTGGTCGGCCTGCTCGCCCGTCTCGAGGTCACCGGCGACGTCCCGGCGCACCTGCGACGCGGCCCGCTGGTGCTGGCCGCCAACCACATCAGCCCGTTCGACCCGGTGGTGATGGCCGCCGCCTGCCAGACCCGCGGCATCGCCCCGCGGATCATGGCGACCGCCGGACTGTTCCGGGTCCCGGTGTTCGGCGCCGCCATGCGCCACGCCGGGCACATCCGGGTCGACCGTGGCACCAGCGCCGTGCACCGGGCCCTCGACGATGCCGCCACCGCCGTCGCCCGCGGCTCGGTGATCCTCATCTACCCCGAGGGGCGCATCGGCCTGGACCCCGGCATGTGGCCCGAACGTGGCAAGACCGGCGCCGCCCGGCTCGCGCTCGTCTGCGCCGCCCCCGTGATCCCGGTCGCCCAGTGGGGCGCGCACGAGGTGCTGCCCTACCGGGCGCCGAAGGGAATGCTGCGCGGCATCGCCCGCGCGCTGTGGCGTCGACCGGTGATCCGGGTGCACTTCGGCGACCCCGTCGGTCTGGATGAGATCACGTCCGCCAACGCCGGCGCAGCCCGCCGGGCCACCGACCGGATCATCGACGCGCTCACCGACACCCTGGCCCCGCTGCGCCCCGACGAGCCGGACCTGCCCCGCCACGTCGACCCCGGCCGCCCGAGCGACCCCAGCCGGGCCCACCGCCGCCGCTCGGCCTGAGGCCAGCGCCGCGACCGCCGAGGTTGCCGCGACGTCGGGGTGCGCCCGTGCCCGGACAACACCCGCACGGCGTGCCGGAAAGCCGAGTCGGGCACCGGGTGGAACGGGTCTGCGGGGGCGGGGCCGCAGCCCCGATTTCGGCCGGGCGCCGCACCCCCACCCCCAACACCACCTCCGCTCCCTTTGCTCTGCACCCGCGGACGCACCAGCTACAGACGGTGACTGTCGCTTCCGCGGGTGCAGAGCAAAGGACGAAGGACAGGCGTCCGGGGGTGGGGTCGTGGGCCGGTCCGCGGGGGAGCGTGCGGCCCCCCCGGGGTGCCGCGTCCCCGGCGTCCCGGGCCTGATCTTCGCCGGTAGGTCACCCGCGCTCCACCGGGGGCGGGCATACTGCGTCGCGTGTTGACCCGATTCGGCTACCTCGACGCGCCCGCGCCGCTGGCGTTCGCGCACCGCGGCGGCGCGGCCGAGGGCGACGAGAACACCGCCGAGGCGTTCACCCGGGCCATCGCGCTGGGCTACCGGTACGTGGAGACCGACGTACACGCCACCGCCGACGGCGTCGCGGTGATCTTCCACGACCCGACACTGAGCCGGGTCACCGGTGAACCGGGGCGCATCGCCGACATGACCTGGGCCGACCTCGCCTCGGTACGCGTCGGCGGCGCCGCCGTCGTACCCCGGCTCGACGAGGTCCTGGGCGCCTGGCCGCAGGTCCGCTTCAACATCGACGTGAAGGCCGACGGCGGCGTCGAGCCGGCGGTCGCCACCGTGACCCGGGCGGGCGCCGCCGACCGGGTGCTGCTCGCCTCGTTCAGCGACGCCCGACTGACCCGGATGCGCGCCCTCACCGAGGGACGCATCGCCACCAGCCTCGGCATGCGCGGGGTGGCCCGGCTGCGGCTCGCCTCCCTGCACGGGCGCCCGCTGCGGCTGCCCCCGCCGGTGGTCGCCGCGCAGGTGCCACCACGCTACGGGCGGATGCCGGTGGTGGACCGCCGGTTCCTCGACTACTGCCACCGGCTCGGCCTGCAGGTGCACGTCTGGACGATCGACGAACCCGCCCAGATGCACGACTTACTGGATCGTGGCGTGGATGGCATCATGACCGATCACGTCGGCGTGCTGCGCGACGTCTACCGCAGCCGCGGCCACTGGGCCGCCTGAGGACCGAAGGACCCCCGATGGCCGAGACCGTGACCCCCACGGCCAACGACGCCCCGCACCCGGCGAGCACCCGCCGCGAGCGCAGCGGCTGGTACATCTACGACTGGGCCAACTCCGCGTTCCAGACCACGGTCATCACCGTGTTCCTGGGTCCGTTCCTGACCACCGTCGCCGAACTGGCCGCCGGCTGCGAACTGGGCGCGGACACCTGCGACGGCTCGGTGTACCCGTTGGGCGTCAAGGTCGCCGCCGGGTCCTACTACCCGTACCTCATCTCGCTGTCCGTGTTCCTCACCGTGTTCGTGCTGCCGGTCATCGGGGCGATCGCCGACCGGTCGGCGCACAAGAAGCGGCTGCTGGGCGGCGCCGCGTTCACCGGCGCCGGCGCGACAATCGCGATGGCCTTCGTGACCGGCGACCGTTACCTGCTCGGCGGCGCGCTGTTCCTCATCGCCAACATCTCCTTCGGCGCCGCCATCGTGGTGTACAACTCGTTCCTGCCGCAGCTCGGCGGCCCCGACGAACGCGACGGCATCTCCAGCCGCGGCTGGGCGCTGGGCTACCTCGGCGGCGGCCTGCTGCTGGCGCTCAACCTCGTCGCGGTCACCCTGCTCAGCGAGGACGACAACCCGCAGCGCACCCTGGACCTGGCCCGCTGGTCGATCGTGTCGGCCGGCGTGTGGTGGGCGGCGTTCACCCTGGTGCCGCTGCGCTGGCTGCGCGAACGCCCCAGCGCCGCGGCGCTGACCGGCGGCGGGAACGTGCTCACCGACGGGTTCCGGCAGTTGGGTCGCACGCTGCGCGAGATCAAGGCCTACCCGCTGACGCTGTTCTTCCTGCTCGCGTTCCTGGTCTACAACGACGGCATCCAGACCGTCATCACCCTGGCCAGCCAGTACGGCACCGAGGAGCTGCGGCTGGAGCAGAGCACTCTGATCGTCACCATCCTGCTGGTGCAGTTCCTCGCCTTCGGTGGCGCGTTGAGCCTCGGCGCGCTGGCCCGGCGCATCGGCGCCTGGAAGACGGTGCTGCTCAGCCTGGTGCTCTGGACGGGCGTGATCCTCGGCGCGTTCCGGCTGCCCGCCGAGGCGCCGGTGCCGTTCATGATCCTCGGCGCGGCGATCGGGCTGGTCCTGGGCGGCAGCCAGGCCTTGAGCCGGTCGCTGTTCAGCCAGCTCATCCCCGCCGGCAAGGAGGGCGAGTACTACGGCTTCTACGAGATCAGCGACAAGGGCACCAGCTGGCTGGGGCCGCTCGCCTTCGGCCTGGTGTTCCAGCTCACCGCCTCGTACCGGGTGGGCCTGGTCTCACTGCTGATCTTCTTCGTCGTCGGGTTCCTGCTACTGGCCGCCGTGCCGATCCGCCGGGCCATCGTCGCGGCCGGCAACACACCGCCCCAGGTGCTCTGAGCACGCATCCCGCACCTGGCAGATCAGGCACTGTCGATCGGCTAGGCTGCCCGACCGTGACTGACGACGCCGCTGCCGCCCCCACCTGCCTGGCCCACCCGTTCCCCGGCCAGCCGCACGCTCCGGCGGGGTGCGCGGCGGCGCGTGGGCTCGACGGGCGTCCGGTGCACGCGGCGGCGCTGAAGTTCTTCTGGGGGCCGATGGACTGCGGCAAGTCCACGATGGCGTTGCAGATGAACTACAACCACGCCCGGCAGGGCCGCCGCGGGCTGGTCACCACCCGTATCGACCGGTCGCTGGGCCCGCAGGTCACCACCCGCATCGGGCTGGCCCACGAGGCCATCGAGGTCACCGACGACCTGGATCTGCGGGCTCTCGTGCGGGGCCGGTGGGCCGACGGGGTACGCGTCGACTACCTCATCTGCGACGAGGCCTGCTTCTACACCGTCGAGCACGTCGAGCAGATGGCCGAGCTGGTCGACAGCTACGACGTGGACGTGTTCGCGTTCGGCCTCGCCACCGACTTCCGGTCCTGCCTGTTCCCCGCCGCGCAACGCCTGTTCGAGTTGGCCGACGAGGTCGCCCGCATCCAGGTCGAGGTGCTCTGCTGGTGCGGCCGGGAGGGGCTGCTCAACGCCCGCGTCGTCGACGGGCGGGTGGTCCGCGAGGGGGCGCAGGTCGTCATCGGCGACACCGTGGACACCGCCGACGTGCGCTACCAGGTGCTCTGCCGCCGGCACTACCGCAGCGGCGATCTCGGCCCCCGCGACTGAGGCGCCCGCCGCCCCGACATCCCGTCGGACATGATCACGGCGACGGTGAGCGCCGGCTCAGAAGGGGTCACCGCACACCCGCCAGTCCCCGCCCTCGCGGACCACTGGCAGGCGGCGCTCCTCGGTGATGCCCCCGTCACGTGTCACCTTCACGGTCACCGTGCCGTGCGCCCGCCCACTCTTGGTGGCCACCGACACGTCGGTGATCTCGTAGTCGGTGACCATCGGCGGCGTACGCACCCAACTGGTGAAGCCGATCGCGCTCCACCGGCTGCGCGCGTCCTTGCACAGCCGGTCGTACGCCCCGGTGGTGTCCCCGACGGTCACCTCGTTGAAGAAGCCGTCGGCGGTCTCCCGGATCGGCCCGGCGGCCCCGCGGACCGTCTGCAGGTTCCACGCGGCCAGGCCGGCCACCCCGACGCAGCACAGCGCCACGCCGAACCCGGCGAACGCCAGCCCGGTGCGCATCGGACGGTTCCGCCGGGCCGGTCGGCTCCACGTCTGACCGGCACCCACGACTACCGACCGTAGAGAACACCGTCGCGGTGAGGCAGGACAAGCGGGAAACTGGGTGCGCCCGAGGCCCTGTTCGCGGCCGCCACGAATCGTCTACCGTCGGCGCACACACCCGAGCAGTGCCAGGGAGCCGATCGATGAACCGCTTCGTGCAGCCGGTACCACCCCCCGCCGACCCGTACGCCGACGACACGCTGCTGCGGTCGTGGCTGGAGCGCCACCTCGGCCCGGCCGGGCACGCCGCCGCGAAGGGCCGGCTGGCCGACCTGGCGGCCGATGTCACCGGGCCGCTGCGCGCGGCGCACGCCGACGCCGAGGCGCACCCGCCGACCCTGGTCCGCTACGACCCGTGGGGCGCCCGCGTCGACCGCATCGAGACGTCCGCCGGCTGGCAGGCGCAGCGGGCCGCCGCGGCCCGGCACGCCGTGGTCGCGCTGCCCTACCTGGCCGACGCGCGTGGCACCTGGGGCGCCGCCGCGCGGGTCGTCCAGTACGCCCTGCTGCACCTGTACGGGCCGGAGTCGGCGACGTTCTCCTGCCCGGTGGCGATGGCCGACGGTGCGGCGGCGCTGCTCAGCCTGCCCGACGTCGACGCGTCGGTCCGCGACGCCTGGCTACCCCGGCTGGTCTCCACCGACCCGGCCACGGCGATCACCAGCGGCCAGTGGATGACCGAGTCGCAGGGCGGCTCGGATCTGGGCCGCTCCAGCACCATCGGCCGGCCCGCCGCCGACGGGTCGTGGCGGCTCACCGGGCAGAAGTGGTTCTGCTCGGCGGCCGACGCGGCGATGGCGGTGGCGCTGGCCCGACCCGAGGGCGCCGGACGGGGCAGCCGGGTCCTCGCCCCGTTCCTGGTCCCCCGCTACGCGGCCGACTCGCCCCTGGCCGACGGGGCCGCCGCCGACGCGCCGGCGCCGGGCGTCACCGTGCACCGTCTCAAGGACAAGCTGGGCACCCGCGCGCTACCCACCGCCGAGATCGGCCTGCACGACGCGTACGCCGTGCCACTGGGTGACCCGGGCGTGCCCGGGCTGGTCCGGGCGATGACCCTGGTGGTGGTGACGCGCGTGCACAACGCCGCCGCGGCGGCCGGTGGGATGCGACGCGGCCTGGCCTACGCCCGGGCGTACGCCGATGTGCGGCACGTCGCGGGCGGCGCGCTGGCGTCGTCGCCGCTGCACCGGGCCACCCTGGGCACCCTCGCCGTCGACGCGGCGGGCGCGTTCGCCCTCGCCGGGCACGCGTTCGCGCTGCTCGGGCGGGTCGAGGTCGGCGCCGACCCGGAGGCCGCCGCGGAGCTGCGCGTCGTGGCGCCGCTGGCCAAGCTCGCCACCGGCCGGCTCGCCGTCAGCTCGGCCAGCGAGTACGTGGAGAGCTTCGGCGGGGCGGGCTACGTGGAGGACACCGGCGTGCCCCGGCTGCTGCGCGACGCCCAGGTGCTGCCGATCTGGGAGGGCACCACGAACGTGCTGGCCCTGGACGTGCTGCGCGCGCTGACCCGCGAGGACGCCGGGGCGCCGCTGCTGAGCAGGCTCGCCGCCGCCGTGGACCTGGCCCGGGCACTCTCGCCGGCGTTGGCCGACACGCTGGCCATTACCGCCACGCAGCTGGGCGACACCATCACCGCCGTGACCGCCGACCCGGGCGCGGACGCCGTGCTGGCCGGTGCTCGGGGCCTGGCGCTGCGCCTGGCGTACGCGCTGACCGCCGCCCTGCTCGTCGAGCACGCCGCGTGGGGTGACGAGCAGGCGGAGCTGGCCGCCCGGCTGTGGGCGCGGCGCTGGCTGCGGCACGAGGACATCGCCGAGGACGCCCACCACCACCTGGACCTGCTCTGCTGAGCGTCCAGGAAACGCCGATGTACCTGACAGAGGATGACAGGTAGGACGGGTCAGACTGCGGGCATGACGACAACCGCCGACCTCGCGATGGTCAACCTGGACAGCTCCGACCCCGCCGCGCACGCCGCCTTCTACCACCGGGCGCTGGGCTGGGACGTCACCCACAGCCAAGCCGAGTACGCGATGATCAGCGGCGGCGGGACGTCCATCGGCTTCGGCCTGGTCGAGGGGTACCAGCCGCCGTCCTGGCCGGACCCGGCCGGGCAGAAGCGATACCACCTGGACCTCTACGTCGACGACCTGGCCGTGGCCGAGAAGGAGTTCGTCGCCGCCGGGGCGTCGAAGCCGGAGTTCCAGCCCGGCGGCGAACGGTGGGTGGTGCTCATCGACCCGATCGGCCAGCCGTTCTGCATCTGCCCCCGCCCGCAGGGCTGACCGGGCGGGCCGACGGTCAGCGCAGCGGGCCCCGGGCCACGGCGGCACGCATCGTCGCCGGGTCACCGACCGGGACGTACTCCAGCCACCAGGTGGCCCCGGCGGCGGCCACCTGGCGCAGGTGCGCCCGCTCGGCGCGCTCGTCCGGGCGACGCCGTCGGCCGCCGATCGCCACGTCGAACGGCTGGCCGTCGGCGCGGGTCGGTGGCAGGGCCCGCACCAGGTCGTGGACCTCGTCGGGGGTGAAGTCGGACCACCCGTCGGTGTCGGTGAGCTTGTACGGGACGATGCCGTCGGCGCGCGCCGCGCGGCGTCGTACCGCGCCGGCCTGGGTGCTGCCGCCGACCCACACCGGGACCCGGGGCGACTGCACCGGCGGCGGTCGCAGCGCCACGCCGTCGGCGCGGTAGTGCACGCCCCGATGGTGGACCGGCTCGCCGCTGAGCAGGCCGGTCAGCAGGTCGAGACCCTCGTCGAGCATCGCGGCCCGCACGGCCAGCTCGGTCGGCTCGCCGAACGCGGCCAGACCCCTGTCGCCGGGGTCGCCGACACCGACCGCCACGGTGGCCCGGCCGGCGCTGAGGTGGTCGAGGGTGAGCACCTCGCGGGCCAGCTTCGCCGGCCGGCGTCGGGGCAGCGCGGTGACAGTGGTGCCCAGGCGCACCCGGTCGGTCCGGGAGGCGATGACGCCGAGCACCAGCCACGGGTCGTAGGTGGACGGGTCGTCGCCCCGGTAGTGGATGACGTAGTCCTCCAGGAACACCCCGTCCCACCCGGCGCGCTCGGCCAGCTCACCCAACTCCACAAGGGTGGACACCGCGACCGCGCCGCCGCCGCAGGGAATTTCCAGACCGTGTCTCATCGGTCGAACCTACGGCGGGGGTGCGACGCTCAGCCGCGCCGGCGGGACCGCGCCGCCCACACCGCGTACGCCGGATCGCGGTCGAGGTTGTGCCGGTCCCGGTCGTAGCGGCGGGTGGTCCGTGGGTCGGCGTGGCCCATCGCGTCCTGCACGTCTTCGAGGGGGACGCCCTCCGACCGGGCGGTGGTGGCGAAGGCGTGCCGCAGCGAGTGCGGGGACAGCCTCGCCCAGGCCGGGATGCCGGCGGCGCGGGCGAGCCGGCGGACCATCCGGAACACCGAGTGCCGGTCCAGCCGGGCGCCGCTGGCGGTGACCAGCAGCGGCCCGGTCAGCTGCGTCACCGGCACGCCGGTGGCGGCGGCCCGCTGCGCCAGGTAGGCGTCCACCGCGTACCCGGTGCCGGGCGTGAGGGCGCGGCGGCGTTGCTTGCCGCCCTTGCCGACGAAGCGCACGCTGCGGTGCCCGCGTTCGGTGCCGAGGTCGGTCAGGTCCAGCGAGATCAGCTCCCCGACCCGCAGGCCCAGGTCGGCCAGGAGCGCGAGCGCCGCCCGGTTGCGCGCGGCCGTCGGGCCGGTGTCCGCGTCGGCGGCGCTGAGCAGGGCGTCGACCTCCTCGGGGGTCAGGCCCACGGTGGCCGAGTGGTCCCGGTCGACGCGGGGCCGGTCCGCGCCGGAGACCGGGTTGGCCGGCACCCCGCCGAGCTTGACCAGGAAGTCGTACCAGCTGGACAGCGCGGAGAGCCGACGCGCCACGGTGGCCGGGGTCAGCGGCCGGCCGCTGTGCGCGGCGACTGTGGACTCCAGCGTCCGGGCGTACTCGTTGACGTGCAGGAAGGTGGCCCGCAACGGGTCGAGGTCCCGCTCGGCGCACCAGTGGAGCCAGCCGGTGACGTCCCGCCGGTAGGCGTCGCGCGTGTGCTCGGACAGCCGGCGGTTGCGCAGCCACGCCTCGGTGACGTCGACCGGCCCGGCCGGCAGAGCCGGTCGGGCGGTGGGGCGGGCGAGCACCGGAGCGTCGGAGGACACCATGTGAAAAAGGTTCTCAGCACCGGGTGGGTTTGCCACGCAGGCGCGCCGACACCCGCCGGG
>NZ_VDFY01000109.1 GCF_006228125.1 Micromonospora orduensis | reverse complement strand
TGGGTATAAGAGACAGGGGTGGTGGGGTCAGCGGGTGTGGTAGTTGGGCGCCTCGACGGTCATCTGGATGTCGTGCGGGTGGCTCTCCTTGAGACCGGCCGCGGTGATCCGGATGAGCTGGCCCCGGTCGTGCAGGTCGGGGATGTTCTCCGCACCGGCGTACCCCATCGCCAGACGCAGGCCACCGACCAGCTGGTGGGCCACCCGGGAGAGCGGCCCCCGGTAGGGCACCTGACCCTCGACGCCCTCGGGGACCAGCTTGTCGTCGCTGAGCACGTCCTGCTGGAAGTAGCGGTCCTTCGAGTACGACTTGGCCTGGCCCCGGGACTGCATCGCGCCGAGCGACCCCATCCCCCGGTACGCCTTGAACTGCTTGCCGTTGACGAAGATCAGCTCGCCGGGGCTCTCCTCGCAGCCGGCCAGCAGGCTGCCGAGCATCACCGTGTCGGCGCCGGCGACAAGCGCCTTGGCGATGTCGCCCGAGTACTGGATGCCGCCGTCACCGATCACCGGCACGCCGGCCGGGCGGGCGGCCCGGGCCGCCTCCATGATCGCGGTGATCTGCGGGACGCCGACCCCGGCGACGATCCGGGTGGTGCAGATCGCACCCGGGCCGACACCCACCTTGACCCCGTCGGCGCCGGCGTCGACAAGCGCCTTCGCGCCGGCGTACGTGGCCACGTTGCCGCCCACGATGTCGACGCTCACGTCCTTCTTGAGCCGGCGGACCATGTCGAGCACAGCCCGCTGGTGGCCGTGCGCGGTGTCCACGATCAGCACGTCCACGCCCGCGTCGACAAGCGTGCGGGCCCGCTTGTACGAGTCCTCGCCGACGCCGATCGCGGCGGCCACCCGGAGCCGACCGGCGCCGTCCTTGGTGGCCTCCGGGTACTGCTCGCTCTTGGTGAAGTCCTTGACGGTGATCAGCCCGCGCAGCCGACCCGAGTCGTCCACGATCGGCAGCTTCTCGACCTTGTGCTGGCGCAGCAGCGCCAGCGCGTCGTCCTTGCTCACCCCGACCCGGGCGGTGATCAGCGGAGTCCGGGTCATGATCTCGCGGACCGGAGTGTCCGGTTCGGAGACGAACCGCATGTCCCGGTTGGTGACGATGCCGACCAGCTGGCCGTCGCCGTCCACCACCGGAACACCGGAGATCCGGTACCGGCCGCACAGCTCGTCGACCTCGCGCAGCGTGTCGTCGGGGCTGGCCGTCACCGGGTTGGTGATCATGCCGGACTCGGACCGCTTGACCAGGTCGACCTGGAGCGCCTGGTCATCCACCGAGAGGTTGCGGTGCAGCACGCCGATGCCACCCTGGCGGGCCATGGCGATCGCCATCCGCGCCTCGGTGACGGTGTCCATCGCGCTGGACAGCAACGGGATGGTCAGCTCGATGTTGCGGGTGAGCTTCGTCCGGGTGTTGACCCGGCTGGGCACCACGTCCGACTCGCCCGGCTGCAACAGCACGTCGTCGAAGGTGAGCCCGAGCGGAACGACCCGGGCCGAGCCGGCCGGCAGCTCGGGCAGGTGGCCGCCCAGGTCGGCGCGCTCGACGCCGGCCGGAAGATCAGTGCTGGGCGAATTTTCCACGATTGCTCCCCTGAGCTGCTCGGATGGGCTTCAGCGAGGTGGCGCGGGCGGGCACCGGAGCACGCCACGGTGCCGGCACGTCGTCCCATCGTACCCAGTGAGCTGGGCGACTCCTGCGGTGGCGGGCCAGCCCGTCGCGCGGCCGGGGGGCGGACGTCCCCGCCGCGTTGGGTCTACGGTGAGGGGGTGCACGACGAGCCCATCGACCCGTTCAACGGCGACCCGGCCGACCCGACCGCGGGGCTGGACGACCCGGGCGACGACGCGACGCCGGATCCGCTTACCGACGTCGAGCGGCAGGATGTGCTGGAAGACCTCGCCGACCTGGAGATCTACCAGGCCCTGCTGGCACCGATCGGGGTGCGCGGGCTGGTGATCGAATGCGAGGACTGCCGGGAGCCACACTACTTCGACTGGGACCTGCTCCGGGGCAACCTGCGCCACCTGCTCAACTCGGGCCGGCCCCGCGTGCACGAGCCCGCGTACGACCCGGACCCGGACCACTACGTGACGTGGGACTACGCCCGCGGGTACGCCGACGGGGTGCACGACACCCTGACCGAGGGCACCGAGGACGAGCCGGGCACCCCCACCGCGACGGACTGAGCCCCGCCGGTCTCTGGCGGCCCTGTCCGCGGGCGGCGTCAGGCGACCAGGCCGGCGCGGAACCCGGCGGCGACCGCGTGCGCGCGGTCCCGGGCGCCGAGCTTGCGGAACAGCCTGCGGGCGTGCGTCTTGACGGTGTCCTCCGACACGAACAGCTCCCGGCCGATCTCCGCGTTGCTCTTGCCCTCGGCCATCCCCAGCAGCACCTGGAGCTCCCGTTCGGTGAGCCCGACCGACGCCCGCGCGGGGCGGGCGCCCGGTGCGGGGCGGGCCGGGTCGGCCTGCTCGGCCGGGGCCTCGCCGTTCGCCGGCTCGGCTTCGTCGTCGCCCCGCTGCACGGGCACCGACGGCACACCCGCCGACCCCTCGCCGGCCGCGGTGGAGGACCGGCCGGGTTCGCCGGAGCCGCGCAGCGACGGCGTGGAACGGCCCGGGCCGCCGACGGCCGCGGTGTCGCGGGCCGGATCGGTGATCCGTTGCCGGTTCGCGCGACCGGGGGCGGTGAGCAGCAGCAGGGCCTTGGCCACCGCGCTGGTCAGATCGTGGTCGGCGTTCTGGATCAGGCCTCGGGCGCCGGCGCTGATGGTGGCCGCCGCGGCCTCGGACTCCTCGGTGCCGAGCAGCACCACCGCGGCCTGCGGCGCGCGGGCCAGCACTCGGCGGACGAAGCCCGCACTGTCCGGCCGGGTGAGGGCCGTGTCGGCGAGCACCACGTCGGCCGGTCGCTCGGCGAGCCGCAGCATCACCTCGGGATCGGAGACGGCGGTACGGACGATCGCGGACAACCCCAGCCGCGCGGCAGCAGAGGTCAGATGCTGGGCCGCGAGCGGTGTCCGAACGCACACAAGAACGGTACGCACTGTGGTCTCCTCTCCGCCCACGAGCAGACCATGACCAGGTCGGCTGGGGAGGGGGTTCCCGGCAATCCTTCGAACTTTTCCGACAGACAGGGCAAAAGCCGCAATTTCCAGGGCGTTCTCGATCACACACGTGTGAGTCGGCGGCGACCCGGGTACCGGGAAGTCCAGGCCGGGAACGGTGCGCCTGCGCGGCCCGCCGCCCGGAAGCCGGCCACAAGGATCTCGCGGTGCCGCGCGGGAGGAGGGGTGCTGATGTCGAACGTACGTAGACTGCCCGGACCCATCGTCGATCTCTGGGACTGGCAGCGGCTCGGTGCCTGTCGAGGGCGCGACAGCGCCCAGTTCTTCCACCCCGACGGCGAGCGGGGCTCCTCCCGACTGCGTCGCGAATCCTCCGCCAAGGCCGTCTGCCGCGCCTGCCCGGTCCGCGCCGAGTGCGCCGCGCACGCGCTGTCGGTGCGCGAGCCGTACGGCGTGTGGGGTGGCTTCAGCGAGTCGGAGCGGCTGCGGCTGCTCGCCGTCGGCTGGGAGGACCTCGCCGACCGCCGGCACGCCCGGGTGGACGTGGCCCGGCTGGAGGCCCGACTCGGCCGCCCACACAAGTCCACCGTCCCGGCCCAGCGCAACGTCGCCTGACCGGCACTCCCTCAACACCCACGAAACCGCGCCCCACCAGGGGCGCGGTTTCGCGTCCCCTCCACCTCCCATCCGCGTTGATCATGAAGTTGTCGCCCGGGCCAACGGCGTGTCGGGGCAGTAACTTCATGATCACCCGGGGCCGGCGTGGGGGTCAGCGGACCGTGACGGTGACCGTGTGCCAGCCGGTGGCGCCGTCCGGGACGACGCCCTGTCTCCGCTCGGTCTGCGTCTCGCCCGTCGCGTCGGTCGCCCGGACCTGGAGGCGATGCTCGCCCGGCGTGGCGTCCCAGCGCCACGACCACTGCACCCAGGTGTCCACCGACACCGTCGGCGCCAGTTCGGCCTCCTGCCAGGGCCCGCCGTCGACGCGTACCTCGACCCGGCGGATGCCCCGGTGCTGCGCCCACGCCACCCCGGCCACGGTGACCGGGCCGGTGGTCAGCCGGTTGCGCGCCCGGGGAGCGTCGATCCGCGACTGGGTCTTGATCGGTCCCTCGACGGACCAGCCCCGCGGCACCCAGTACGCGTCGAAGTCGGCGAATCGGGTCAGCTCCAGCTCGGTCACCCACTTGCAGGCCGACACGTAGCCGTAGAGGCCGGGCACCACCATCCGGACCGGGAAGCCGTGCTCGACCGGCAGAGGCTCGCCGTTCATGCCGACCGCCAGCAGCGCGTCCCGCCCGTCACGCAGCGCGGCGGTGGGGGTGCCGCAGGTCCAGCCGTCGACCGACCGGCCGACGACCTGGTCGGCGTCGTCCTCCGGCTCGACCTCGTCGAGCAGCTCCCGCAGGGGTACGCCGAGCCAGCGGGCGTTGCCGATCAGGTCCCCACCCACCTCGTTGGAGACGCACGCCAGCGTGACGTACCGCTCGACCAGCGGCCGGGCCAGCAGGTCGGCGTAGCTGTAGGTGCGCTCCGTACGGACCCGCCCGTGGATCCGCAACCGCCAGGTGTCCGGGTCCACCTGCGGCACCACCAGGGCGGTGTCGATCCGGTAGAACCCGAAGTTCGGGGTGACGTACGGCGCGAGCTGGGCCAGCGAGAGGTCCGCGCCCGCCGGAACGGCCGGTGCGGGGGCGACCGGAGCGGGCAGCCGGATCGCGTCCCGGGCGGCCGACACGCCGCGCCGCCCGGCCAGCCAACGGCCGCCGAGACCGGCCACCGTGGCGGTGCCGAGCAGCACCCCGGCGCTGGTGAGGAACCGCCGACGCGACTCCGGGTCGGCTGCCTCGCCCGGCGCCCGCCCGCTCGACGCGTCCGGCTCCGGGGGCGCGGCCGGGGTCACCGGCACCGGCAGGTCGTCGGACGTCGTCGGGCCGGCCGGCGACACCGGAGCCCGCCGTGTGGTCGGCGCCGGCGGGGACCACGGCCAGGGGTCCAGCTCCAGCGGGCCGGCGATGAACAGCCAGAGCACCACGGCGCCGAGACCACCGCCGACCAGCGACGGCAGCGCGTCGAAGACGTCCGCGCCGGAACGGGTCACCGCGGCGGCCACCCCGACGGCGGCGAACGCCGCGATTCCGGCCAGGCCGAGAGCCAACCGGCGTACCGCCAGCATCCCGAACAGCGCGGCGAACGCGCCCAGCAGCACCGCCGTACCGACCAGCAGGGCGATCTTGTCGGCGGTGCCGAAGATGTCGATGGCGAACTGCTTCACCGACTCGGGGACGGCGTCGACGACCACCCCGCCGACCGCGACCAGCGGCGCCGACCGGGGGCCGGTCAGCACCGCCACCGGCTCGGCGATCCCGATCGCGACGGCGGCAGCGGTCACTCCGGCCAGCGCGGCGTACCGCCGTGACGTGGTGCTCATCGGCCCAGTGTGCGCGATCATTCCGCCGGGTCGCCAACCACGTCAGCGCTCGGTAATGACCTCGAAAGACGAACCGGGGCACACCGCCGTACGACGGTGTGCCCCGGGACGGGTGTCGCTACCGGGTCAGAAGCCCGGGCCGTGCTGGTGGCCGTGACCGTGGCCGTGCCCACCGGCAGCGGCCGGCTCGGCCTGCTCCGGCTTCTCCACCACGAGGCTCTCCGTGGTGAGCAGCAGACCGGCGATCGAGGCGGCGTTGGTGACCGCGTTGCGGGTCACCTTCACCGGGTCGATGATGCCGGCCTTGACCAGGTCGACGTACTCGCCGGTGGCGGCGTCGAGGCCGTTGCCCCACTGCATGTCGGCGACCTTCTGGGTCACGACGTAGCCGTCGTGACCGGCGTTCTGCGCGATCCAGCGCAGCGGCTCGACGAGCGACTTGCGCACGATCGAGACGCCGACCTTCTCGTCACCGGTGAAGCCCAGGTCGTCGTCGAGCACCGGGAGGATCTGCACCAGGGCGGCGCCGCCGCCGGGCACGGTGCCCTCCTCGACCGCTGCCTTGGTCGCCGCGATGGCGTCCTCGATGCGGTGCTTGCGCTCCTTCATCTCGACCTCGGTCGCCGCACCCACCTTGATCACGGCGATGCCGCCGGAGAGCTTCGCCAGCCGCTCGGCCAGCTTCTCCCGGTCCCAGTCGGAGTCGGAGGCCTCGATCTCCTTGCGGATCTGGGCCACCCGGTCGGCGACGTCGGCCTTCTGGCCACCGCCGTCGACGATCGTGGTGTTCTCCTTGTCGACCACGACGCGCCGGGCGGTGCCGAGCACCTCCAGGCCGACCTGGTCGAGCTTGTAGCCCAGCTCCGGGGCGACCAGCTCGGCGCCCGTGGAGATCGCGATGTCCTGGAGCATGGCCTTGCGGCGGTCACCGAAGCCCGGGGCCTTGACCGCGCAGACCTTGAGGGTCTTGCGCAGCGAGTTGACCACCAGGGTGGACAGCGCCTGGCCGTCCACGTCCTCGGCGATGATCAGCAGCGGCTTGCTGTTCTGCAGGACCTTCTCCAGCAGCGGCAGCAGCTCCTCGATCGCCGAGATCTTCTGGGTGGTGACCAGGATGTACGCGTCCTCGAGGACGGACTCCTGACCCTCCAGGTCGGTGACGAAGTTCGGCGAGATGAAGCCCTTGTCGAACTGGAGACCCTCGGTCACGTCCAGCTCGGTGGTGAGCATCGAGCCCTCCTCGACGGTGATGACACCGTCGCGGCCGACCCGCTCCATCGCCTCGGCGATCAGGTCGCCGATGGTGGCGTCCTGCGCGGAGATCGTCGCCACGTTCGAGATCGAGTCCTTGCCGGCGACCTCGACGGCCCGGCCGAGCAGCGCCTCGGAGACCTTGGCGGCCGCCGCGTCGATGCCCCGCTTGAGGCCGGCCGGGTTGGTCCCGGCGGTCACGTTGCGCAGGCCCTCGCGAACCATCGCCTGGGCCAGCACGGTGGCGGTGGTGGTCCCGTCGCCGGCGACGTCGTTGGTCTTGGTCGCCACCTCCTTGACCAGCTGCGCACCGAGGTTCTCGTAGGGGTTGGTGAGCTCGATCTCCTTGGCGATGGTCACACCATCGTTGGTGATCGTCGGCGCACCGAATTTCTTGTCCAGGACGACGTTGCGCCCGCGCGGGCCGAGGGTGACCTTGACCGCGTCCGCGAGGGCGTTGACACCGTGCTCCAGCAGGTGTCGGGCGTCGTCCGAGAAGCTCAGGATCTTCGCCATGAATGTCCCTTCGAAGCGCCATTGCCCCGGCCCGGCGAGCCGGACCGGGGCAGTGGCACTGATCGGTTGCTTACTTCTCGATGACCGCGAGGACGTCGCGGGCGGAGAGCACCAGGTACTCCTCGCCGGCGTACTTGACCTCGGTGCCGCCGTACTTCGAGTAGAGGACGGTGTCGCCGACCTGGACGTCAACCGGAACCCGGTTGCCGTTGTCGTCGACGCGCCCCGGGCCCACAGCGAGGACGGTGCCCTCCTGCGGCTTCTCCTTGGCGGTGTCGGGGATCACGATGCCCGACGCCGTGGTGGTCTCAGCCTCGTTCGCCTGGACCACGATGCGGTCCTCGAGCGGCTTGATCGCAACCTTGGTCGCGGTAGTCACGGGCATACCCTCCTGGGGTACTGGTTTCGTTGCTGGCCAGCGGGGCTGACCAGCGTCAATCTGCCTCATGCCACCGGGCGGGGCCGTCGTCGCGGGTGCCGGTCCGCCTGGCGTGCGCACCCGGGTCGCGAGACCCGGAAGCTGGCACCCTCAGGGTGAGAGTGCTAATCGCAGGTTATTCCGTGGCTAGCACTCCGTCAAGGAGAGTGCCAGCGAGTCGCGCCCCGCCAGGCCGGATTTTCGCGTCGACCGGGAGAATGTCGGGGTGGATCTCGACCAGCTGGCGCTGCTGCGCACCCCCGAGGGGTCGGCCGCGCTCACGGCGGCGGCCGGACTGGCCGGCGGCGACCCGCTGGCCGCGGCGTCGGCGTTGCGCGCGGCCGGGATGCCTCCGGCGCTGGCCGCGGCGGCGCTCACCCAGGCCGGCGCGGGTGAGGAACATCCCCGAGGCGGCGGGACCGAACTTGCCGGCCGCCCGGCTGGCCGCCGGCGGCGTCCACACCCTGGCCGACCTCGGCTGCGGCCTCGGCGCGGACGCGCTGGCCGCCGCCCGCGCCGGCATCCGGGTGTACGGGGTGGAGGCCGACCCGGTGACCGCCGCGATGGCCGCCGCCAACGCCGAGGCGGCCGGGCTGGCCGAGCTGTTCACTGTCGAGTGCGGCGACGCCACCGCGTTCGACGTCTCCCGGGTCGACGGCGTCTTCTGCGACCCGGCCCGGCGCACCACCGGGACCGGCCGACGGATCTTCGACCCGCGCGCCTACTCGCCACCGTGGGACTTCGTCACCGGACTGGCCGAGCGGGTGCCGCGCACCGTGGTGAAGGTGGCCCCGGGCCTGGACCACACGCTGATCCCCGCCGGCGCGGAGGCGGAGTGGGTCGGCGTGGACGGCGACCTGGTCGAGGCCGCGCTCTGGTGCGGCGAACTGGCCGAGGTGCCCCGCCGCGCCACCCTGTACCGCCGGGAGGGTGGCGAGACCCGCCGCCACCAGCTCACCGGCTCGGGCGCCACCGAGGCGCCGGTCGGGCCGCCGCGCCGCTACCTGTACGACCCGGACCCGGCGGTGGTCCGCGCGCACCTCGTCGCCGAGTTGGCCGGCGAGCTGGACGCCACCCTCGCCGACCCGAGCATCGCCTACCTCTACGCCGACCAACCGACCCGCACCCCGTACGCGCGCTGCCTGGAGATCACCGACGTGCTGCCGTTCTCGCTCAAGCGACTGCGGGCACTGCTGCGGGATCGCCGGGTGGGCCGGGTCGAGATTCTCAAGCGGGGTTCGGCGCTCACCCCGGAGCAGCTGCGGCGGGACCTGCGGCTGGCCGGCGACCAGGCGGCGAGTCTGGTGCTCACCCGGATCGCCGGGGCACCGACGGTGCTGATCGGCCGACCGGTCGATTAGGTTCGGGGTGTGGCGGGACAGGGCACTCCGGCGACGGCTCTACTGGTCAAGCGTGGGATCGCGCATCGCACCCACCCCTACCAGGTGGCGCCGGACGCACCGAACTACGGCGCGCTGGTGGCGGCGGCGCTCGGCGTGGCCCCGGAGCGGGTGTTCAAGTCGCTGGTGACCGAGGTGGACGGCGCACTCACCGTGGCGGTCGTACCGGTCACCGGGGAACTGGACCTCAAGGCGCTCGCCGCGGCGGTCGGCGGCAAGCGTGCGGCGCTGGCCGACCGGACGGTCGCCGAGCGGGCCACCGGCTACGTGCGGGGCGGGATCAGCCCGCTCGGGCAGCGTCGGCGACTGCCCACTGTGCTCGACGACTCCGCCCTGGACCTGCCGACGATCTACGTCTCCGCAGGCCGGCGCGGTCTGCAACTCGAACTGTCGGCGGCGGATCTGGTGGCGTTGACCGCGGCCCGTACCGCGCCGTTGCAGGCCCGCTGACGACTGTCGTTACATCGGCTCTCCGTGGGATGTTCGGGGAGTAACAGTTGCGTTGCTGAATTGTTATCGCTCCCAACAAACTTGACACCTGGGCGGTCTTGTGGACCCGGCGTGACGCGCAATACGTTGCCGGGCACAACAAAACAACACCTCCCCCACCTCCGAAAGGACCCTGCACATGCGTAAGGGGATCCTCACCATCGCCGCCGTGGGCCTGCTGGCGACCGGCGGCCTGACCGCTTGCGGCGACGACTCCAGCCCGGAATCGGGCAGCTCCGCCAAGACCCCCAAGATCGGCGTGATCCTTCCGGACAGCAAGTCCTCGGCCCGCTGGGAGACCGCGGACCGACGCTTCCTGGAGGAGGCGTTCAAGGCCGCCGGCGTCAAGTACGACATCCAGAACGCCCAGAACGACAAGACCGCCTTCCAGACCATCGCCGACCAGATGATCACCAGCGGCGTCACCGCTCTGATGATCGTCAACCTGGACTCCGGCACCGGCAAGGCCGTGCTCGACAAGGCCAAGTCCCAGGGCGTCGCCACCATCGACTACGACCGGCTCACGCTGGGCGGCTCGGCCCAGTACTACGTCAGCTTCGACAACGAGACCGTCGGCAAGCTCCAGGGCGAGGGTCTGTCGAAGTGCCTGACCGACAAGGGCGTCAAGAACCCCGTCGTGGCGTACCTGAACGGCTCCCCCACCGACAACAACGCCACCCTGTTCAAGGCCGGCTACGACTCGGTGCTCAAGCCGAAGTTCGACAGCAAGGAATACACCAAGGGCCCCGAGGACTCCGTGCCCGCGTGGGACAACGCGCAGGCCGCGACGATCTTCGAGCAGCAGCTCACCAAGGCCAACGGCAAGATCGACGGCGTGCTGGCCGCCAACGACGGCCTCGGCAACGCGGCCATCTCGATCCTGAAGAAGAACAAGCTCAACGGCAAGGTGCCGGTGACCGGGCAGGACGCCAGCACCGAGGGCCTGCAGAACATCCTCGCCGGTGACCAGTGCATGACCGTCTACAAGGCCGTGCGGGAAGAGGCGAAGGCCGCCTCCGACCTGGCCATCGCCCTGGCCAAGGGCGAGAAGAAGGACACCGGCCAGACCGTGAAGGACCCGGAGGGCGGCCGCGACGTCCCCTCGGTGCTGCTCACCCCGAAGGCCATCTACAAGGACAACATCAAGGACGTCATCGCCGACGGCTACGTGACCAAGGAAGAGGTCTGCACCGCGGCGTACGCCAAGGCCTGCACCGACGCCGGCATCAGCTGACCGACGCCGCAGTACCCGCCGGGACGACCATCACCGCCCGGCACGGGAGAATCCCTCCCGTGCCGGGCGGCACCCGCCGGACGGGCCCCGACACTCCCTTAAGAAGGAGACCCCCGTGTCCGCGACCCCCCTGCTGGAGCTCCGCGGGATCGACAAGAGCTTCGGTCCCGTCCAGGTGCTCCGCGACGTCGCCCTGACCGTGCACCCGGGAGAAGTGACCGCACTGGTCGGCGACAACGGCGCCGGCAAGTCGACCCTGGTGAAGTGCATCAGCGGCATCCACCCCACCGACGCCGGCGAGTTCCTGTTCAACGGCGAACCGGTGCACATCGGCAGCCCCCGCGACGCCGCCGGGCTCGGCATCGAGGTCGTCTACCAGGACCTCGCGCTCTGCGACAACCTCGACATCGTGCAGAACATGTTCCTGGGCCGGGAGAAGCGAAGCGGCATCGTCCTCGACGAGCCCACCATGGAACAGCTCGCCGCCGAGACGCTGGCCGGGCTCTCCATCCGTACGGTCACGTCGCTGCGCCAGCACGTGTCCAGCCTCTCCGGCGGTCAGCGCCAGACCGTGGCCATCGCCAAGGCGGTGCTGTGGAACAGCAAACTGGTCATCCTCGACGAGCCGACCGCGGCGCTCGGCGTGGCACAGACCGCCCAGGTGCTCGAACTGGTCCGCCGCCTCGCCGACAACGGTCTGGCCGTGGTGCTCATCTCGCACAACATGAACGACGTCTTCGCCGTCTCCGACCGGATCGCCGCGCTCTACCTCGGCCAGATGGTCGCCCAGGTGAGGACCACCGACATCACCCACGCCCAGGTGGTCGAGCTGATCACCGCCGGGCGCTCGGGCGCGCTCGGCCTCACGACCGAGACTGGCAGCAACGGCGACGGCACGCAGCCGGCCGACTCGATCTCAGGAGGCCTCCGATGACCACCACCGCCGTGCGCAAGGACGGCCCGGCGGCCGTCACCCCGCCGCCGAGCATCGGGGGGCACGCCCGCACCTACCTGAGTCGGGTACGCGGTGGCGACGTCGGCGCGCTACCGGCCGTACTCGGCCTGATCGTGCTCTGCACCGTCTTCGCGGTCATGCAGCCGTCGTCGTTCCTGTCGGCCGGGAACTTCGCCAACCTCTTCACCCAGGGCGCGGCGGTGACGCTTATCGCGATGGGCCTGGTCTTCGTGCTGCTGCTCGGCGAGATCGACCTCTCCGCCGGCTTCGCCAGCGGTGTCTGCGCGGCGGTACTGGCCAATGTGGTCACCGTGCTCGGCTACCCCTGGTGGGTCGCCGTGCTCGCCGCGATCGCCACCGGCCTGGTCATCGGCACCACCCTCGGACTGCTCGTCGCGAAGATCGGCATTCCGTCCTTCGTGGTCACCCTCGCCGGCTTCCTCGCCTTCCAGGGCATCGTGCTGCTCCTGGTGAAGGAGGGCACCAACATCTCCGTCCGCGACAACGTGCTGGTCGCCATCGCCAACCGCAACCTCACCCCCGCCCTGGGCTGGGCGCTGGCCGTCCTCGCGGTCGTCGGCTACGCGGCGGTGCAACTGCTGCGCCACCGCAACCGGGTGGCCCGCGGTCTGATCTCCGACCCGATCGCGGTGGTCGCGCTCCGGATCGCCGGGCTCGCCGTCATCCTCGGCGCGGCGGTGTACGTCCTCAACCTGGAGCGCAGCCGCAACGTCCTGATCAGCTCGCTCAAGGGTGTGCCGATCGTCGTGCCGATCATCGCGGTGCTGCTGGTCGTCTGGACCTTCGTGCTCCAGCGCACCAGCTACGGCCGGCACATCTACGCCGTGGGCGGCAACCGGGAGGCTGCCCGCCGGGCCGGCATCGACGTCGACCGGATCCGGATCTCGGTCTTCATGATCTGCTCGTCCATGGCGGCCGTCGGTGGCATCGTGGCCGCCAGCCGGGCCAACTCGGTCGACCCGAACACGGGTGGCAGTAACGTACTGCTCTACGCGGTCGGCGCGGCCGTCATCGGCGGCACCAGCCTCTTCGGAGGAAAGGGCCGCGTCCTCGACGCCGTGCTCGGCGGCGCGGTGGTCGCGGTCATCGAAAATGGAATGGGCCTCATGGGGTACAGCGCGGGAGTCAAGTACGTGGTCACCGGCGTCGTGCTGCTGCTCGCCGCCAGCGTGGACGCTCTCTCCCGCCGCCGGGCGGCAGCCACCGGCACCCGTTGACCGCGCGGGAGGTAGCACCACCATGCGCGCAGGACCGAGCCAGGACGACGTCCGACGGCAGAACCTCGGTGCCCTGCTACGGCACGTGCACGTCCACGGTGCGACCACCCGTGCCGAACTGACCACCACGCTGGGCCTCAACCGCAGCACCATCGGAGCGCTCACCGCCGACCTGTCCGCGGTGGGACTGGTCAGCGAGGGGGCACCGAAGGAGACCGGGCGGGCCGGACGACCGTCACTCGTCGTCCGGCCCGAGTCCGCCCGGGTCTACGCGTACGCGTACTCGGTCGAGGTGGACCGGTTGCGCGCGGCCCGGATCGGGCTGGGTGGCGCGGTCCTGGACCGCCGGGATCTGGACCGGCCGCGTGGCCTGCTTGCCGCCGAGGCCGCGCCGCTGCTGGCCGGTGCGGTCAAGGAGATGCAGCAGGCGGTGCCGTCCGACGCGATCTGCGTGGGTGCCGGCGTCGCGGTCTGCGGCATGGTCCGCCGCGAGGACGGCCTGGTCCGGCTCGGCCCCACCACCGGCTGGGTGGACGAGCCGATCGGCACGGCGCTCGGCGCCGAACTCGGCCTCGACGTGCCGATCACGGTCGGCAACGTGGCCGACATGGCCGCGTTCGCCGAACACGCACGGGGGGTGGCCGCCGGCTGCGACAACGTCATCTACCTGTACGGCGATGTCGGTGTCGGCGCCGGCATCATCGCCGGTGGTCGCCGGCTCACCGGGCACGGCGGGTACGGCGGCGAGGTCGGCCACATGAAGGTGGTCCGCGACGGTACGCCCTGCGAGTGCGGCGCCCGGGGATGCTGGGAGACCGAGATCGGCGAGCACGGACTGCTCCGCGCGGCGGGGCGCTCCGACGCGCGGGGACGAGACGCGCTGCTGGCCGTCTTCGACGCCGCCGACCGGGGTGACGCCCGCGCCCAGACGGCGGTCCGTCAGGCCGGTGACTGGCTCGGGTTCGGGGTGGCCAACCTGGTGAACGTCTTCAACCCGGAGATGGTCATCTTCGGCGGCACCATGCGCGATCTCTACCTGGCCGCGGCCGCCCAGATCCGCAGCCGGCTCAACTCCAACGCGCTCGGCGCCTGCCTGGAACACGTCCGGCTGCGCACCCCCCAACTGGGTGGGGACGCGCCCCTGATAGGCGCCGCCGAACTGGCCTTCGAACGGCTCCTCGCCGACCCCCTCGACGTGGGCTGACCCGCGTACCCTGTCCGGCGTGGATGTCGAGCTGCGCGCCTCCGACGACGACCGTCACCGGGTGGTCGCCGATCTGCACCGGCACACCACTGCCGGCCGGCTCACCCTTGACGAGTTCTCCGAGCGCGTCGGTGCGGTGTGGACGGCCCGTACCCTAGGTGACCTGGCCGCGCTGACCCGCGACCTGCCGGCCCTGCCCGACGACCGGGCCACCGGGGCGACAGACGTGGGGCACGGCCGCCGGGAGCTGCTGGTGCTCTTCGCCGTCGCCGCGCTCACGCTGCTGCTGCTCGGTGGCTTCCTCGCCGTCACCCGCTGATCCGCGTCGCCGTCGGGTGAACTGATCGCACGATCAGTCCGTATCAGTGGACGGACGGGCAGCCGGCACGTACGGCTGCCCGGTCCGACGCGTTTCGGTCCGGACCGAGGAGGCACCGCAGACATGGCACCGCTCAGATCCGCCCGTCGTTGGCTGGGCAACCGGACCCACCGGACGGCGATGCTGCTCATCGCGATCATCGCCGGGGTCGGGGTCCTGCCCGGCGTGGCTGTCGCCGCCCCCGCCGGGCAGCAGCTGAACGCCGCCGACATGACCCTGCTCAACGGTGTGCGGCTGGCTGGGCTGTGGGAGATGCCGGCCGGTCAGATGGCCGCCGAGAAGGGGCAGTCGGCGAAGGTCCGGGAGATCGGTGCCGGCATCGCCAACGAGCACCAGAAGCTCGACGAGCTCGTCGTGGAGGCGGCCAACAAACTGGGCGCGACCATTCCCTCCGAGCCGACGGCCGAGCAGAAGGGCTGGCTGACGGAGATGCAGAACGCCTCCGGCGCCCGGTTCGACCAGATCTTCGTGACCCGGCTGCGGGTGGCCCACGGAAAGATCTTCCCGGTGATCGGCGCGGTACGGGCCAGCACCCGGGACGCGACGGTCCGCAAGCTCTGCGAGGACGCCAACGCCTTCGTGCAGCACCACATGCAGATGCTGGAGAGCACGGGGCTGGTCCGCTGGCCGGAACTGCCGCCGGCGGCGCTGCCCGCCCCCGGCAAGGACGGCCTGTTGGCGGCCGCCGGGGCGAACGCCGGCCCGCAGGTCGGGGTCAGCAGCACAGTCGTCTGGCTGGTGTTCCTCGCCGCGCTGGGCACCGGCGGGATCGCCACCTACCGGATGCTGCGTCGCCACTGAGTGTCGGCGGTGTCGGCGGCCAGGGTCAGCGGTCGACCTGGGTGAAGTCCCAGGAGTGCGGGGCGCGGGCCACCAGCAGGGCCGGCGGATCGGGCAGTGGGCGCGGGTTGCTGCGCCACTTGGAGATGACCACGACCCGATGGTCGGTGGACGAGAAGACCTCGCTGGACACGTGCAGCGGGTCGCGTTCCACCTCGGGCAGGGCGGTGTCGCACACCCAGGTGATCAGGTCGGCAACCCCGTACGCCTCGGCCCGCGCCTCCCACATCCGCACGATCATGTCCGTCGCCCCCGTCACACGCTGACCGTGGTCAGCGGCAGCGCCGAGTCGGCCGGCAGGTCGAGCCGGCTCGGCGCGACGCCGGCGGCGACCAGGTGCGAACCGAGCGCGGCCACCATCGCCCCGTTGTCGGTGCACAGCTTCGGCCGGGGCACCCGGACCCGGATGCCGTACTTCTCGGCCCGCTGCTCGGCCAGCGCCCGCAGCCGCGAGTTCGCGGCCACGCCCCCGCCGATCACCAGGGTCTCGATGCCCTGCGCGCGGCAGGCGGCGAGCGCCTTGCTGGTCAGGACGTCGCAGACCGCCTCCTGGAAGGACGCGGCCACGTCGGCCACCGGCACCGGCTCGCCGGCGCGCTGTCGCGCCTCGACCCAGCGGGCCACCGCGGTCTTGAGCCCGGAGAACGAGAAGTCGTACCGGTGCGCCGCGAGGTCCTTGGCGGCGGTCAGACCGCGCGGGAAGGCGATCGAGGCGGCGTCGCCGGCGCGGGCCTCCCGGTCGATGGGCGGGCCACCGGGGAACGGCAGCCCGAGCAGCCGGGCGACCTTGTCGAACGCCTCACCGGCCGCGTCGTCGATGGTGGCGCCCAGCGGGGTGACGCCCCGGGCCAGGTCGTCGACGAGCAGGAGCGACGAGTGCCCGCCGGAGACCAGCAGCGCGATGGCGGGTTCCGGCAGCGGGCCGTGCTCCAGGGTGTCCACGGCGACGTGCGCGGCCAGGTGGTTGACGCCGTACACGGGCTTCTCGGCGGCGAGCGCGTACCCCTTGGCGGCGGCTACACCGACAAGCAGCGCGCCGGCCAGTCCGGGCCCGGAGGTGACCGCGATCGCGTCGATGTCGGCCAGGGTGACGCCGGCCTCGGTCAGCGCCCGCTGCATGGTCGGCACGATGGCTTCCAGGTGGGCGCGGCTGGCCACCTCGGGCACCACGCCCCCGAACCGGGCGTGCTCCTCGACGCTGGAGGCGAGCGCGTCGGCCAGCAGGGTGTGCCCCCGCACGATGCCGACGCCGGTCTCGTCGCAGGAGGTCTCGATGCCCAGGATCAGCGGTTCGTCAGCCATGGTCGTGTGGTCCGTCCCCGGTCGGCTCGGCGTCGCGCTGCATGACCAGCGCGTCGGTGTTTGTCGCTTGGTAGTAGCCGCGTCGTACCCCGATCGGCTCGAACCCGTAGGTCGCGTAGAGCCGTTGGGCGGCGACGTTGTCCACGGCGACCTCCAGCAGGGTCCTGCGGGCGCCGCGTCGGTCCGCCTCGGCGAGCAGGTCCTCCAGCAGGACGCGCCCGATGCCGCGCCGTTGGACGTCCCGCCGGACGGCGATGACCTGTACCCACACCTCGTCCGGTGGGGCTCCGGCGAGCCCGGCGTAACCGAGCACCGTGCCGTCGTCGTCGGTGGCGACCCGGTAGTGGTGGCCGTTGGCCAGCTCGTTCCAGAACATGGCCGGGGACCACTTCCCGGGCCCGAACAGGTCCGCCTCGGTCGGCATCACCTCGTCGATGTGCCACCAGCGGAACGGTTCGAGCCGCACCGCCGTCACGGGAGGACCGGTTTGCGGCCGGTGGCCGCCACGGCGTCCGGGCGGCGCAGGTAGAGCGGGGTGAGCCGCTCGCCGGGGGCGCCGGCCCGGATCCGCTCGGCGGCGAGCATCGCCAGGACTGTGGCGTCCGGGTAGCGCGGCTCGACCCGGACCGGGAGATCCAGGACCTCGGCGTACCGGTGCGCCCCGTCGCCGACCGCGACAAGCGCGCCCAGCTCCCGGGCGCGGGCGCCGGCCACCGCGGGCGTGGAGACCTCGGGTCCGACGAGGCGCTGGCCGGCACCGTCGTAGACGGCCCAGTAGAGCTCCTTGCGGCGGGCGTCGCTGGCGGCCAGCACCGGTTCGCCGGCCGCCGCCGGGTAGCCGATGGCGTCCAGCGAGCAGACGCCGTACGTGGGGATGCCGAGCACCTGGCCCATCGTGGCGGCGGTGACCAGACCGACCCGCAGCCCGGTGAACGGCCCCGGGCCGAGCCCGGCGACGATGGCGGTCAGGTCACGGGGACGCGCGTCGGCGTCGGCGAGGACCGCGTCGACCTGGGGCGCCAGCAGTTCGCCGTGCGCGCGGGCATCGACCGTGCACCTGTGCGCGCGGGACGCGACACCGTCCGCCGAGACCTCCACGAGGGCCGCGGTCACCGCAGGGGTCGAGCTGTCCACCACGAGTACGAGCACGGTAAGCCAGCCTAGCGGGCCCCGCCACGAACCTTCGGCCACGCCCCGCCCCGACGCCTCGTCACGCCCGCATACCCGGCCCGTTCGTTCCGCCGGCCCGTTCGTTCCGCCGGCCCGCCACGCCCGCTCGCGGCATCTCGCACGCCGCACGGGCCGCCCCGCCCTCGCAGGCCACGCCCCCGGTCCCGCATCAGGGTGGCCGGGCCGACGATGACCCGCCGCACGCCGGATCTCCAGCGAAGCCGACCAGTCGTGAATACGGCTCAGTGGTATCCGTTCCGGCCTGGCCTGGTCCACCATTCCGGGATGCCGTCCACACGCCTTGGCCCTCTGCTCGGCAACGCTGTCCGAGAGCAACGGCACCTGCGCGAGCTGACCCAGGGCCAGCTGGCCGAGGCGGCCGGGGTCAGCCAGGCCGCGGTGGCCCGGATCGAGAGCGGCAACCGCGCGCCCAGCATCCGGGTCCTCGAGGCACTGCTCGCCGCGATGGACGTGCAGCTGGTCGTCGGGGTGGAGCCGCTGGACGCGCACCTCGACGCCCGGATCGACGAGCTGGCCGCCCGGCCGATCGCCGAGCGGATCGACGAGCTGGGCCTGGATCGGTTGCTGGACCGGCTCACCGACCTCCCCCAGGTGATCACCGGTTGCACCGCGGCGCTGCTACAGGACGCGCCGGTGCCGGTCGACGCGCTCGAGATCGCCCTGCGCTGGCAGGACTCGAAACAGTTCACTCGCTGGCTGGAGGCGAACTACGGGCAGCGGTGGAACGCCCGCTGGGGCGAGTTCGGCGGGATCTGGTTGGAGCCCGAGGAGCAGGGCGAGCACCGGTGGTCGACCCGCCACGGCGAGATCAGGGCCGTGATGTGCGACGAGCTGCCCGAAACCATCGAGGTACGCCACGCCGGGCGCGGCTACCAGGTGGTGCCGCTGGTCGAGCTGGAACTGACCGAACCACGCGCAACCGAACTGCTGCGCCGCTACCGGGCCCGGCAGCCGGCCGGCGAGGATTGACCCACCGGTCGGCGGCCAGGGCGGACCGGCGGTCAGCCGGCGGTGCGTTCCCAGTCGACGGTGGGCAGACCGGCGTCGGCGAGAGCCTTGTTGGCGGCGCTGAACGGGCGGCTGCCCAGGAAGCCGCGCGGATTCATCGGGCTGGGATGCCCGGCCTCCAGCACCACGTGCTGCGGGTTGGTGACCAGGGCGGCCTTCTTCCGGGCGTACCCGCCCCAGAGCAGGAAGACCACCCGCTGCGGCGACGCGTCCAACGCCCGGATGGTGGCGTCGGTGAACTCTTCCCAACCGGCGTTCGCATGCGAGCCCGGCGTGGCCTGGCGGACGGTCAGCACCGCGTTGAGCAGCAACACGCCCTGCGCAGCCCAACCGTCGAGGTTGCCGCTGCGCGGCTTGGGCACGCCCACGTCCTCGCCCAGCTCCTTGAAGACGTTGCGCAACGACGGCGGCACGGCCACCCCGTCGCGGACGCTGAAGCTCAACCCGTGCGCCTGCCCGGCCCGGTGGTAGGGATCCTGCCCGAGGATCAGCACCCGGGTGCCCTGCGGCGGGCAGAGCCGGTACGCCGAGAACAGGTCGTCCAACGGCGGGAAGACGGTCTGTGTCGCGTACTCCCGGGCGACGAACTCGCCGAGCGCGGCGGTGCGCGCCGGGTCGAGGTGCGGGGTGAGCACGGCACGCCACGGCTCCGACAGCAGTGCCAGCAGGTCCAGGGTGGGGGCGTCGTCGGGCATCACAAACCTTTCAGGTCGGCCAATCGCCGTGCCCAGTCTCCACCCACCGGATCCAGCTCCACGACCCGGGTGTCGTCGTCGCGGCGGTCGATACGGACCCGCAGATGCGCGTCGGCCAACTGCTCCACCAGGCCCTCGCCCCACTCCACCACGGTCACCGAATCGTCCACCGAGGCGTCCAGGTCCAGATCGTCGATCTCGGCGCGCGGGTCGGTGGCGTCACCCAGCCGGTACGCGTCGGCGTGCACCAACCCCACCCGACCGCCCCGGGCCGGATCGGGCCGGTGCACCCGGGCGATCACGAACGTCGGCGAGGTGATGTCCCCGACCACACCGAGCCCGGCGCCGATGCCCTGCGTGAGCGCGGTCTTGCCGGCACCCAGCGGACCCGTCAGCAGCACGAGATCACCGGCGCGCAGCAGCCCGGCCAGCAGCCGCCCGAAGTCCCGGGTGTCCTCGACGGTCGGCAGCTTGACGACGTGACTCACCGTTCCTCCACGCTCTGCAACGACTCCAGAAACCGCGCCAACGCGGCGTTGACCTCGTCCGCGTGCTCCAACATCACCACGTGGCCGCTGTCCTCGATCTTCACGAACTCGGCGTGCGGCAACCGCCGCACGATCTCCTCGGAGTGGGTCACCGGAGTGATCATGTCCTTGTCGCCGACCACCACCAGCACCGGAGTCGCGGCCAGCGCCGCGAGCGCCGGGAAACGCGAGTGGGTGGCCAGGGTCCGCAGATAGCGGGTCACCGTGTCGGCTGACGTCCGGGAGTTCATCGTCTCCACGTAGGACACCAGCGCCGGGCTCGGTTTGCGGGTGCCGAAGCCGTACTTGCGGGTCAACAGCCAGGCGACGTTCGACGTCGACTTGCGGGCCCTGTCGATCACCGGCCCGCCGTACCGGGTGGCGTTGTTGACCATGTACAGCACCGGGCCGCCGACCCGGCCGAGCAGCGCCGGCGCGACCAGCTTGGTCTCCGCGATCAGACCGCCCGACGTGGCCATCAGGACGGTGCCCACCACCCGGTCACCGAACAGCTCCGGGAACAGCTCGGCGAACGCCATGATCGTCATGCCGCCCATCGAATGCCCGACCAGCACCAACGGCCCCTCCGGGGCGGTCCGGTCGATGACCCGGCGCAACGTCCGGCCGAGCACCGCGAGGTCGTACTCCCCGGTCTCCAACCGGCCCGAGCGGCCGTGACCGGGCTGGTCGTACGCCACGACCCGATAGTCGCCCCGCTCGGCCAACATCTGGCGCTGGAAGTGGAACGTGCCCATGTCCAGGCAGAAGCCGTGCACCAGCACCACCGTCGGATGCCCCGGCACCGACCGGGTCGGCTCGACCACCTCGACGTGGATGTCCGTGCCGTCCGGCAACTCCAGCCGGAACGCCTCGTCGTACCGCTGCTGGCCGAACATCTCGTGCGCGTAGCGGTCGGTCGGGTCGGCCTTGAGGCGGCGGACCAGGGTGCGCTCGGTCGCGACGCCGGCGGCCAGACCGGCCGCCGCCACCCCGACGGCCGCGCCGACGATCCCGGCGACCCGGCCGACCGCCGTGCGCGGGCGCGGAACGCGGAACGAACTCACTGCGTCACGCCGTCGTAGACGCGCGGCACCCGCGTCCCACCGAACCGGGTGACGATCTCGTAGTTGATCGTGCCGACCGCCTCGGCCCAGTCGTCGGCCGTCGGCTCCCCGTCGACGCCGCTGCCGAAGAGCGTCGCCACGTCGCCGTCGGCCACCGGGTCGTCGCCGCAGTCGAGCACGAACTGGTCCATGCAGACCCGCCCGGAGATCGTCCGCCGCTTGCCGGCGAGCTGCACCGGACCGCTGTTGGACGCGTGCCGCGGCACCCCGTCGGCGTAGCCGAGCGGCACCACGGCCAGGTTCGCATCGGCCGGGGTGGTGTAGGTGTGGCCGTACGACACCCCGGTGCCGGCGGGCACCCGCTTGGTGAGCATCACCCGGGCGCGCGCGGTCATCGCCGGCTTCAGCCCGTACGTCTCGCCGGCCACCGGGGACAACCCGTAGATGGCCAGCCCGGGACGGACCAGGTCGAAGTGGGTGTCCGGGCGGGTCAGGGTGGCCGCCGAGTTCGCCAGGTGCCGCCAGCGGGGGCGCAGACCGGCCCGCTCGACCATGGCCAGCCCCTCGTGGAAGACGGCCAACTGGCGGTCGGTGGTCGGGTGACCCGGCATGTCCGCGTACACGAAGTGGCTCCACACGCCGACCACCTCGATCAGGCCGTCGGCCTGCGCCTTGGCGGCGGCGTCCAGCAGGGCCGGCCAGTCCGCGACGGTCGCCCCACCCCGGGAGAGCCCGGTGTCGATCTTCAGGTGCAGTCGGGCGGGGCGGCCGGCCAGCCGACTCGCCTCTATCATCTCGTCCAGCTGCGGAAGGCTCGCCGCCGCGAGGTCCACCCCGGCGGTGACCCCCTCGTGCAGCGGCAGCCCGGGAGCGAGCAGCCAGGCGAGGACCGGCGCGGTCACCCCGGCCCGACGCAGCGTGAGCGCCTCGTCGAGGGTGCAGACCCCGAGCCAGTCCGCCCCGGCGTCGAGCGCGGCCCGCGCGGCCGGGAGCATGCCGTGGCCGTACCCGTCGGCCTTCACCACCGCCATCAACTCGGCGGTGGTGCCGGAGCGGAGTCGACTCACGTTCGCACGGATCGCGTCAAGATCGACGCGTACCTCGGCCTGCCACATGCGCCAAGCCTACTTTCCGCTGTGATCACCGTGGGCGGCGACGCATGTCCCGTCACGCCGACCCGCCCAGGACGGGACGATCAGCCCAGCCGGGCGAGGACCGGGCGCAGCGCCGTCGCCACGTCGGGCGCGGTCACCGGCCCACTCCGGGCCGCCTCCCGCCCGGCCAGCCCGTGCAGGTACGCGGCCGAGGCCGCCGCCTGATCGGCGGGCAACCCGGACGCGAGCAGCGAGCCGAGCAGCCCGGCCAGCACGTCACCGGTGCCGCCGGTGGCAAGCGCCGGGGTGCCGGTCGGGTTGACGTACGCCCGACCGTCCGGCGTGCCGATCACCGTGCGGTCGCCCTTGAGCAGCACCACCGCGTTCATCCAGGCGGCCAGCCGCAGCGCCGAGCCGACCCGGTCGGCGCCCGGTTCCTCCCCGCAGAGCCGGGTGAACTCCCGGTCGTGCGGGGTGACGACGATCGGTGCGTCCCGGCCGCGCAGCCGGTCGGCGAGCGATCCGTCCACCAGCAGGGTCAGCGCGTCGGCGTCGAGCACCACCGGCACCGGGGCGGCCAGGACGCCCCGCAGCTCGGCAGCCGCGTCCTCGCCGGTGCCCAGCCCGGAGCCGCACACCCAGGCCTGTACCCGGCCCGCGTCGGCGACCCGGCCGGTGGCGATCACCGACGGGTGCTGGTGCAGCACCTCGGCCCGGGCGCCGCCGGCGTAGCGGACCAGACCGGTCGGCCCGGCGAGGGCCCCGCCGACGGAGAGCACGGCCGCGCCCGGATACGTGGCCGAGCCGGTCGCGACGCCGACCACACCCCGCGTGTACTTCTCCGACGATGCACCCAGCCGGGGCCACCAGTCGACCAGGTCGGACCACTCGGTGACCCGCAGCGCGGGAGTGCCCCGCAGCCATGGCCGCAGCCCGATGTCGACAAGCTCCACCTGCCCGGCGAGGGTGGCGGCCGGCCCGACCACCAGGGCGGGTTTCAACGCGCCGAAGGCCACCGTCACGTCGGCGCGGACCGCGGTGGGCCGGCCGGACGCGGACAGCGGCACATGACCGGTGTCCACCGCGACGCCGCTCGGGACGTCCACCGCCAGCACGGTCGCCCGACCGCCGTCGCGTCCGCGCAGGTCGCCGAGGTGCTGGACCATCTCGTCGGCGCTCGCTCGCAGCCCGCCGGTGCCGCCGATCCCCACGATGCCGTCGAGGACCAGGTCGACCGGGCCGGCCGGGCGGTCCACCAGCCGGCCGCCGGCAGCCCGTAGGGCCGCCAACCCGCCCGCGTGCGCCCGCCCGGGGGTGAGCAGCAGGGCGGACACCCGCACGCCCCGACGGGCCAGCCGCTCCCCCGCGTAGAGCGCGTCGCCACCGTTGTCGCCGGAGCCGACCAGCAGCAGCACCCGGGCGCCGTACACGCCGCCCCGCTCGGCGAGCAGCAGCGCGGCCCGGCGGGCCAGCCCGGCGGCGGCCCGCTGCATCAGCGTGCCCTCCGGCAGCGTGCCCATCAGCCCCGCCTCGGCCGCCCGTACGTCGGCCACCCGCCACACCGGTCTCATGTCACCGTGCCCCGTTCCGCTCGCGGGTGTGCTGGTCGGCCAGGACGACGTCGGTGCCGACCGCGACGATCACCGCTTCACCCTACCGGCGGGAACGGCCGCAGATTAACCGTCGGGTCGGCTGTGGGCAACGCCTGTGGACAGCCCCGGCGTACGACTGTCGACGCTGTCCACAGGGCACGACCGGGCGCCCGGATCGCACCTAGCGTCGGGGCGTCGATGCCGATCTGTGGGGGTGGGTCATGGCCGAGGAACCGTTGACGGTCCAGCCGGAGGCGCTGCGCGCGGTGGCCGCCGCGCTCGACGGTGCGGCGCACGGGTTGGCGTCGGGCCTGGCCGGGGTGCCCGGGCTGCTGGTGCCGGCGCCCGGCTGGCGGGCCGCCGCGTCCCTGGTGGAGCTGGAGGCTGCCGGGCACGCCTGGTTCTGCGGGCTGGGCGCCCAGGTGGCCGCGACGGCCGGCGGGGTCAGGTCGGCGGCGGAGGCGTACGAGTCGGTGGACGACCGCGCCGCCGGTCGGTTCGCCGCCCTGCCTCGGTGAGCGCCGTCGGCTACCGGCAGCTCTGGGCCGCCGCCCCGGCCACCCGCCAGCCACCCGGGTCGGCGGCCCAGAGCTGCCGGTAGCCGACCCGGGTGGCTGGCGGGTGGCCGGGGCGGCCTGGGCGGGGTTGACCGGGCCTGTCGACAGGCGCGCCGGTGGCTGGCCGGGGCCGCCGGGCGGTTGCGGGGCGACTGGTCCGGGGCGGCGGCCACGGCGGCGGACGTACGTCTGGGCGGCCTACGCGGCGAGTTGACCGCG
>NZ_VDFY01000129.1 GCF_006228125.1 Micromonospora orduensis | reverse complement strand
GTCCCCGCCGTACGCCCCCCTCCACCGGGTCGGCCGCCGCGTGCAGCACGCCGCCGAGGAGACCGCACAGGCAGCACGGATCCCACGGGTGTTCCTCCGCACCGGCGCGGTGCCGCCGCAGCACCGGAACCAGTGCGCCTCTCAGTCGGGCGCGGTCGTCGCCGGCGAGCCGGACCACTGCGTCGAGGACCCGTTCCAGACTGGACGCTGTCGTGGGGCCGCCGAGCAGGGAAGCAGCCTCCTCCGCCAGCTCGTCCGGGTCGGTGAAGGCCGCAGGCGCGGGCAGCGGGCCGGCCGGTGGCGGCAGGTCGTCGCCCACCGCACCGATGACGACCCGCGGGGCGACCACGTACCCGTGCCGGGCGGCCAGCGTGCTGGCCCGGTCGCGGACGTCCGCGGCCGGGTGGTCGACCGCTGTCGCGATGACCTCGGCGATCTCCGCCGCCCGGTCGGGGTGCCGGCGGGCGAGCTGGTCCAGCCAGCCGAGCTGGGCGCGGACCAACGCCTTGTCGGGTCGGACGAGGACGGCCCGCGACGCGTCGAGCAGCCCCTCGACCTCCAGGTCGTCGAGGGCCCGCAGCGTCTTCTGCGCCATCGACGCCACGGACCCGGGGGCGTCGGCGAGCAGGCGCAGATAGTCTCCCCGATGCTTGTCGACCTCGCTGGCGGTGTGCTCCAGCAGGGCGTGCAGCATGACGAACGGGCGCAACGCGGCCGGCCGGTCGCCGCGCAGCAGCCGGTTCACGCAGCCGTCGAGCAGCATCGTCCGGTCCAGGCGGTCCTCGCCGGCCAGTCGCGCCAGCGCGCGCGGCAGGGCGAGATTCTCGTCGGTCATGAACTCGTCGAAGGACATCCGCGTCCCGACGCCGTCCACCTCGAACAGGCGCGGCACCAGGGCGTCGAGGAACACGTCCGCCCGGAGCCGGTCCACCAACGGGACCGGTCGCTGCCACTCCGGCGGCCACGCCATCAGGGCGAGCCACCCCTCCACGAACTGGTTACCGGTGGGTGTCGCCGCCTTCTCGGCGGTGATCAGCTCGGCGACGAATTCCCAGCCGTCCCTCGGGTCGTCCCGCCGGAGTCGGTCCGCCAGCCGGTGTGCCAGCTCGGCCAGCCAGGGCACCCCGCGCGTCCGCGCGACCTGGACCACCAGCCCGGCGTCGGCACCCCGCAGCGACACGTTCCGCCGGCCGAGCAGCTCGGCCGCTGTGGCGGCGGTGGGCAGGCACCCGACCGCGGCCACCGCCAGGGCCGTCGCTTCCTTGTTCCACCACCAGTTGTCGCGCCGCCGGCGCACGTGGGCCACCAGCGCGTCGGCGAACGACCGCCGCCCCGGCTCGTCGAGGCCGGTGACCGCGTCGACGGCCGCGCCGACGTCACCCCGGACCAGGAACTCCAACGGATCGGTCACGCCCCGACCTCCACCGCAGCGCCCACCATCGTCGTGGCGAGCGCATGCTTGCAGGGCCCGCGCTGACCGCGGTGCCGCGCCCACCAGGGGCAGGAGCAGGTGTACGAGCCGTCCGTCCGCCGGCGGACCCGGTAGACCTCGTCGCCGTGGCGTACGGTAGCCGCCTCGCCGTCGAGCGTGACCGCGCCCGCCTCGACCAGCGCCCGCGCCCCGACCAGCCGGGGATTGTCCCGCTCAGCCCGGCCGGCGTCGTACGGCAGCACCCGGTGGAAGTAGCCCGCCTCGGTCAAGTCGAAGCCGACCCGGCCGGCGGTGCCCAGCTGAGCCAGCGCGGCCCGGACCCGGTCCGCCGAGATCCCCGCCGAGGCGGCCAACGCGTGGACATCGATCGTCGGGTCCCAGGACAGCAGCGCGGCGATCAGCGCGGCGTCGTCGGCGACGTCGTCCGTGGCGAGCGCGGTCAGCGCGCCGCCCTCGCCGGAGAATCCCCGGTAGGACTCCGGTGACAAGGTCAATGACAGCCGCAGCGCGCCGGTGTCGAGCTCCCACACGCTCGGCAGCGGCGGCGACCCGGCGGCCGCCGGCGGCCCGTACACCCGCAGAGTCTTCGCGTACCGGAGCAGCCCACGCAGCGTGGCGAGCCGTCCGGCGCCGGCCAGGCACACCGCGCCGGGCACCGGGCGCGAGGTCAGCCGCAGCGAGCGCCCGGCCGGCACCACCCAGAGCACCGACCGGTCGTTGCCCGCCGGCAGCCGGCGCAGGAAGGCGGCCGCCTCCGCTGCCGGGATCTCCGCTCGCGGTTCCATTGTCGTGGCGATCAGATGGACCTCGGCGAACCCCCGCAGCCAACGTCCGGGCAACGGCACCTTCTTCTCCACCACGGCAGCATCCAGGGTGGACACCGTCAGGTCGTCCGGCCCCACTGACAGGTGCAGCGGGTCGATGCCACCCACCCGGGCCAGCGCCTCCCGCAGCGGCGCGTTCACGTCGACGTTTGTCGTGCCGTGCTCGACGATGTCGCCGTCGAACCCGGCCGGCACGACGTCGAGCCGCGCGTACACCCCGCAGCAGCCGGAGAACGACTCGAAGCGCATCCGGTCCCGGCTGCCGGTGACCACGGGATCGAGGCTCGCCGGACTGACCGGCTGGTGATACCGGGTCCGGGCGACCTCGGCGACCGCCAGTAGCCCGGCGGCCGCCGCCTGCGGAGTTGTCAGAAAACCGGCGAAGAACCGCGGGTTGGTCGCGGGCCCGCCACTGGTCTGCAGCGCCAGGTCACCCCGGTGCAGCGTGGACGGCTGAAGGTAGCGGTAAGTCTGAAGGGCGCTCACGGCTGCAGAACTTAGGACCAACCTCCGACAAGTGGACCCGCAATGAGGTACGGGTCCGTTCAACTGTTGACGGACCGCCATGAGAATTTTGTCGCGTCCGAACGCGACCAACCCCCATGGCGATCATCGACATCTCTGGCTACGATCCGATATCGAAACATTACCAAGCGTTGATGCGTGCTGTCCTCAAGCCCTGGACGCCGGCAATCCGGCGCCGCTACGAACATGGTGCCGGCCTGAGGATCACGCCGTCTCGACGAAGGGAATCCGGATGACGGAGAGCGCGCAGACCACCGAGAGCCGAACCGTTCGGCCCGCGCGGCCGTACCCGTTCAGTGTGCCCGACCGCCTCGTCGTCGATCCGACCTATGGCGAGCTGCGCGAGAGCGAGCCGATGACCCGGGTGAAGCTCCCCTACGGCGAGGAGGCGTGGCTCGCCACCCGGTACGAGGACGTCCGTACGGTCCTCGGTGACGTGCGGTTCGGCCGCGCCCTGGCCGTTCAGCGCGACGAGCCCAGGCTCACCCCGCGCCAGCAGTACAGCGGCATGCTGACCATGGACCCGCCCGATCACACTCGGCTGCGCCGGTTGGTGGCGAAGGCGTTCACGGCACGTCGGGTAGAGGCGCTGCGACCCCGAACCCAGGAGATCGCCGACGCGCTGGTCGACGACATGGTACGGCTCGGTCCTCCGGCCGACCTGGTGGAGCACGTCGCCACGCCGCTGCCGATCCAGGTGATCTGCGAGCTGCTCGGGGTCCCGTACGCCGACCGCGACCGCTTCCACATCTGGTCCGAGGCGATCGTCTCGACCACCTCGCTGCCCATGGAGACGATCCAGGAGTACCTGAACAATCTCTGGGCCTACATGGGCGGTCTGGTCGCCGAGCGCCGCCGTGACCCGGGGATCGACGACCTGCTCGGCGCATTGGTGCGGGCCCGTGACGAGAATCAGGATCGGCTCAGCGAAACCGAGCTGGTGGAGCTGGCCGGAGGGCTGCTCGCGGCCGGCCACGAGACCACGGTGACCCAGATCCCCAACTTCGTCTACGTCCTGCTGCACAATCCGGACCAGCTCGCTCGGCTGCGGGCCGACCCGTCGCTGGTGCCGGCCGCGGTCGAGGAACTGTTGCGGTACGTGCCGCTCGGCGTCGGCTCCTCCTTCGCCAGGTACGCCAGGGAGGACGTCGAGGTCGGCGGGGTGCTGGTCCGGGCAGGTGAGCCGGTTCTCGGCTCACTGTCGTCGGCGAATCGGGACGGTACCGTCTTCGCCGACCCGGACCGGCTGGATTTCGACCGCGAGCAGAACCCGCACCTGGGCTTCGGGCACGGCGTACACCACTGCGTCGGCGCGCAGCTGGCCCGCATGGAGTTGCAGGTCGCCGTCGGCACCCTCGTGACTCGCCTGCCCGGATTGCGGCTCGCCGTACCGGAAGCCGAGCTGAAGTGGAAGCGGGGCATGTTGGTGCGGGGCCTGCTCGGCATGCCGGTGGCCTGGTGAGTCCCGCGTGGCGGATCGGGGTGGATTCGCGCCGCTGCATCGGCACCAGCATCTGTGCCGGTACCGCGCCCGAGCACTTCCGCCTGGTCGACGGCCTGTCCGCGCCGCTGGCCGACGTCGTCGCTCCGGCCGAGGTCATCCTCGACGCTGCCGACTCGTGCCCAGTGGAAGCGATCACGGTCCGCGATGCCACCGACGACCGGCTGATCGCGCCGCAGGAGTGACCCGAGATCGAGCCCGGCCGTCTGGCTGGAATGAGGGTCAGCGGTGCACCCGATAGCGCAGGTGAAGCACCCGGTTGCCCTGAATCACCACGTCCGGATCCTCCAACAGGTGCTGCGCGTCGACCGACCCGAAGTAGCGCTTGCCGGACCCGAACACGACGGGTACGACGTCCATGCGCACCTCGTCGACCAGGCCCGCGGCAAGCACCTGGCCGCCGACGTCGCCAGCGGCGACCTCGACCAGGCGGTCACCCGCAAGCTCCTGCGCCGTGGCCACGGCTGCCTCGACGCCGTCGACGAAGTGGAACGGCGCCTCGGCGTCCCAGCCCTCGGGCGCCGGCCGGTGCGTCACGACGACCACGTGGTCGATCCCGCCTGGCGGCTTCCCGTCCCAGCCGTCCGTCATGTCGAAGACGTGGCGGCCGACGATCGTCACCCCGATGTGGTCCCAGTACGGCCGGGTGTAGTCGTAGGACGTCTGCGACACCTTCAACGCGCCGCTGGAGTCCAACGGGACGTCACCGCTGGACAACCATTCGAACAGCGGCCCGGGCTGGTCATGCTCGTCCGCGATGAAGCCGTCCACCGACACCGAGCTGTACATGACCACCTTGCCCACGGGGCTCTCCTCTGCTTCGAGCCGGACCGGTCTCCGGAACAGGTCATCGCCGGCTACCGGACCGCGATCGCCGACAGCGACGCCCACCTCATCGCAGCCGCTGGTTTCGACGTCCTCACCGCGCAGCCGGTCGGTGACGCACCTCGTACGCTTCGCTGGGTGCTCGCCCACATGACGAGCGAGACCATCCGGCATGCCGGTCACGCCGACATCCTGCGAGAGCTCATCGACGGTGCCACCGGCCGGTAGGAGATCGCGACTCGGAGCCGTACCCCTCACGGGAGACCGGCCGGATGCCTCAGGGTGACGATGTGACGTCGAACGTGTGGCGGACCAAGGATGAGCACTTCCGCCCGGGCGCGGAGTTGTTCCGCAGCGGGCGGCAGTTCGCGTTGTTCTCCTACTCGGGGTTCCGTCGGCCGCGTCGCGGTACTTGGGTCGTGGCGTAGGCCAAGCAAGGGGACACCGCTGGCGATCTCAGTAGGATGCGGTGATGTCTCGACCAGTGATCTTCGACCTCTTCCACACCCTGATCCATGGGGCCGACGAGGAGCGTGACCGGGTGGTCGGCGAGATGGCGGTCATGATCGGGGTAGATCCGGCCGGGCTGGTCGCCGCGTACCACTCCACCTGGCGGGACCGGCTGGTCCAGTGGGACGTGGAGGAGACCATCCGCATCCTCGCCGGACGTCTCGGCGGCACACCAAGCAACGAACAGGTGACACGGGCCGGTGAGCATCGGCTAGCCCTCGGACGCCGGGTGCTGGACAGCGTCTCGTCCGCCACCCTGGACGTGCTCGACGCGCTACGCGGCGACGGGCATCCGCTGGGCCTCATCAGCAACGCCACCTCGGACACTGCCCAGGCATGGCCGCACAGTCCGCTCGCCCAACGGTTCGATGTAGCGGTCTTCTCCTGCGACGTCGGGCTGGCCAAGCCCGACCCGGCGATCTACCACCTTGCTGCCGAGCGGCTGGGCGTTGGGCCGGCGGATTGCGTCTTTGTTGGCGACGGCGCGGACGGCGAGCTGGCCGGGGCGGCAGCGGTTGGTCTGACCGTCTTCCGGACCACGGAACACAACGACACCGACCCCAGCTGGGGCGGGCCGGCTCTCGCTACCCTGGGCGACCTGCCTGCCATGCTCCGAGAGCCGTTCGAGGTCATGGAGCCGTCCGGGGCACACACGGGGCACAAGACAGCGTGAAACGCCTAGGTTCCGCTTCGACTCACCGATCTTGGGCCGTGGACGGGCCGTCAGACAGCCGTCCGAGATCGAGGACGGACCCCGCCGGACGGAGCGCCCAGAGCCGGGCATGGTGGTCACGGCTGTCGCCGTACCCGTGCTGGCAGGTGGACTGGGCGACCTGCCGGCAGGCCCGCGCGAGCGTGGCCCGGTTTCTGGGCGGTGCGCGGTGAGCACCCACGCGCCGGTCCTGCCGATCTGGAGCTGCGGCGGTTGCCGCCTACCCCGGCCATGCCGGACGCGCAGGCGGGAGTTGCGCGCGGAGTACGCCGACGCTCCGGTGTCGCTGGCCCTCTACCTCGGTGCCTATCTCGTCCAGGCCGCCGAGGACATGCCTTGGGCACCGGCCGGCGCGCTGCATCGCCGCTTCATCGGCTGGACCAGGCAGCCGCCGGAAGTACAGCAGCGGAGTGCAGCAACCATACCGGCCGAACCAGACCGGCATGAGCGTCACCAGGCCGGGTGACCTCGTACGACACCCGATCCGACCGGCCTGCCGAGAGCTCACACCGAAGGCGTCGGGTCTGTGGGTGTCCTTGGCGGCGGCGACGTCCTCCTGCCGATGAGGGTCGTCGTGACACGGGCATCCTGCGGACCTCCGAAAGAGGGAACCCGAATTACGATCAGTCCCGGGTTGCCCCCTCACCTTGGGAATTGCCCCTACGCGCGCGGATCAGGAGGCACTTTGAAGCTCTTGCTTACGTCAGGTGGCGTCACGAACCCCAGCATCCACTCGGCGCTCGTGCAGATGCTCGGCAAGCCGTTCGGCGAGTGCCACGCTCTCTGCGTTCCGACTGCACAGTGGGGTCACCCGATGTGCGGTCCGACATCGGTGCGGGACTTCGCCGCCGCCGTGCCCAAGCCCGACGGGCAGTACATGTCCGGCCTGGGGTGGGCGTCGCTCGGTGTCCTCGAGCTCACCGCGCTGCCCACCATCGGCGTGGAGCGATGGGTCCCCTGGGTCCGGGAGGCCGATGTGCTCCTTGCCGACGGCGGCGACGCGACGTACCTGTGCCACTGGATGCGCGAGTCCGGGTTGGCCGATCTGCTGCCTTCGCTGCCGGACAAGGTCTGGGTGGGAGTGAGCGCCGGAAGCATGGTGATGACGCCCCGGGTCGGAGACTACTTCGTCGAGTGGCCGTCCGCGCCGGACGACCGCGCCCTGGGAGTCGTCGACTTCTCGATCTTCCCGCACCTCAACCTCTTCCCCACGAACACCATGGCTGACGCGGAGCGGTGGGCCGCTGGAATCGGCGTTCCGGCCTATGCCATCGACGAACAGACGGCCATCAAGGTCGTTGACGGCTCCGTCGAGGTGGTCTCCGAAGGGCAATGGACGAAGTTCGGGTGATTGCCGCCCGGGGCGCCCATCCGGATCTGCCGCTTCCAGGGCGCTAGGTGACCGGCGGAGACGTCGCGCTCCGCACGAGCTGCCGGTCAGCGGTGGCTGACGACGTTGACCACATTGCCGTCTGGGTCGCGGACGAAGAAGCGCCGTACGCCCCACTGCTCGTCGGTGATCGGGTGCACGATCTCTGCGCCAGTCGCGCGTACCGCCTCGTAGGCGGCGTCGACGTCATCGACCTCCACGCTGAGGTCCGGGTTTACGGAGGCCGCCGCATCCTTGGTGATGAGGATGATCTGGGCGGTGGGGTCGGACGGTGAGACCAAGTTGACCACCCAGCCCAGGTTCATCTCCTCGCGGAAGCCCAAGAGCTGGTAGAAGTCGCTGGTCGCGACTGGGTCGGTGGTGGTGATATCGGGCACGGCGCGGCGAATCGTCATGCCGGATTTTGGCATGTGAAGCACTGGTTAGACGTCAGCGGCAGAAGCGGACACCGCTTGCCGCTGAAGGCCACGTCTCACCGTGGGAGGCGCCAACCTCGCGACGCAGGCTCTCAAGGCCGGGCTGGTCGACGAGTGCCAGCTGTTCGTCCTGCCCATCGTCGTCGGCGGGGGTGAGCCTGGGCTGCCGACCGGCATGCGCACCGACCTTGAGCTCCTCGATGAGCGCCGACTCCGAAACGGCGTCGTCCGCCTCCGCTACCGCACTCTCGCGCGGTGAACGACCTACCGCTACCGGCGCCCGCGTGACCAGTCCTTAGCTGCGGAGCAGGTGCTTCTCGGGCGCTTCGGCGATCCGCCGGGCCACACGCACGAATGCCGCTACCGCGGGCGAGCGCGACTCGGAAGGCCAGGCCACCTTCAGCGTCACCGGCTCGAGCTCCGGCACGGGGCGGAAGGCGGTGCCCGGCCGGGAGTACCGCCGAGCCACCCACTCCGGCAGGAACCACACTGCGGTGCCCACCTCGACCAGGTTGAAGATCTGCGCGAGGTCCAGCGGCCGCTCGTTGCCCACCATGCGGGCCCGCTCGGCCGGCGACCCGTCGGGGAGCTGCCGGCCGGCCAGGTCGGCCAGCCGGATGGTCGTCCGCGCCGCCAGCGGGTCGGCGGCCGGCAGCGCCACCATGCTTGGCCCGGTCAGCAGCAGCTCGCTGTCCAGCCCGTCCTCGTCGCCGAGGGCCGGTATCAGCGCCACGTCGGCACGCCCGTCGCGCAGCGCCGGCACCTGCTCGCCGCGCCCGCCGAGCAGCAGCTCGACCGGCATGACGTCGTACGCCTCGAGGATCAACGGCAGCAGGCCGCCGTCGTAGTCGGCCTTGAGCGCCAGCCGCAGGGCCGGCGTCTCCTGCCCGGCCCGGCGGGCCCGGCGCTGGGCGGCGCCGATCGCGTCCAGCGCCACCTTGGCGTCGGCCAGCAGGGTCTCACCGGCCGGGGTCAGCGCCACCTGCCGCGTGGTGCGGATCAGAAGCTGCACGCCGAGCTGCCGCTCCAGATCGCGGATGGCGCGCGACAGCGGCGGCTGGGCCATTCCGAGCCGCTCGGCGGCCCGGCCGAAGTGCCGCTCCTCGGCGACCGCCACGAAGTAGCGGAGCTGTCGCGTCTCCAGATCACTCATACCACCACGGTATCAATCCAGAGGGAGATGGTCTTTCCGCTCCGACGCCGAGCCGCGTTGACTGGAGTCGTCAGTTTCCCCACCGAACAGGGATGAAAGCCATGATTGTGGTTACAGCTCCGACCGGCCACATCGGCGGCCAACTGATCCAGGATCTGCTCGAGGCCGGCGCGCCCGTGCGGGTGGTGGCCCGTGACCCCGCGCGGCTGGCGCCGGGCGTCGCCGAGCGGGTCGAGATCGTCCGGGGTACGCACGGCGACCCGGCCGTCGTTGCCGAGGCGTTCGCCGGCGCCGCTGCCGTCTTCTGGCTGGTGGCGGCCGACCCGGGGGCGACAAGCCCCTCGACGGGCGTTGGGCGGCGGAGCGCCGCGCCCCGCCGCGCTCCACCGCACCCGTACCCGCTGGATGACGATCACGCGCAAACCATGGCCCACGGCCACAGGTCCCGCCAGCCGATATCCGGTCCTGCCGCGTCGCGCGTACCGGCGGCTCCTCGAGCCTCCCGATCACCGACGACGGCGGGCCATCCACTGCCAGATGTGGGTGCCGTTGAGGCTCGGGTCGTTGCGGGCCACGTAGATCCAGGACCAGTGACCGGGGAACTGGTAGCCGTTCCAGACGACATGGTCGTACAGGGTGATCAGTGATCCCGGGATGAGGTTGTGGGCGTGGATCGTGTTGGTCTCGGGTGGCACGGTGTCGTCGTCGCGCGAGGTGACCAGCCAGGTCGGGGTGTGGATGCTCGCCAGCTCCGCGTCGCTGATCAGCGGCGGGCCCTCCCCGCTGAGCGGCTCGACGACGCCGCAGACCGGCACCGACGCGGCGAACAGGTCGGGATAGGCAACTGTCATCTCCAGGGACATGTAGCCGCCATTGCTGCAACCGGCCACGTGGATCCGGTCGGGGTCGACACGCTCGCGGCGCACGAGGTCCTGGACGATCTCGCGGATCAGCGGGGCGAACCGGGGGCCGTCCTCCATCCAGTAGGAGGTGCTCTGGGGAGCGACGACGTACGCGCCGGAGAAGATCCGTTGAGCCTCCGGGGTGGCGAAGCCCAGCGCCCCGCGATTGGCGCGCAGCGTGGTCTCGTTGTCGTAGTAACCATCGGGCAGTGAGGCACCCTCGCCGCCGCCGTGCAGCCAGAGGATCAGCGGCCGCCGACCCTGCCGGGGCGAGTGGTCGGGGGAGTACAGCCGGTACTTCAGGCCCGAGCCCGAGACGTGGTGGCTGAAGGCGTCCACCTCCGGGTTCGACAGCCGCCCCTGCACGAAGTGCGTGATGGTGACCGGCGGGCCGTGGCGCCTGATGAGCGGAGTGTTCTGCCTGATGGTGTAGACGAGGTTCAGCCGGACGTTGCGGCCCCTGCTCACGATGTAGCCGAGGGTGCCACCGCCGAGTTGACCTTCCGCGTAACTCAGCTTCAGCACGATGTTTCCGTGCCGGTCGAGCCGGGCTGCGGTCACCGTACGGTCCAGGTCGTACTCGCTGAAGATCAGATCGCCGGGGGCGATCGGGATCGGGCTGGTCGCCTTGGCATGCACGCTGAACGTGCCGGGGGTCAGCCCGGCGGCGTCGATCGGCCCGAGCCGGCTGGTGTCGAGGGTGACCGAGGTGACCTGCTCACCGCCGTCGAGCGTTCTCGCGTCGAGGGTGAATCTCACGCTGCTGGGGTGGTGGCCGCCGGCCTGGGCGGCGGAGCCGGGCAGCGCCAGGCCGATGGCGGCGCCGGCGCCACCGGTCAGGACAGTGCGGCGAGTGACAGACGTGGACATGCGGGCCCCCGATATACCTCGCGACGTAGAACATCATCGATGAGTTCCAAGCTAATGCCGCAGAGATCTGCTGACAACCGGTGCCGCCACGGAGGATCAGGGCGCCTTGATCGCAGTCGCAGCGTCCACTCACGTCGAGATGAGTGCATTCACGAAGGCGAGCATGTGACGGGCGATCGGACGCGGCAGATCCTGGACGGGATGACCTGATGCCACTACCAGATGATGACGCCGCCGTGTACCGCCTTGGCGCGCTCCACAGCATCCCGCACGTTGGCCAGGTAATGGAGGATGCGATCCGCGTCGTATCCGGTCCCGGCGGCTAGTTGCTCGACGTTCTCTGCCAGGAGTACGCACTCCTGCTCGAAGGCGTCGAGCTGGCCGGGCGGGACCTGGAGATTCCCACGGTTCTCATCCGTGATGTCAGCGAGTTGCGGCAGGAACGTCGCGCCGAGACGCCGAACGGCTGCGGAACCCCACAGCGCAGAACGAAGAGCGTCAGCTCCTACTCCGGTGCTGGTGCCCGGTGGATCCGCGACAACGTCCCGACCGGCGTAGGCGCCGCCGTCCGGTATCCACACTGAGATATCGAGGCTCATCCCCACGCTCCCGCCGTGTCTCGGACCGCGGCCACTGTAAGCGACGGCCCGACGGTTGTCCGCCTTTTGGCCGCTACCGCAGGCGGAATCCGTTGGTACACCTACCGAGCCGTTGATCAGCACGCACTGGCGCGGATGGCCGTCGAGCGACACGTGGGCTGGCTGCAAGACGTACGTCGCCACCAACCCTCGAACCAAACCAGTTGGATGCTCCGTAGCCTGCCGCTTACGGTGCACGCGTGACAATGGACGACGCGGATTGGTGGTCGATGCTCCGGGCGCTGGACGAGCCGGTCGCGCCAGTGAAGGGCAGCATCGGGCGGGAGTCGATTCTGCGGGCCATGGTGGAGGGGGTCATGCCGGAGCCGATGCTGGCGGCGTTGAACGAGCGGGTGGCCCGAGGTGACGGTGACGGTCTGGAGGTGCCACGGGACTTCGACCACGCTGCGGTCCAAGGCCGGTTTGACCGGCTCGCGGAGCGATTGAGCGAAGCCTATGGTTGTCGGTGCGACTCGGGGCTGGCCCAGGACTCCGCCTGTTTCGGCAGCATCTGGATTCCCGCTGAGGCCAGCCACAGTCGTACGAAGCGCACACGGATTCCGCTGTCGTTGACCGTGAGTGTGAGCAATTTTGGTGGCCTCGCCACCTACGGGGCTTCCAGTCCGAGTGGTCAGAGACCTTCGCCGCACCCCGACGACCGGCAACGGATCGAGCTGGCACTAGCCGGACTCGGTTACCTCATCGTTCCCGAGCACATCCTCGCCACCCCGTACGACGGGCCCAACGGATGGGTCTTCGGCCCGACGGTCGTTGAGACCTGGTCTACTCGGTTCTTCGGCCATCTTTGAATACGTCGCATTCCGCCGCCCATCGCGACAACTTGGCCGACCGGGCGGATGACCCCGTCGTCTGCAGACCTTGTGGCCGAACGTCGCCTGTGCCTCCAGGACCCCCATTGGCTCCTGGTGGCAGACGCCGCCGAGTCTGCCCTGAACGACGTGGATCCGCAGGTCCGTCCGCATGACGTGGCGGGCCGGCCGGCCGCCCGCTCCCCAGGAAGGCGGGTCGATGACAGCCGAGTCGGAGCGGAGCGCAGTTCCAGGGCCCTGGTCTGTTGCTGGGGAATTCGTACTGCGTTCCGGGCGGGTGAGGGGGCACACGGCGCCGTGAGACGTCATCTCGACACGGTGACGCAGTAGATCTGGTCGCGGCTGTTCAGCCATGCGCCTTCGGGGCTACAGCCCGACGGATGCCTGGCGGTCCGGGTTATCTCCGCGTCGTGGGCGGTTCCGCAGCTGACCACCTTCGCCCGACCACTCACCTCGCGCAGCCCGGCAGCCTCGGAGATGCTCGTGTCGTCGTTCACCAGGAAGCAGGTGCCGACGCGGAAAGCACCGGAACTCTGGTACGTGTGACGGACAGCGTAGAACGCGACCGCCCCGATTACCGCCACCGCGGACAGCGCGATCCACAATGCGATCCGTCGCCGGCGAGGCTTGTCGCGTTCGATGTCGTCGGCCACTGTCACCCCTTCACTTCGTCGCCGGCTGAGATTAGAGCAACGACGCTGGCCGCCGGTGGCCAGCCACACCGCCGGTGAGCACGGCACGGTGGCGGTCGTCCACGACCGAGTCCGCTGAGCCGACCGGTCAACGCGCCCTCGGGTCGCCGAGGTGAGCAGCTCGCGCCACGGGTCGACCGGGTCGTCAGCCTCCACGAGGACGAGCCCGGCGGCCTGCACGAGCACTCGAATGCTGCTACCTTGCCGGCCGTGAACGACCAGGTGACGTGGATCGAACGGATCATCGACGTGACCGGATGGCGCCAGGAGCCTGAGGGCGGTGCCAGCTGGGGAGAGGTGGAAGCCGAGCTCGGCGTCGCGCTGCCCACGGACTTCAAGGAGCTGTGCCGGCGCTTCGTGCCGGGGCTGTTCTACGGGTACCTGGATCTGCTGCGGTCGCCCGGCGAACACGAGTCGTGGGAGCTGCTTTCGAGGTGGGCCTTCTGCCGCAGCGAGTCCTACGCCCAGCTGTACGCCCCCTACGGAATCTACGGATCGGACACGGGTTCCGGGCTGATTCAGTGGGGTGGCGACCAGGTCGAGGGGCAGTACTGCTGGCTGGCGGACCGCTTCACCGAGCCCGACTCGTGGCCTGTGGTCGCTCAGAAGTTGGCCGGTGGACCGTGGCAACGGTTCGACATGCCGACGACCGATTTCATCTACCGGATGATCGCCGACCCGGGGTTCACGCCGTTCACCGTGGCCGCGCCACCGCGGCGACCGTTCTACCTGCCGCGTGGGCAGACGATCTCCAGTGCCGAGCAATGGGACGCGCTCACCACGCCGAACCGCGAGAGCTGAGGATCCGCCGCGAGTCGGGCCGGTCGCCGACCGAGGGATGAGATATGTTGGCGATCATCGATATGGGGATTCATCGTCGATGTATGACAGGCGTCTCGGTGTCCTCTCTGTTCTGCCGTCTGCGGCCGGCCCTGCTGACCGTCGTCGTGCTGTCGCTGGCGGTGCTCGGAACCGCTCTGAGTGTGGCGCCGGCGGCCGAGGCCGGCACCGCCGCACCCGCCGCGTATCCGGGGGTCGCCCCGGCGCCCGGTGGGGCCGCCGCGGCGCCGACCGGAACCGCGCCGCCGACGCCGACCGCGGCGCCCAGCACGCCGAACACCTCGCCGTTCCCGCCGAGCGCACCCACGAACCTGGCCGCCAGCGAGGTACGTACCGGGTCGGTCACCCTCACCTGGACGGCCGCCACGCCCGGCTGCTGCGCCATCGCCGGCTACGACATCACGTACTACCAGGAGTTCGGCGACCTGGCCTTCAGCGCCAGCGTCGGGGCCGTCACCACCACCAAGATCACCAACTACATCGGGCCGGGCCAGCAGTACTCGTTCCGGGTGTCCGCCCGGGACAGCCTCGGACACCGCTCGAACTGGTCGGACGCGTTGGCCGTGGTCACCCCGGTGACGGACACCGGCCCGGACACCACCCCGCCGAGCGCGCCGCAGAGCCTGACCCTCGACGAGGTGACCGCCTCGTCCGCCACGCTGTCCTGGTCCCCGTCGACGGACAACGTCGGCGTGTTGGGGTACAACGTCTACGAGTTCGACGGCTGGTTCACCTCAAGGCTTGTCGCCACCGTGCCGGAAACGACGTACACGACCTCGCTACCCCCGTCGAATCCGCTGCGGAACCGGTACTACGTCCGCGCCAGGGACGCGGCAGGCAACGTGTCGATCGCGTCCAACACGGTCACTGTGCCAACGACGCCCACTCCGCCGCCCTCGACCTGCCGGGTGACCTACCGGAACCAGTCCGAGTGGCCTGGCGGTTTCGTGGCCACGGTGACGGTCCAGAACGCCGGGGCGACACCGGTCGACGGCTGGATCGTCACCTTCAGCTTCCCGGGAGACCAGCAGGTCACCTCGGGATGGAACGCCACGATCGGTCAGACCGGTGTCACCGTGACCGCCCGTAACGTCGACTGGAACCGCGTCCTCGCGCCGGATGGCTCCGCGACCTTCGGCGTCCAGGGGCGGTGGAGCCTCAGCGACGCGCCGCCGACCGCCTTCGCGCTGAACGGCGCCCCCTGTACCGCGGTCTGAAGGAGTCCCGTGAACACACGTTCGGTCACAGCCCACCACCGCCGCCCGAGGGCCCTGATCGGGGCTGTCGCGGCCGGCGTCCTCGCCGTCTCCACCACGCTCGTGGGCGCGACCGCACCCGTCTCCGCCGCGAACACGCTCAGCATGCGGGGCGCCGACGTCTCCTCGTTGCAGCGCAGCCTCGATCTCGGCGCCAGGTACTACGACGCCGGTGGTGTCGCCCGCGACCCACTGGACATCCTGAAGTCCGTCGGCGTCAACTACGTCCGACTGCGCGTCTGGAACAACCCGGTCAGCGGCTACAACAACAAGAGCAGGGTGTTGGCGCAGGCGGCGACGGCCAGGGCGAAGGGCCTCAAGGTGCTCATCGACTTCCACTACTCCGACACCTGGGCCGACCCGGGCAAGCAGTACAAGCCGGCCGCCTGGGCCGGCCACAGCCTGAGCCAACTGCGTACCGACGTGTACGGCTTCACCTACGACGTCTGCTCCAGCCTCAGTAGGCAGGGCACCCCACCGGACAGTGTGCAGATCGGCAACGAGATCAACGTCGGGATGCTGTGGAACGAGGGCAGGGTCGTCAACAACGACTTCGCCCCGCTGGCCGGCCTGTTGAAGCAGGGCTACAACGCCACCAAGGCGTGCGGCAGCGGTATCCCGGTGATGATCCACACCGCAAACGCCGACAGCAACGCCAACGCCCGCTGGTTCTACGACGGCATCCGCGCCCAGGGTGTGCAGTGGGACATGACAGCACTGTCGTACTACTGCGTGTGGCACGGCACCCTGTCGAATCTCTACAACAACATCGTCGACCTGCGCGGCCGCTACGGAAAGCCGATGGTCATCGTGGAGACCGCGTACCCCTTCACCCGCAGCAACGCGGACAGCGAGCCGAACGCCATCGGCGACGCGGCCTGTGACGGCATCAGCGCGACCTGGTCCGGGCAGGCCCAGGAGTTCGACTGGGTCCAGAACACCGCCCGCAACGCGGGGGCCATCGGTGTCTTCTACTGGGAACCGACGTGGTACGCCGTCCGCGGCAACGGCTGGGACCCGGCCAATATCAACGGCACCGGAAACCAGTGGGACAACATGGCCGTCTTCGACTGGTCCGGGCGGGTGAACCCGGGCGTGCGCTGGACGTCCTGACCCTTCGCGGGACGAGCGGGCGACAGCTCCCACTCCTGCGACGACGGGCTCGGGCGCGGCGTACCGGGCGGCCGTCCGGTTGTCACGGCAGGAACGTGGTGGGCACTGCGAGGTCCGCCGAGGCGTAGAGGTTCCCGACGGCGCCGGCATCGTCGGTGGCGCAGGTGGCGGCGACCGTGTCGATGAGGTCGTCGTAGTCGGGGCCGGTCCTGCCCTGGTAGGAGGCCTCCATGCGTCCCCACTCGTCCCACGGCAGCATCTCGACCCGGTTGAGCGCGGCCAGATCCCTGATGGCGTTTCCCCGGATCTCCGCCGGCCCCCAGTTGTCGGTGCCGGGCACGCCGAAGCGCGCGGCATCGATCTGGCCGGTACGGAAGGCCGCCCACGCCTCCCCGCCGGTGAGGAACTCGCCAGCGGCGAGGTTCTCGGGTGTCGCCACGACGGAGAGGCCCAGGATCTCGGAGTCGATCCGCACCCACCGGCCGTCGTGCCGGTACTCGGTGATCCAGTGGTCCACGCCGTGCTCGGGCTGGAAGTACGTGGCGAAGCCGCAGCGGGCTCGGGCCGCGATTCCGCGGTGGCGCAGCAGGGCGCAGCTGAGCACGGCGAAGTGGCGGCAGGTGCCGATGACCCGACGGTTGGGGCCGCGTGGCACGGTCAGCGGGGCCGGGTCGAGGGCCAGTAGGGCGCCGATCATGCCGTCGACGGGACGAAGCTGGTTCTCGCCGAACCGCTCGGCGGCGATGCCGAGGCCGGTGGCGTCTCTGGGCTGGATGACGAGGCCGTGAACAAGGCGGCAGATCTCGACGGGCTCGCTCGGGAGGTTCGCCAGCGCCGGCTCGTGGATCGGGTCGACAGTCGTCAGTGGACCTGCCGTGGCGTAGTCGATCGTCCCCGTCATGCCGGGCAGAGTAGGCGTCGCGACCCGGATCCGCTGTCCCCCGGACCGGTGGGACACCCCTTGGCCAATGACCATGGTCGATTCCTTGACACTCCGGATGCGGTCGCTAACACTTGTCCGCAACACGAATGTAACCAAAGAATCCGAGATTCCGAGCCGGGCAGGGCCGGAATCCTGTTAGCGCTAACACCAGTGTTGCGCCGTGTCGAGCCGCCAGCTGATTTGTAGGCCCCTGCGCGAAGGAGAGACCCATGTCGAGATTCCTCGCCCGGCTCTGCGCGGTGGCGGTCGCCGCGTGCCTGCTGTTCACCACCTGGTCGGCGGCGACGCCGAAAGAGGCGTCCGCACTCGACCCGACCGTCGGCTACCTGATGGCGCACTTCACCGGGGAGTCGTCGACCGACCAGCAGATCTACCTCGCGCACAGCGCCGACGGCCTACGGTGGACGGACCTGAACAACGGCGGGCTCGTACTGCGGTCCACCGTCGGCACCCGCGGCGTCCGCGACCCCGCCCTGGTCCGCTCACCCGGCGGCGACAGGTACTGGATCATCGCCACCGACCTGTGCATCGGCTGCGGCCAGGACTGGTCGGCCGCGATCAACAACGGCAGCCGCAACCTCGTCGTGTGGGAGTCCACCGACCTGGTCAACTGGTCGGCCCCGTGGCTGCTGAACGTCGCCGGCGCGATCCCGGACGGACGCAACGCCTGGGCTCCGGAGGCGATCTGGAACCCGACCACCGGCGACTACGTCCTCTACTGGGCGACAAACGTCCCGCTTAACGGGGCGACCAAGCACCGCATCTACTACGCGCGCACGGCGGACTTCCGCAGCATCACCACGCCGCAGGTCTACGTCAACCGGCCCGGCAGCCAGGAGATCATCGACACCCAGATCGTCGAGGTGCCCGCCGGTGTCGGCGGCTACCGCTACGTCCGGGCCTCCCGCGACGGTCAGATCGCCCTCGAAGGCAGCAACTCCATCCTCGGCACCTGGACCACGCTCGGGAACCTGTCGGGCATCGGGCTGACTGGCTCCCAGGTCGAAGGCCCGATGTGGATGCGGTTCAACGCCCGCAACGAGTGGGTCCTCTACCTCGACCAGTACTCCAGCGGGCGCGGCTACCTGCCCGTCCTGACGACCGCCCCGTCGAACCCGGGCAGCTTCCGGCTGCCGGCGTCCGGCTCGTACGCCATGGGCGGCACCAGGAAACGGCACGGTTCCATCCTCAACCTGACCGCAGCCGAGCAGAGCCGGGTGCTCGCCCGCTGGCCCGCCGCCGCCGTCAACCGGATCCAGTCGTACAACTTCCCGGACCGGTACGTGCGGCACGCCGACTACGACGCCCGGATCGACGCGAACGTCAGCCCGCCCCAGGACGGCCAGTGGCGGCTGGTGCCCGGCCTGGCCGGCTCCGGCACGGTCTCCATCCAGTCGGTCAACTTCCCGGGCCACTACCTGCGCCACTACGGGTTCGACTTCCGGCTGGAAGCCAACGACGGCACCGCCACCTTCGCCGCCGACGCCACCTTCCGGCAGGTCGCCGGCCTCGCCAGCTCCTCGTGGACGTCGTTCCAGTCCTACAGCCACCCGGACCGCTACATCCGGCACTACGCCTACCTGCTGCGGCTCGACCCGGTCACCGACGCGCAGAGCCGTGCCGACGCCACCTTCCGCGTGACCAGCTGAAGCTGGTCCCCGTTCAAGGAGTTCCGACTGTGGCATCACATCGACGGGCGTTGTCCGCCCTGGTGGCCGTGCTGACCGTGCTGGTTGGCGTCGTCGCCACCGTGTCGTCGCCGGCCGCGGCCGCGACCAGCGGGTTCCGAGGCATGAACTGGGCGGTGCTGGGTGACAACTTCGGCACCGGCCCGCTCGTCGTGCAGGGCCTGAGCGCCTCCGACAGCAACACGACAGTGCGCGCCAAGGCGAACGCCCTCTACGACGACATGGCCGCCACCATGGGTGTCAACACCGTCCGGCTGCCCATCAACACCCACACCGTGGGGACGGCCTGGTGGGACGCGTACCGCGGCGCCATCGACGCCGCCACCGCCCGCGGATTCAAGGTCATCCTGGCGTACTGGGAGGACGGCGCCGCGTCCGGCGGCAGGATCACGAACCTCGCCGCGTGGAACGCGATGTGGTCCACGGTGACAAACACGTACGGCTCGAACACCAACGTCTACTTCGAGCCGATGAACGAGCCGCACGGCTACAGCTCGGCGGAGTGGCGCGACGTCGCGGCGAACTGGCTCAGCTACCACTACTCGGCGGTCCCCGCGCGGGTGCTCATCGGCGGCACCGGCTTCAGCCAGGACCTGCGCGACGTCTGCAACGACAGCCGCTTCGCCTCGACGCTGCTGTCCTTCCACCACTACGCCTTCTTCTACGGGGCGATGACCTACGACGCCTTCCGGAGCCACATCCAGACCCGCCTCGGCAACTGCGCGTCCCGGGCCGTCGCGACCGAGTTCGGCGCCCCCATGAACGACGGCCGCAACTACGCCGACGCGGGCAGCACCGACAACTTCGTGCGACACATCCGCGCCATGGCCCAGGTCATGCGCGACAACCAGATGGGCGGCACCTACTGGCCCGCCCTCGGCGGCAAGCCGGGCACCATCGGGTACGACTGGTACTCGATGTTCTCCCTCAGCGGAAGCGGCACCGACCTCAACCTGACCGTCCGCAACACCTCCGGGGCCGACCAGATCCGGTACGCGTGGGGCGACACCATCGGCGGCGGCCCCACGACGCCTCCGCCGTCGACGGGGACGTACTACCGGATCACCGTGCGGCACAGTGGCAAGGCCATGGACGTCCAGCAACCGAACACCGACAACGGCGCACGCGTCGGCCAGTACACGTACGGCGGCAACGCCTGGCAGCAGTGGCAGTTCCAGGACGCGGGCGGCGGGTACTGGCGCCTCGTCAGCAGGCACAGCGGAAAGTGCCTCGACGTGGTGAGCGCCTCGACCGCCGACGGCGCGGAACTCATCCAGTACACCTGTGGCGCCGGCAGTAACCAGCAGTTCCAGATGGTCGCCAACGGCAGCTACTTCCAGCTCCGGGCACGGCACAGCGGCAGGTGCGTGGACGTGCCGGCCGCGTCGACCGCGGACGGCGTGGTCCTCAAGCAGTACACGTGCAACACCGGCGCCAACCAGCAGTGGTCGCGTACGGCCGTCTGACGGTGGCCCGGCCGGTGCGCCTCAGGAGTCGGAGCGTTCGATCCGCACGGCGACGCCGTCGAGGATCAGGTCCAGTCCGAGTGTGAAGTCCGCGTCGGCGATCGTCGCGTCCGGAGTGTCCGACGGCGGCGCCTCGAACAGCTCCGAGGAGAACAGCCGGGCGACCTCGGGGAAGCGGTCGGGCTCGACGAGCCGTGCCAGCGCGCGGCCGTAGTCGCGCTCGGCGTCGGCCTGCCCCTGGCCTTCGGCCCGACCCTCGGCGAGGTCGCTGTACTGCCGTACCGACTGCGTGACGTAGCCGCTGATCAGCATCAGGACGCCCACCTTGTGCGCCCAGTCGAGGCCGGTGGGGGACAGGACCGCCAGCGCGGTCTCCATCCAGGCGATCTGGTTCGGCCCGGACGGCGGCCCGGAGGTGGGCACGCGGGTGAGCCAGGGTCGACGCTGGAACACCGCCCGCTGCGCGAAGGCCCAGCTGCGCAGCCCGTGACGCCAGTCGTCGGTGGGGATGTCCGGCGGTGTGCCCAGGGCGGCGTCGGCCATGAGTTCGAGCAGTTCGTCCTTGGATCCGACGTACCGGTAGAGCGACATTCCGGTGACGCCGAGGCTCTCGGCGACCTTGGGAAGGGTGACCCCGGCGAGCCCGTCGCGGTCGGCGATCTGCACGGACGCGGTGACGACCCGGCCGACGTCGAGCGTCGCGGGCCGCCCGAGGCGTGAGGACTCGGACCTGCCCCACAGCCGGCGCAGCCGAACCGGAATGGCGTCCTCGCTGGTCATGGCTCCCTCGTCCGGCTCTGTCGATCAAGCCTCATCATGCCAGACGTCATTAGTGTGCCTGTGATACTTTCTCTAACAAACTAAAGCGGGCATCGGGGAGAGGGACGACCATGAGCGTTGACACCGCACCACGACGGACATCCAGGGGGCCGGTACTTCGTACCGAACGCGCCCTCGCACCGGATCTGACCCGGGGAGCGATGCTGCTGATCATCGCCCTGGCCAACGTCGCGGGGGTGGTCTTCGCCGGCGAACCCGGCCTGGACGCCACGCCGACAGGCATCGACCGCGGCCTCAACTTCCTGCTCTTCGAGCTGGTCCACGCGCGCGGCTACCCGGTCTTCGCGGTGATGTTCGGGTACGGACTGGTCCAGCTGGCCCGTCGCCAGGACGCCTCCGGCGCCACGCCCCGGCAGGTCCGCTCGGTGCTGCTGCGCCGCAACCTCTGGCTCGTCGCCTTCGGGTTCGCGCATGCCGCGCTGCTGTACTACGGCGACTTCCTCGGCGCGTACGGCATCGTCGGGGTCGCGATGACCCTCCTGCTGCTGCGCCGCGGGGAGAAGGTGCACCGGATCGTCCTGGTGCTCTGGGCGGTGATGGCGGTGGAGGTCCTGATCCTCGGCGCCCTCGTGGCGAGCGGCATCGCGGCTTCAGGCGGATCCGCGCCGCTGCCGGCGGGCCACGTCGACTCCCTCGCCGCGCCGGACTACCTCGCCTCCGTCGTGCACCGTCTCGGCGAATGGCCGATGCACACGCTGACCGTCGTGCCGTTCATCGTCATCGCCTGGCTGGGCATGTGGGCGGCCCGCCGCCGCGTCCTGGAGGACCTGGCCCGGCACCGGACCCTGCTCGCGCGGACGGCAGTCCTGGGGCTGGGCGTCGCCGTCGCCGGAGGTCTGCCGGCCGGCCTGCTCAGTGCCGGATGGCTGCCCGTCGACAAGCCCACCGCAGGCCTGATCCTCACGCTCCACGGCGCCAGCGGCATGTTCGCCGGCCCGGGCTACGTCGCGGTCTTCGGCCTCATCGCCCTGCGGGTGGGCCGGCCCGGCCCCGTCGTGGGCGCGCTCGCCGCCCTGGGGCAGCGTTCCCTGTCGGGGTACCTGTTCCAGTCGGTGGCATGGCTGCTCCTCCTGGCGCCCTTCACCCTGGCTCTCGGTCAGCGCCTCGGCGACCCCACGGTGTCCGGCGTGCTCATCGCGGTGACCATCTGGCTGGTGAGCGTGCTGGTCGCCCGCCTGCTCGACAAGCGTGGACAGGCCGGCCCGGCCGAGACCGTGCTGCGCCGGCTGGCCTACGGTCGGCGGACCTAGGACGGCGTACCCGTCCGGGCGGGTGGGCTCTGGCGCGCGGAACTGGTGGGGCCGGTGGCCGTCGGCGGACGCCCGGTGGCCCGGGCCCGCCGGGCGTCCACGGCGAGCAGCATGAGGGCGACAAGCGTCAGCAGCCCGCCCACCAGCGCCAGCGGGCGTGCCCCCGAGCTGGGCAGGAGGGCGCCGCCGAACAGCGATCCGCCGGCGATACCCGCGTTGAAGGCGGTGCTGACGCCGGCCGACGCGATGTCCGTGCTGCCCGGTGCCAGTTGCAGCATGCGGCTCTGCACGGCGGAGCCGAACGCCGCGTAGGCGAGGCCGAACCCGGCGAGCAGCGCCACCACGCCGGGGCGGAGAGCGCCGAGCGCGTACAGGCCGAACAGCGAGGCCGTGCCGATGGCCAGCGGCGTCAGCAGCGAAGTGACCGGCCGGGAGTCCAGCGTCCGGGCAGCGGCCAGGGTGCCGACGACGCCGGCAGCACCGGAGACGAACAGCAGCGGCGCCAGCACCGCGTCGGCGAAGCCGCTGACGTCGAGCAGGAACGGTGTGACGTAGGTCTGCAGAGTCATGAAGCCGCCGATGCCGAAGGCGGTCGCGATCAGCAGCAGGGCGAACCGGCGCCCGTCCGGTGCGGTGCCCCGGGCGGCGCCACCAGCGGCCGGGGGATAGGACGGAAGGAGGACGAGCACCGCGGCGGCGATCACCAGACCGACCCCGGCCAGCACCGCGAACGCGGACCGCCAGCCGGCCTGCTGCCCGAGCCAGGTCCCGAGGGGTACGCCGAGCACCGGGGCGAGCGTCGCCCCGGTCGCGAACAGTGCCACCACCCGGCCGCGCACCGCGACCGGGAAGTGCCCGGTCACGGCCGCCGTGGCGATGGACCAGAACAGCGCCTGGGCGAGGGCGGTCACGAGGCGGGAGCCGGCCAGCACGGCGTACGTCTGCGCGAACGCGGCGGCGGCGTTCGCGGCGGCGAACAGGAGCATCGTGACGCCGAGCAGCTGACGCCGGGGTATCCGCTGGGTCAGTCGGGTCAGCGGCACCGACGCCAGCACGACCACGATCGCGTACCCACTGACCAGCAGGCCCACCTGCGAGCGGGACCGGCCGAGATCGGGTGCGATGCGGGTCAGTAGGCCGACGGGCAGCAGTTCGGTCGTGATGAACGCGAACGCGGCGAGGGAGAGCGCGACGAGCACGGCCCATGCCCTTCGCGGCGACAGCTCCGGCGCCATGTCCACCCCCTCGTTTTGATCACCGTAGCGAAGGGTCCTCCCGCCCATGCCGCGGACGCCCCCCGGGCGGGACGACCCCCATCCGCCGCGTCGGCGAGGCCCGGTGGTCGGCGACGTCGAGCGAGGATGCGTCGAGCAGCTCCGCTCGTCCTGAGCCGGTCGACGTCGCACGCGCCGGCCCCCTGCCGGGCGGTCCGGCCAGCAGCGGCGCCGCGCTTGATTCGATCGGTATTCGTCAATAGATTGGGCGTGGGCGCCGCCGAGGTCCCGGGACCGGGCCGTCGGCGGCTGACAGGTCCACCCCGAGCCGGGCACGTCGGTCGTACGCACCGACCAGTCGCTGTGGCGCACCGCCGCGCCGCACCCAGGGCGCGTTGTCGCGCTGCGTCCGCCCAGGACGCGCGCCGCCATTGCGCCTCCGTCCCGCTCGTTCTTGGCAGAAGGACCTCTCATGACGATTTTCCGTGCCCGCCCCGCCCTGACCCTGGCGGTCGTCGCCGGGCTGGCCGCCGCCGTGACGGCGACCGGAACGGCCCTGCTCACCGGTCCGGCAACGGCCGCCCAGGGCTGCCGGGTCGACTACACACCCAACCAGTGGCCCGGCGGGTTCACCGCCACCATCAAGATTTCCCCCGGCGACACGGCCGTGTCCGGTTGGACCGTCACCTGGACGTACGCGGGGGACGAGCGCGTCACGAACGGCTGGAACGCCACGGTCAGCCAGTCCGGCTCGGCGGTGACCGCCCGGAGCCTGTCATACAACAGCAGCGTCCCGGCCGGTGGCTCCGCCGAGTTCGGTGTGCAGGGCACGGTCGGTTCCAGCGGCGGCGCGCCGACCGGGTTCAGCCTGAACGGCGTACCGTGCAACGGCGCCGGACCGACCACGCCGCCGCCGACCACGCCTCCGCCGACCACGCCGCCGCCGACGACGCCTCCGCCCACCACGACTCCGCCGGCTGGCTGCGCCGGGGCGGTGCTCTGTGACG
>NZ_VDFY01000091.1 GCF_006228125.1 Micromonospora orduensis | reverse complement strand
GCAAAGTTCGCCACGACCAGAGTCTCCCCCCGCCGCATCAGCAGGAACTGGTCCCCGTGCTGCACCGACACCGCGTGCATCCGAGGATCCGACAGATCCGCCACCGACCGCCGCAGCGAGATCAACCGCTGGTAGAACGCCAGCATCGAAGCATGCTCAGGCTTGTCCAGCTCGGCCCAGTCCAACCGGGACCGTACGAACGTCTCCGGGTCCTGCGGATCGGGCACGTCCCCCTCAGCCCACCCGTGCGAGGCAAACTCCCGCCGCCGCCCAAGAGCCACGGCGGTAGCCAGCTCCGGCTCAGGGTGCGAGGTGAAGAATTGCCACGGCGTAGAGGCCGCCCACTCCTCCCCCATGAACAGCATCGGCGTGAACGGCGCGGTCAGCAGCAACGTGGCGCCGACCCGCAGCAGCGCGGGCGAGAGAGACGCAGAGATCCGATCCCCGGTCGCCCGGTTCCCGATCTGGTCGTGGTTCTGGAGGTAGGCGACCAGCCGGTGACCAGGGATGCGGGAATCCAGAGCTCGCCCGTGGTGACGGTTGCGGAAGCTCGACCAGGTGCCCGCGTGGAAGAACCCACCGGTCAGCACGTCCGACAACGTCTCCAGGGAGCCGAAGTCGCCGTAGTACCCCTGCCGCTCCCCCGTCAGCAACGTGTGCAGCGCGTGGTGGGCGTCGTCGTTCCACTGGGCGTGCAGCCCGTACCCGCCAGCCTCCCGAGGGGTGATCAGCCGTGGATCGTTGAGGTCCGATTCGGCGATCAGCGACAGCGGCCGTCCCAGGTGCGTCGACAGGGACTCGACCTCGATGGCCAGCTCTTCGAGCAGGGGGATCGCGCGGGTGTCGGGCAGGGCGTGCACGGCGTCCAGGCGTAGGCCGTCGACGTGGTAGTCGCGCAGCCACATGAGCACGCTGTCGATGATGTAGCGGCGTACCTCGTCGGAGTGCGGGCCGTCCAGGTTGACCGAGCGGCCCCAGGTGTTGCTCTGCTCGGCGAGGTAGGGCCCGAACCGCGGCGCGTAGGCCCCGGAGGGCCCGAAATGGTTGTAGACGACGTCGAGGATCACCCCCAGCCCCTTGGCGTGCGCGGCGTCGACGAACCGTTTCAGGCCGTCCGGGCCGCCGTAGGGCTCGTGCGGGGCGTACCAGCAGACGCCGTCGTACCCCCAGTTGTGTTCGCCGTTGAAGGCGTTGACCGGGAGCAGTTCGATCAGGTCGACGCCCAGCGAGACGAGGTGGTCGAGGCGGTCGATGGCCGCGTCGAAGGTGCCCTCCGGGGTGAACGTGCCGATGTGCAGCTCGTAGAGGATGCTGCCGGGCAGTTGCCGGCCGGTCCACAGGCTGTCGGACCACTCGAAGGCGGAGTGGTCGTAGCGGCGGCTCGGCCCGTGCACCCCCGCAGGCTGCCACGGCGAGCGGGGGTCGGGCAGTGGGGTTTCGTCGTCGTTCAGCAGAAAGGAGTAGTCGAGGCCGGCGTCGGGCACCTCGACCCGCCACCAGCCGTCGGCGGCGGCGCGCATCTCGTGGTCGGCGTCGCCCGGCAGGTGCAGTCGCACCCGTTCGGCGTCCGGCGCCCAGACGGAAAACTCGGTCATGAAACGGCCTCCTCGGCAGCGGTGAGAGGAGCCAGCAGAGCGACGGGATAGTCGGCCAGAAGAGTGTCCAGCGACGTCTCCCCGCCACTGTAGACCCGGCCGGTGAACAGGTCCTTCACCTCGTTAACACCAAGCGACAGGGCTGTGTCGCGCCAGCCGCCGGCGCGCGCCAGGCCGAGCGGCAGGCGGGTCGCCACGGCGATCGCGCCGCCCCTGTCGAACGCCACCACGTGCCGACCGGCCGGCCCGTGCGCCGGCACCGGCCGGTAGCCGGTGAACAGCTCCGGGTGCGCCCGCCGCAGGCGCAGCGTCCGCGACACGACGAGCAGCTTCGCCGCTCCGTCGGTGTCGACCGGGGGACGCCAGCCGCCGTCGAGCCGCGCCAGCATCTCCCGGCGTACGTCGAAGTCGACAGGCCGGCGATTGTCCGGGTCGACGAGGGAGTTGTCCCACAGCTCGGTGCCCTGGTAGGTGTCCGGCACGCCGGGCATGGTGAGCTGGATCAGCTTCTGCCCGAGCGAGTTGCACCAGCCGGCCGGGGCGATGGCGGCGGCGAGTTCGGTCAGCTCGTCGTGCAGGCGCGGGTCGTCGTACATCCGGTCGATGACCGCGTGCATGGCCCGCTCGAAGACCGGGTCCGGGTCCGCCCAGCTGGTCGAGGCCGCGGCCTCCCGGGCGGCCTTCTCGGCGTACGCGTGCAGCCGCTCCCGTTCGATCGGCCACGCGCCGACGGCGGTCTGCCAGAGCAGGTGGGCGAACGACGGGTCGGGCAGCGGGGCGTACTCCATCCACGCCGTGACCTGCTCGGCCCAGCGCTGCGGCAGCTCGCTGAGCACGGCGAGCCGGGCGCGCACGTCCTCGCCGCGCTTCGTGTCGTGGGTGGAGAGGGTGGTCATGCTCGCCGGCCAGCGGACATGGCGGGCGGCGGCGAAGCGGTGGAACTCCGCCGGTGGCACCCCGAAGTGGGCGGGGCTGCCGCCGACCTCGTTGAGCGCCACGAACCGGGTCCACCTGTAGAACGCGGTGTCCTCCACGCCCTTGGCCATCACCGCGCCGGTGAGCTGCGGGAAACGCATCGCCAGCTCGTCGTCGGGGTCGCGCAGCCGGCGGGTGACCGCGTCCAGGGCGCCGGTCAGGTCGGGGCGGCGGCGGCCCGCCTCGGAGCGGGCGACGGCCAGGTAGCGGGCGCCGTGTGGTGGGTAGCCGCGGTAGACCGGGAAGGCAGCGGCCAGCTCGGCGAGCGCGGCGCGGGCCTGCTCGGTGGGCACCTCGGGGGCGAGCGCGGCGAGGCGGGTCAGCTCGGCGGCGAGCAGCGTGGTGGCGGCGGCCAGCTTCGTGGTGTGGGTCAGGTCCTGCCACGAGGTGTGGTGCCCGGCGAGGCGGGTGTCCAGGGCCGTGAAGTCGCCCTCGGTGTCCGGGTCGACGAACAGGCCGTTCACCGCGGCGAGGGCGTCGTAGCCGGTGGTGCCGTCCACCGGCCAGTCCGGCAGCTCCTCGCCGTACTCCAGGATCTTCTCCACCACGAGCCAGGCGTCCGGCGCGGCCTCGCGCAGCCGGGCCAGGTAGCCGGCCGGGTCGCGCAGGCCGTCCGGGTGGTCGACGCGGATGCCGTCGACCTCCCCGTCGGCGGCCCAGCGCAGGATCAGCTCGTGGGTGGCGGCGAACACCGCCGGGTCCTCCACCCGCAGGCCGGCCAGGCCCGCGATGGCGAAGAACCGGCGGTACGTCAGCTCGGCGTCCCCACGCCGCCAGGACACCAGCTCGTAGTGCTGCCGATCGTGCACCTCGGTCGCGGTGCCGTCGCCGGTGCCGTCGGCGACCGGGAAGCGGTGCTCGTGGTAGCGCAGCTCACCGTCGACGAGCTTGAGGTCGTCCAGGGCGGACCCGTCGTCGGCGAGCACCGGCAGCAGCAGCCGGCCCCGGTCCCAGTCGATGTCGAACCAGTCGGCGTACGACGAGTCGCGCCCCCGGCGCAGCACGTCCCACCAGGCCGGGTTCGCCGGCGGTACGGCGACACCGGCGTGGTTGGGCACGATGTCGACGACCAGGCCGAGCCGCTTCTCCCGCAGCGCGCGCAGCAACCGCTGCCGGGCGGCCTCACCGCCCAGCTCCGGGTTGACCGCCCGGTGGTCGACCACGTCGTAGCCGTGCGCGGAGCCGGGCGTCGCGGCCAGCAGGGGTGCGCTGTAGAGGTGGCTGACGCCGAGGTCGGCGAGGTAGTCGACGATGCCGGCGGTGGCGTCCAGGTCGTAGCCGGGACGGACCTGGACGCGGTAGGTGGCCTGCGGAGGGGTGGCGGCCATGTCAGATCGTCCTCTCCAGCACCACCAGGGAACGGTCCGACACCCGGATGGTGCCGCCCGCGCTGACCACCGTGACGTCACCCGGTTCGGGTTCGGCGGTGCTGATCACCCGCTCCCACTTCTGGCCGTACTCGCTGCCCGGCATGGTGAAGTCCAGCGGCGCGTCGTGGGCGTTGAAGCAGAGCAGGAACGAGGCGTCGTGGTGGCGCTGGCCGTACTGGCCGCGCTCACGGATGCCCTCCCCGTTGACGAACAGCGCCACCGAGCGGCCGAAGTCGTTGCCCCAGTCCTCGCCTGTCATCTCCCGCCCGTCCGGGGTGTACCAGGCCAGGTCCGGCAGCGGCTCGTCGATGCCGCGCCCGCCGACCGGCAGGCCGGTGAAGAACCGGCGGCGGCGGAACACCTGGTGCCGCTTGCGGAACGCGGTGAGCGTACGGACGAACTCCAGCAGCTGCTCGTCGGCGTTGTCCCAGTCCACCCAGGCCAGCTCGCTGTCCTGGCAGTAGACGTTGTTGTTGCCGCGCTGGGTGCGGCCCAACTCGTCGCCGTGGCCGATCATCGGCACGCCCTGCGACAGCATGAGGGTGGCCAGGAAGTTACGCCGCTGCTTGGCCCGCAGCGCGAGCACCGCCTCGTCGTCGGTATCGCCCTCCACGCCGCAATTCCACGACCGGTTGTGGCTCTCGCCGTCCCGGTTGTCCTCGCCGTTGGCCTCGTTGTGCTTGTCGTTGTACGACACCAGGTCATTCAGGGTGAACCCGTCGTGCACCGTCACGAAGTTGATGCTGTGGAACGGGCGCCGCCCGTCGTCCTGGTAGAGGTCGGCCGAGCCGGAGATCCGGGACGCGAACTCGGCCAGGGTCGCCGGCTCGCCACGCCAGAAGTCCCGCACCGTGTCGCGGTACTTGCCGTTCCACTCCGTCCACAGCGGCGGGAAGTTGCCCACCTGGTAGCCGCCGGGGCCGACGTCCCACGGCTCGGCGATCAGCTTGACCTGGCTCACCACCGGGTCCTGCTGCACCACCTCGAAGAAGGTCGACAGCCGGTCCACCTCGTAGAACTCGCGGGCCAGGGTGGCCGCCAGGTCGAACCGGAAGCCGTCGACGTGCATCTCGGTCACCCAGTAGCGCAGCGAATCCATGATCAGTTGCAGGGAGTGCGGGCTGCGCACGTTCAGGCTGTTGCCGGTGCCTGTGTAGTCGACGAAGTAGCGCCGGTCCTCCTCGCTGAGCCGGTAGTAGCTCGGTGCGTCCACGCCCTTGAAGCTCAGCGTCGGCCCGAGGTGGTTGCCCTCGGCGGTGTGGTTGTAGACCACGTCGAGGATGACCTCGATGCCGGCCGCGTGCAGCGCCTTGACCATGCCCCGGAACTCCTGCACCTGCTGCCCGAGACGGCCCAGCGCCGAGTAGCCGTGGTGCGGGGCGAAGAACCCGATCGTGTTGTAACCCCAGTAGTTGCGCATCCCCAGGTCGACGAGCCGGTGGTCGTGCACGAACTGGTGCACCGGCATCAGCTCGATCGCCGTCACCCCGAGCCGGGTCAGATAGTCGATCATCGGCGGGGAGGCGATGCCCGCGTACGTGCCGCGCAGCTCCTCCGGGATGTCCGGGTGCCGCATGGTCAACCCGCGCACGTGCGCCTCGTAGATCACCGAGTGGTGGTACGGGGTGCGCGGCGGCTTGTCGTTGCCCCAGTCGAAGTACGGGTTCACCACCACCGACTTCGGCATGAACGGCGCCGAGTCGGTCTCGTTCATCCGCTCCGGCTCGGCCATGTCGTAGTCGTAGACCGCCGGGTTCCACTCGACGTCACCGTCGATGGCCTTCGCGTACGGGTCGAGCAGCAACTTGTGCGGATTGCAGCGCAGCCCGTTCGCCGGGTCGTACGGGCCGTACACCCGGTAGCCGTAGCGCTGCCCCGGCTCGATGCCCGGCAGGTACGCGTGCCAGACGTACGCGTCCACCTCCCGCAACTCGACGCGGCGCTCCGCGCCGGTGTCCCACTCGTCGAAGAGGCACAACTCGATCCGCTCGGCCACCTCCGAGAAGATGGCGAAGTTGGTGCCCATACCGTCGTACGTGGCGCCCAGCGGATACCGCTCGCCCGGCCAGACCTGCATGTCGCTCCCTCAAAGCACGGTCATGTGCGCGGGTATTGCCCTGCGCCCCGGCACGCCAATCCATCCTTTCAGGCGATGGAAGAAATCCACCTGTCTGATGCGCGCTACACCCTCAGGTGTCTTCCGTCACCATGGCGGCCCTCAGGGTGCGGTATCGCGCTCGATGCCCTTTCCTTGTGAGGGACACGCGCCCGCGCGTGCCCCTCGGCCCTCGGCCACCCCTGACACCTCACGCTCCGCCGCCATCGACGCCGGCGCGCACCACCATGCATGGACGGAGATTGATGTGACGACCCTGCGGGTCGGCGAGCAGCTCGCTGGCGCCACGGACCGGGCCCACCGGCCCACCCTCACCTCCCGGGCCGGGCAGCCCGGCGCGGCCGTGCCGCCGCAGCCAGGCCCGGGAGTGCCGCCGCAGACCCGTCGCATCCTGATGCTGTCCTGGGAGTACCCGCCGGTGCTCGTCGGCGGCCTCGGCCGACACGTACACGCCCTCTCCGTCGCCCTCGCCGCCGCCGGCCACGAGGTCACAGTCGTCACCCGCCACACCGACGGCGCACCCCTGGAGGAGTACGCCGACGGCGTGCGCATCCTGCGCGCCCCCGAGGACCCCGTCACCTTCCCCCTGGCCACCAGCTCCCTGCTCGCCTGGACGATGGCCTTCAACCACACCCTCACCCGCACCGCCCTGCGCGCCACCGAAGCCGGCTCCTACGACGTCATCCACGCCCACGACTGGCTCGTCGCCCACACCGCCATCACCCTGCGCGACCACCTCGACATCCCGCTCGTCACCACCATCCACGCCACCGAGGCCGGCCGGCACCAGGGCTGGCTGCCCGAGGAGATGAACCGCACCATCCACGGCGTCGAGCAGTGGCTCAGCAGCGAGTCCGGCCGGGTGATCGTCTGCTCCGGGTACATGCGCGACGAGGTGAACGCGCTGTTCGGCGTACCGGCCGGACGGGTCGACGTGGTCGCCAACGGCGTGGAGCCGCACCGCTGGCGGGTGCCGGCGCGCGCCGTGGCCGCCGCCCGCGCCCGGTTCGCCGGCGACGGCAAGCTTGTCACCTTCGCCGGCCGTCTCGTGTACGAGAAGGGCGTGCAGCATCTGATCGCCGCCCTGCCCCGGCTGCGTGAGCGCCACCCCGGCCTGCGTGCGGTGATCGCCGGCGACGGCCCGTACCGCGCGGAGCTGGAGGCCGAGGTGCACCGCCGTGGCCTCGGCGGCATGGTCACCATGCCGGGCTTCCTGGGCGGCACCGACCTGCCGGCGCTGATGGCCGCGTCCGACTGCTTCGCGGTGCCGAGCATCTACGAGCCGTTCGGCATGGTGGCCCTGGAGGGCGCCGCCGCCGGCGCACCGCTCGCCGTCGCGGCCACCGGCGGCCTCGCGGAGATCATTGAGCCGGGGATGACCGGGACGACCTTCGCGCCGCACGACCCGGACGGGCTGAGCGACGCCGTGGACACGCTGCTCTCCGACCCCGACCACGCCCGCGTCATGGCCCGCCGCGCCCGCCGGATGGTCCACGACCAGTACGGCTGGTCCGCGATCGCGCAGCGCACCGCCGCCAGCTACGCCGCCGCCATCGCCACCGACGCCGCGTGCACCGCCGAACGGGCCGAGCGGCGCATGTCCCACGGGCGGGCCCTCCCGGCGCTGCCCGAGGGCAACCTGCTCGCCGCCGCCGGCCTGCGCTGACACCGGGCCGGCTGGCGGGACCTGTCCTGTTGAGCGATATACCTGTGAGTCATAGCTATGACTCACAGGTATATCGCCTGCTCCCCCATCGGCTCGCCGCCGCCGAAAATCAGCGGATCCGCCCGTGCCCTGAGCGATCGGGACGCCCGCCGCGTTGGCAGAATGAGCCGATGTCCCAACCTGTCGATGCCCTGGACACCGCCTTTCCGGTCGCCGCCGCGATCGCGCTGGACCTGATCCGGCGGCCCGAGGTGACCGAGCGGTGGTCGAGCCCGAGCGCGTTGCCGCACCTCTCCGTCGGGGGCCTCGCGTGCCACCTGGGACGTCAGGCGGTACGCGCGGCGGAGCTGCTGCCGGCGGCCACCGACCTGCCCACCCTGGAGTCGGCGGACAGCCACTACGAGCGGGCGGCCTGGGTCAGCGAGGGCACCCCGGACGAGGCCGAGGTGGCCAACGGCCCGGACGAGGCCGACGCGGCGCGCGGCCCGGCGGACCTGCACGCCGGCTCCACCCGCGCGCTGGAGGTGGTCGGTGACCTGCTGGCACGCGGCGCCGCCCGCGATGTCGTGCCGATCCCGTGGCAGGGCTGGTCCCTGCGACGCGGCGACTTCCTGCTCACCCGCCAACTGGAGATCGTCGTGCACTCCGACGACCTCGCGGTGAGCGTCGGCGTGCCCACGCCTGTCTTCCCGCCGGAGGTCTTCGACCCCGTACGCGACCTGCTGGTCCGCCTGGCCGTCCGCCGGCGCGGCCAGTCCGCGCTGATCAGCGCGCTGAGCCGCAGCGAGCGGGCGCCGGACATCTCCGCCTTCTGACGCCGCCGTCGGCCGCCTGACAGGAGGCGCGCAAAAGTCGCAGGCCGCCGACCCCGAACGGGGTCGACGGCCTGCGAAAGGGACGGAGGCGTCAGCGCTCGTTGAAGGGGACGTAGTCCCGCTCGGGCGAGCCGACGTAGACCTGCCGCGGACGGCCGATCTTGGTCTCCGGGTCGCTGATCATCTCGCGCCACTGGGCGATCCAGCCGGGCAGCCGGCCGAGCGCGAAGAGCACCGTGAACATCTTCGTGGGGAAGCCCATGGCCTTGTAGATCAGGCCGGTGTAGAAGTCCACGTTCGGGTAGAGCCGACGCGAGACGAAGAAGTCGTCGGCGAGCGCGATCTCCTCCAGCTCCATGGCGATGTCCAGCAGCGGGTCCGGCTTGGCCATCCGACCCAGCACGTCCTGCGCGGCCTTCTTGACGATCGCCGCCCGCGGGTCGTAGTTCTTGTAGACCCGGTGGCCGAAGCCCATCAGCTTGACGCCGTCCTCCTTGTTCTTGACCTTGCGGACAAAGGAGCGGACGTCGTCGTCGCCGGCGTGGATCTGCTGGAGCATCTCCAGCACCGCCTGGTTGGCGCCGCCGTGCAGCGGGCCGAACAGCGCGTTCACACCGGCGGACACCGAGGCGAACAGGTTGGCGTTGCTGGAACCCACAAGCCGCACGGTCGACGTGGAGCAGTTCTGCTCGTGGTCGGCGTGCAGGACGAACAGCATGTCCAGCACCTTCGACATCACCGGGTCGACCTCGTACGGCTCCGCCGGCACGCCGAAGGTCATCCGCAGCAGGTTGTCCACGTACCCCAGCGAGTTGTCCGGGTAGAGCAGCGGCTGCCCGATGGACTTCTTGTACGCGTACGAGGCGATGGTGGGGACCTTCGCCATCAGCCGGACCGTGGAGATCTCCACGTGCTCGGAGTCGAACGGGTCCAGGCTGTCCTGGTAGAAGGTCGACAGGGCGCTCACCGCCGAGGACAGCACCGCCATCGGGTGGGCGTCCCGGGGGAAGCCGTCGAAGAAGCGGCGCATCTCCTCGTGCAGCAGCGAGTGCCGCCGAATCCACTCGGTGAACTCGGTCAACTGCTGCTCGGTCGGCAGCTCACCGTAGATGAGCAGGTACGAGACCTCCAGGAAGGAGGACTTCTCGGCCAGCTGCTCGATCGGGTATCCGCGGTAACGCAGGATCCCCGCGTCGCCGTCGATGTAGGTGATCGCGGATGACGCGGCCGCGGTGTTGACGAAACCGGGATCGTACGTCGTCATCCCGGTTTCCTTCAGCAGCTTGCTCACCCCGATACCGGCGGGGCCCTCGACCGCTGGATGTACCGGCATCGACAGCTGCCCACCGGGGTGATCGAGCTTGACTTCCGTCATGTGGTTCCTCGCTTCGCCGGCAGATCTACGTTGAATTGCCTTCGCTTCTACCGTAATTGCGGCTCCGGGGACAACGCCCGCCATGGTTCGGCGGTGAGGCCTGCGTCACCCGATTCCCGACCGGATGGCCGGGAAACCCCATCCCGGTACGCGGGACCGGGTGCGCGACCCGGGTTCAGGACAGCGCGAGGCGTCGCAGCGTACCGTCCCGGGCGACCTGGTAGACGTCGAGCTGGTTGGTGCCGGCCCGGAACAGCCGGTCGTCGGTGAGCAGCGCGGCGAACCGGCGACCACCGGGGTCGGGTGGCACCACCGGAACGACCGCCCCGATCCTTCCGTTGACCGCCACCGCGAGCATCGTGCCGTCCGGTATCCGGTCGGGCACGTCCCCCCAGACGAGCGCCGGCAGGGTGCCGGTGTCCGGGTCCATCGACCGGAACGCGGCCAGGTCGGCGACGCGCGCGTTGCCCTCCGTCGCACCGGCCCGGACCTCGGTGCCCACCAGGGGGTGCGGCGCCGGCAGCGGCGGCGGGGCGGGCACCCCGCCGGGGAAGGTGACCGGTTCGCCGGGCCGGTCGTAGAAGTGCTTCGTGCCGTCGGTGCGCGGGGCCTGCCGGGCGGAGCGGCCGTCGACCCGCCAGGGCAGCCGGACGCCTGCCTCGTCGGCGACGGTCGGCAGCAGGTCGACGTGTTCCCAGTTGCGGTCGTCCACCCGGCCGGTCTGCTGCCGGGGCTCCTTGACGAACGTCGGCACCCACGCCACCTCGCCGGCCGCCGCCTTGATCGCGTCCATGCCCCGGCCCTGGGCGCCCGGGCGGAAGCTCACCCCGTGGTCGGCGGTCACCACCACGAGGGCCTGGTCGTACAGGCCGCTGGCGCGCAGCGTCCGCAGCGTCTCGCCGATCAGCCGGTCGGTGTAGCCGAGCTGCGCGAGGTGGCGTTGCCGGGCCAGGTCGATCCAGCCGGCGCCGTCGTTGGGCAGGTCCTCCGGAGCGTCGTAGCGCGCCCCGGACGGCAGGTACGCCCACGGCGAGTGCGGCATCAGCAGGTGCAGGAAGTGCAGCACGGGTCGGGGTTGGGGTTTCAGCCCGGCCAGGAAACTGGTGAAGCGGGCGGGCTGGTTGTCGTCGAGGCTGTCCCAGCGGAACTTCGGGTCGGCCGGCACCGGCTCGGCGGCGTCCAGGCCCGCCTCGGCGCGGGTCTTCTCCCGGTAGGAGTCCTCCGGGTCGACCGCGCTCTCCGTCGGCCCGGCGACCTGCCCGAGCAGCTTGCCGGTCTCCCGGACCAGCACGCCGAGGCCCTGCTCCGGGGCGACCGGCTGCTCGCAGCGGCTGGGCGGGCAGAGCCGGGTGATGCTCTCCTCGGCGCGGATGTCGTACAGGCCGCCGAAGGCGGTGAAGATGTTGTCCGGGTACTGCGAGTAGTGCGGGGCGACCGACCGCGCCGGGTACTTACCGGTGAGCATCGCCGGCAGCGCGTTGGGCGTCCAGCCGCTGACGCCTGTGGCGTTGCGGTACCAGGTCGAGGCGCCGGCCAGCTCGGCGAAGTTCGGGTAGCGGGCCGCGTCGATCCGCCCGTCCGCGCCGAGCAGGCTGACCAGCGGCAGCTCGTCGAGGATCAACATGACCACCGGCGGGTGCACGCCCGTACCCTGCGCGGTGCCGGCCGCGCCGCCGTCGCCGCGCGGCAGCACCACCGCCGAGGCCGGTGAGACGAACAGGAACAGCGCCACGAAGGCCACCGGCCCGACGGCGGCCAGCCGCAGCACCCGAGCGGGCGCCCGCCACCGCCGGTGCGCGACCGCGCCGGCCACGCCGGCCAGCACGGCCACCACCAGCAGGGGTACGCCCCGAATCGGCGTCAGGTGTCGGCCCACCTGCACGGCGAGGGCGGCCAGCAGCAGCCCGACCAGCCCGGTGTGGGTGATGGCGCGGGCGGTCCGGCCGGCGAGTCGGCTGAGCGCGCCGAGCAGTGCCACCGGCACGGTGGGCGCCACCGCCACCAGGGCCGTCAACAGCAGGATCTGTCCGGTGTCCGCGCGGTGGAACAGGAAGAAGTCGGGGCTGCGGCCCAGCACGTCCAGCAGCGGTTGGGTGACCACGAGCCCGACCAGCGCCGCGACCTCCAGCAGGCGACCCAGCTCACCGCGCCAGCCCCGCTCCCACCGCCCGAGCGCCGGTTCAGCCACCCATCACCGCCCGGTAGAGGGTGCGGGTGCCCGAGGGCAGCTCCAGACGCTCGGTGATCCGGCCACGGGCGGCGAGCAGCGCCTCGAACGCGTCCCGCCGGTAGTCGGAGAAGAAACCCTCGGGTTTGTTGGCGAGCAGCCGCCGGGCCATCGGGTCCTCGGGGTGGACGAACTCCACCACCACCGCCCCGCCCCGCGCGGTCAGCCCCGCAAGCCAGTCGACGATCTCCGGCAGCGGCACGTTGCGCCCGATCGCCAGGTGGTGCACCACCGCCAGGGCGAGCACCGCGTCGGCGTCGGCGCGTTCGGCGAAACCGGCCCGCTCGACGCCCCGCCAGCCCCCGCCGGGTGACGGGTCGGCCAGGTCCAGCACCAGCGGCAGGACGCGCTGCTGCCCCTCGGCGCGCAGCGCCCGGTACAGGTCGTCGACGACGGCCGGGTCCTGCTCGACGGCGACCACGTAGTCGGCGTACGCGGCGGCCAGCCGGGAGTACCGGCCGTCGTTGGCGCCCAGGTCGAGCACCAGGCGCGGCCGGGTGCCGGCGGTCAGCGCGGCGGCCACGAACTGCTCCTTGGCCGTCCGGTCCTGCGCGGAGTAGCCGCAGGTGCGCTGGTAGTCCGCCCAGTGGCTGCCCGTCGGGCGGCGGTCGAGGCGGTGCAGGAGCTTCTCGATGCCGCGCACCGTGGACAGCAGCAGTTCGCGGGAGAAGCCGGCGGCGCGCAGCTGGGCGCGTACGTCGGTGGTGCTGGCGGCGGCGTTGCGGTGCTGCATGGCGCCGTGCAGGTGCAGGTGGGTCAGGACGCCGGGGCGCAGCCGGCGGGTCCCGCCGAAGAGCGGCCGGAGCTGCTCGGCCTCGATGCCGTCGACCTGGGCGCGCAGCCACGGCTGGAAGTGCACACCCAGGTGGGCGGTGAGCAGCAGCGGGTAGAGCGCGGTCTGGCAGAACTGCCGGTAGCCGGCCCACGGTTCGCCGTCGCGTTCCGGCTCGAACGAGCCGACGTCGATGAAGACCGGCTGCACGCCGTGCCACTGCAGGTTGTAGGCGGAGCCGTCCTTGGTGGTGAAGCCGTCGGCGAGCGCCGCGCCCAGGATCTCGGTGTGCAGCAGCGCGGCATCGCGCAGCATGGCGAAGGACCACTCGTACGGGTGGGAGACGAACGGGATCCGCTCGTGGCGCAGCACCGCGGCCCACGGCAGCCCGGCCGGCACCAGCGCGGGCGGGGCGTCCTCGGTGGCGCAGACCTTGCCCGCGGCGAGCAGCGCGGGGAAGAACGCGCTGGCGGTGAGCGCCCGCCAGTGCTCGGCGGCCTGGGCGTCCAGCCCGCGCAGCACCTCGTCGCCGACGTGGAAGACCCGGTTGGCCGGGTCGCGGAAGGAGGCCGGCTCGGTCCGCACCCGGGTGGGGACGGGCGGCATCGCCGGTACGGAGCGGGTCACCGCTGGTCGGTGGGCTGCCGACGGAACCTGTCGACAAGTCGCCGCCAGTAGAGCTTCGCGGCGACCGCGACGCCGGCGACGCCGCCGACGACCGCCTGCACGATCAGGCTGCCGGACCCCGCGTCCAGGTAGGCCAGATGGATCACCGATCGCTCCTTGTCCTCGCCCCGTGTCGACACCGGCGTCCCGGGCGTACAGCGGTGAGGCTTTTGACCCAGAAAGCCGGACTTCTGCCACCGTACGCTGATCGTCAGCGCCGTCGCGGGCACATCGGCGTACTCCCAGCCTCGTCACAGAATGTGGCCGGGACGACGGGGCCCGGCACCGGCGACTACCGGCGGGGCCTTCGGGTAGACCGCGCCATGCGGTTCGTCAACTGGTCCGGCAGCCTCTCGTTCACCCCCCGGGAGCACGCCGAGCCGACCGACGAGGACGCGGTACGGGACCTGGTCGTGCGGGCCCGGCAGGCCGGCAGGACGGTCCGACCGGTGGGGTCCGGTCACTCGTCGAGCCCGCTGGTCCGCACCGACGACATCCTGCTCAGCGTGGACCGGCTCACCGGTGTGGTGGCCGAGGACGCCGGTCGGGCGCGGGTGTGGGCGGGCACCAAACTCAAGGCCCTCGGCGAGGGGTTGTACGACGCGGGCCTGGCCATGGACAACCTCGGGGACGTGGACTACCAGTCGATCGCCGGCGCGACCGCCACCGGCACCCACGGCACCGGCATCGGTTTCGGCAACCTGTGCACCCAGGTGGCCGGCGTCCGCCTGGTCACCGGCACCGGTGACGTGCTGGACATCTCGGCGGACCACAACGCGGACCTGCTGCCAGCGGCCCGGCTCTCGCTCGGCGCGCTCGGGGTGATCACCCAGGTCACCCTCGACGTGCAGCCCCAGTACGAGCTGCACCGGCGACGCTGGTGCGCGCACATCGACTGGACCCTCGACCATTTCGCCGAGTTGCAGCACACCAACCGCAACATGGACTTCTACTGGTATCCGCGCAGCGACCTGACCCAGATCCGCATCCTCAACCGGGTGGACCGGGGCTCCGACGGGCCGGGGTGGGACACACCGCGGGTGCCGGAGTCGGACCCGTTCGGCGCGCCCCGCGAGGTCCGGTCCGGTCCGGTCCACCGCACCATCCCCCAGGAGCGGGAGCTGCGGTTCGACGAGATCGAGTACATGCTGCCGTCGGAGGCGTTCCCCGCCTGCTTCGCGGAGGTCCGACGCCGGATCCTGCGCCACTACCGCCGAGTCGCCGGATGGCGGGTGCTCGTGCGCACCATCGCCGCCGATGACATCTGGTTGAGCAACGCGTACGGCCGGCCCACCACGACCGTCGCCTGCCTGCAGAACACCTCCCTGCCGTACGAGGAGTACTTCCGGGACATGGAGACGGTGTTCCGCCAGTACGGGGGCCGGCCGCACTGGGGCAAGAAGCACTGGCTGACCGCCCGCGACCTGCGGCCCCTCTACCCCCGCTGGGACGACTTCCAGGCGGTACGCCGCCGCCTCGACCCGGACGGGGTGTTCCGCAGCCCCTACCTGACCCGCCTGCTGGAGGAGACCTGATGGCCGACATCGGTGCCCGCCTGTGGGTCGTGCCGGGTGGGCACATCCCGTTTCCCAGCAACGGCCCGGAACCGGCGTTCACGAGCTTCGACCAGATCTGCGTCCTCAACGCCACAGGCACCCGCGCCGACGTGGAGCTGCACATCTACTACGAGGACGCCGAACCGGTCGGCCCGTACGCCATCGCGGTCGAGGCCCGTCGGGTGCGCCACGTCCGGCTCAACGACCTCATCGACCCGGAGGCGGTACAGCTGGACCGACCGTACGGCTGCCTGCTGCGCTCACCGGTGCCCGTGGTGGTGCAGTTCCTGCGCCAGGACACCCGGCTGCCGGGAGCGGTCGCGCTGGCCGCGACGATGGCGCATCCGTCCTGACCGTCGCGGCAGGTTCGGTCACCGGTCGGATCGGGTAACCCGGACCATGAGAACCACGGCCGGGGCAGCCGGTGGGCGAGGTGCCACGGACGACCTCCGTACGCGGGTCGCAGCGGCCGGCCGGGAGAGCGTCGACCGGGGCCGGATCTACCTGATCGTGGCGCTCCAGGCCGGCCTGGCCGCCGCGCTGGCGTGGGTGGTGGCCCGCGAGGTGCTCGGCAACCCGGAACCGACCTTCGCGCCCGCCGCGGCCGTCGCCGTGATCGCGGCCTCGCTGGGCAGCCGCGCTCCACGCGCGCTGGAGCTGATCGCCGGGGTGGTGCTCGGCATCATCGCGGGTGACCTGCTGATCGGCGCGTTCGGAACAGGTCCCTGGCAGACCGGAGTGATCGTCTTCCTGGCGACCGCGACGGCGGTGCTCGTACGCGGCGTCGGCGCGTTGATGGCCCAGGCCGGTGGTACGGCGGTGCTCATCGCCACCCTCACCCCGACCGCACCGGACCTGGAGCTGCCCCGAACGCTCAACGCGCTCGTCGGCGGGGCGGCCGGGCTGTTGGTGATGCTCCTGCTCCTGCCCATCAACCCGATCCGGACGATCCGCCGCACCGCCGAACCGGCCCTGGACCTGTTCGCCCGGGAGATGACGGCCTCGGCGGAGGCGCTCGCCGGAGCCGACAGCGCACGCGCGAAGGAGGTGCTGGAGCGGATGCGCGGCGCCGACCAGAAACTCCAACAGCTCGGCGAGGTGGCGACGGCCGCCGAGGAGGTGGTCCGGCTCTCGCCGGTGCGGTGGCGACGGCGCCGGGTGATCGCGGCGTACCGGGGCGGGACCACGCACATGGAGCGCGCCTTTCGCAACAGCCGGGGTCTGGTCCGCCGCATCGTCACCACCCTGCGCGACGAGGAGCCGGTGCCAGCGGACCTGCCGGCGGCCGTGGAGCATCTGGGCGAGGCGGTGCGGCTGCTGAACCGCGAGTTCATCGCCGCGCGGGAGCCGGTGCAGGCCCGCGAACGGGCGCTGCACGCGGTCCGGGAGGCGGGTTCGGCGTACCGGCAGGGCCTGGGCTTCTCCGGGACGATCGTGGTCTCCCAACTGCGGACCGCCGCCAACGATCTGCTCCAGGCCACCGGCGTGTCCCGCGACGAGGCACGTCGGCTGGTCCGCAAGGCAGCCGCCGGCTGAACCGGCCGACGCTTCACCGGACCGGGTCAGCCGGCGCCTCAGCCGGGCCGGCCGGCGCCTCAGCCGCGATGGTGCATGCCGAGGCGCAGCAGCACGAACCGCAGCACGGTGGCGGCCAGGTTCGCGGCCACCAGCACCGCCACCTCCATCGACCGGGCCGGCACGGCGGTCACGGCGTGCAGCACGGCCAGCGATCCGCTGGTCAACGCGAGACCGAGCCCGAAGGCGAGCAACCCCTGCGCGTGGTGGCGGCCGGCGTGCCGGCGCCCGCTGATGCCGAACGTCAACCGTCGGTTCGCGGCCGTGTTCGCCACGGCGGTCACCAGCAGCGCCAGCAGGTTCGCCGGTTGCGCGCCGAGCGCGCCCCGGGCGGCCACGAAGAGCAGCAGGTACGCCAGCGTGCTGGCCACCCCGACGGCGGCGAACCGGACCAGCTGCCGGGGCAGCCCGACCGGCACCCGCGCGGGCGGCGCGGCCAGCGGTGCCCGGCCGAGCTGCGCGCGCAGGTCGCTCAGCGGCAGCGCACCGGTCAGCAGCGCCCGTCCCAGCCGGCCGATGCCGCGCAGGTCGGCCAGGGCGGTGGCGACGATGTCGACGCGGCTGTCCGGGTCGTCGACCCAGTCCACCGGCACCTCGTGGATGCGCAACCCCGCCCGCTGGGCGAGCACCAGCAGTTCGGTGTCGAAGAACCAGCCGGTGTCGCGTACCAGCGGGAGCAGCCGACCGGCCACGTCGGCGCGGATCGCCTTGAACCCGCACTGCGCGTCGGAGAACCGCGCCGCCAACGCCCCGCGCAGCAGCAGGTTGTACGCCCGTGAGATGACCTCCCGCTTGGTGCCGCGCACGACCCGGGAGGTACGCGCCAGCCGGGTGCCGATCGCCAGGTCCGAGTGCCCGGAGATCAGCGGCGCGACCAGTGGCAGCAGCGCCGCCAGGTCGGTGGACAGGTCCACGTCCATGTACGCGAGCACCGGTGCGGACGACGTCGACCAGGCGGCCGACAGCGCTCTGCCCCGACCCTTGGCGTCCAGGTGCAGCACCTGGACGCCGGGCAGCTCGCCGGCGAGACCGTCGGCGACCTTCAGGGTGTCGTCGACGCTTGCGTTGTCGGCGATGGTGATCTGGAACGGGTACGGGAAGTGCTCGCTCAGGTGGGCGTGCAGCCGCCGTACGCACGGCCCGAGGTCGGTCTCCTCGTTGTAGACCGGGATCACCACGTCCAGCACCGCGCCGGCGCTGGTGGGGCGGGTCCGGACGGCGGCGCGGGGGCCGCTGACCGCGCTCACGACGCGTCCCCGCCGGTGCTCAGGTCGTAGACGGTGACCCCGTCCACGGTCTGCGCCGTGAAGGTCTCCTGGACCCAGGTGGAGATCTCCTGCGAGGCGGAGCTGCCGCCGTTGGCCCGGAAGCCACCGCCACCGACGAAGTAGTGGATCTTCTTGTCGGCGACGTAGCGCTGGAACTGCGCGAGGGTCGGTGACGGGTCGCTGCCGTTGAACCCGCCGATCGGCATCACCGGTTCGCCGGTGGCGAGCTGGTAACCGGAGGCGTTGTTCGAGCCGATGGTCGCCGCCACCCAGGTGTAGCTTTCGCTGTCGCGCTCCAGCAGCTCGCGCAGCGCGGCGCTGGGCTCGCGGGCGTCGAGCAGCCCGCCCATGCCCCCGCCGGCCTCGCGGCCCTGCCCACCGCCGGGGAAGCCGGGCATCTGGCCACCCCCGGGGAAGCCGGGCATCTGAGCGCCCCCGGGCGAGCCCGGCATCTGACCACCGCCGGGGGAACCAGGCATCTGACCGCCACCGGGGAAGCCGGGCATCTGGCCGCCGTCGCGGCCCCCCGCGTCACGGCCGCCATCGTTCTGCCCCCCGTCGGGGAACTGGCCGCCGGCCGGTCGCCCGCCGGGGAAGCCGCCGCGTCCGAAGCCACCCGCCACGGACGGGCCGGCGCTCGGGATCGACCCGGTGTGCGGGGTCGCGGCGGTCTGGATCGCGTACGCCGCCGGACCGGCGAGGGCCGCCGCCACGCCCAGGCCCAGCACCACCGGCACGAACCGGCGGGGCAGCCGGGTGACGAGCAGGAGCAGCACCGCGCCGAGCAGCCCGGCGACGAGCACCACGACCCGCAGCCACGGGTACCAGTCAGGGCTGCGCCCGAGCAGCACCCACGCCCACCAGACGGTGACCGCGAGGGTGCCGGCGAGCGTCACCGTGGCGGCGAGCCGACGCCACCGCTGCCCGCGTGACCCGGCCATCGCGGCGTCGTCCGCCGCGGGCAGCGGGCGGCGTCGCCGCCAGAGCAGCGTCACGCCGATGCCGACCAGCGCGCCGACGGCCGGGGCGAGCGCCACCGTGTAGTACGCGTGGAAGATCCCGGACATGAAGCTGAAGATCAGGCCGGTGACCAGCAGCCAGCCGCCCCAGAGCAGCAGCCCGGCCCGGGTCCGGTCGGTACGCGCCGCCCGCCCGGCCAGCACCAGCCCGGCGACGAGCAGGATCAGCGCGGCCGGCAGCAGCCAGGAGACCTGACCGCCGATCTCGCCGTCGAACATCCGCAGCGGGCCGGTCTGCCCGGAGAACGGGCCACCGCCTCCCCCGCCCATCCGGGGACCTGCGCCGCCGACGCTGCCGACCTCGTCACCGGTGATCCGGCCCAGGCCGTTGTAGCCGAGGGTCAGCTCCAGGATGCTGTTGCCCTGCGACCCACCGATGTACGGCCGGGCGCTGGCCGGGACCAGCTCGACGATCGCCACCCACCAGCCGGCGGACACCACCACCGCGAGGCCGGCCAGCAGCAGCTGCCGGACCCGCCGCCACAGCCCGGTCGGCGCGGCCAGCAGGTAGACCCCGGCGAAGACCGGCACCACCAGGAACGCCTGGAGCATCTTGGTCAGGAAGCCGAAGCCGACAAGCACGCCGACCAGGACGATCCACCGGGTGCTGGCCGTCTCCACCGCCCGCACGGTGGCGTACGCGGCGGCGACCAGCAGCAGGACCAGCAGCGCGTCGGGGTTGTTGAACCGGAACATCAGCGTCGCCACCGGGGTGACGGCGAGGACCGCACCGGCGATCAGGCCGGCGACCGGCCCGTACCAGCGCTTCACCGTCGCGTACAGCACGCCCACCGAGGCGACCCCGCAGAGCGCCTGCGGTACGAGCATCGCCCAGCTGTTGAGCCCGAACAGGCGTACCGACAGGGCCATCAGCCACAGCGACGCGGGTGTCTTGTCGACGGTGATGGAGTTGGCCGCGTCCGACGAGCCGTAGAGGAACGCCTTCGCGCTCACCGAGCCGGCCTGCACGGCCGCCGCGTAGAACGAGTTGGCCCAACCGGAGGCGCCCAGGCCCCAGATGTAGAGCACGGCGGTGGCGAGCAGCAGGGTCGCCAGCGCGGGCCGGGTCCAGGCCGGCGAGTGGCGCGTCGGCGGCGGGGGCTCGTCGGGGCGCGTCGCCGTTGGCGGCGGGCCCGGGTCGGCGGGCGTCGTCGGTAGGGTCTCGGTTCTGTCCATTCGCCCAGCCTTGAGCGCCGGGCTGGCGCGACGCCGTGCGCCGCCTATGCGTCGGCTGTGGGATTGGGCAGCCGGACGGTGAACACGGTCCGCCCCGGGTGGCTGTTGACCGCGACCGTGCCATGGTGGGCCTCCACGACCGCCGTGACGATCGCCAGGCCGAGGCCGGTGCTGCCGTGCGCCCGCGACCGGGAGCTGTCGCCCCGAGCGAACCGTTCGAACATCGCCGGTTGCAGCTCCGCCGGCACCCCGGGCCCGTCGTCGGCGACGGCAAGCACCGCGTCGTTCCCGTCGACGCTCAGCGTGGTCGTCACCGTGGTGCCGGGTGGGGTGTGCACGCGGGCGTTGGCCAGCAGGTTCGCCACCACCTGGTGCAACCGGGCCGCGTCGCCGGGCACCCGGATCACCACCTCCGGCAGGTCGAGCTGCCAGCGGTGCTCCGGGCCGGCCACGTGCGCGTCGCTGACCGCGTCGATCACCAGCGCGGTCAGGTCGACCGGTTCGACCGCGAGCGGACGGCCGGTGTCGAGGCGGGCCAGCAGCAGCAGGTCGTCGACGAGGCTGGTCATCCGGGTGCTCTCGGACTCGACGCGACGCAGCGCGTGCGCCACGTCGGCGGGAACCTCGTCGCGGCCACGCCGGGCCACCTCGGCGTACCCGCGAATGGCCGCGAGGGGGGTACGCAGCTCGTGGCTGGCGTCGGCAACGAACTGGCGTACCCGGGTCTCGCTGGCCTGTCGGGCGGCGAGCGCGTCGGCGACGTGGCCGAGCATCCGGTTCAGCGCCGCGCCGACCTGGCCGACCTCGGTACGCGGATCGGTGTCCCCGTCCGGAACGCGGACGGCGAGGGCCACCTCGCCCCGGTCCAGCGGCAGCTCGGTGACCCGGGTGGCGGTGGCGGCCACCCGGTTCAGCGGGCGCAGCGTGGCCCGCACGATCAACGCGCCGGCGGCACCGGCGATGACCAGCCCGACGGCGGCCACCCCGGCCTGCGCGGCGACCAGCGCCCAGACGGTCTCCTGGACGCCGGACAGCGGGATGGCGACGACGCGTATCCGGCCGTCCCAGTACTGCCGGGCGACTGCCCGGTAGTCGCCGCGGGCGCCGAGGTCGACGGTGCGCGGCGTGGCCCCGACCGGCAGGTCCGCCAGGGCGGCGACCTCCCCGACCGGGACGGCCTGCTCGTCGGGGAACGGATCGTCGCTGGACGGGCTGTTGGTCAGGGTCCGCGCGCTCGTCACCCGGCCGTCGGTGATCTCGGCGACCACCGTGCCGGACGGCGAGCCGGGTGGGATGGCCGGTCCACTGCCCGGGAAGGCCGGGCGCCCCGGACGCTCACCCCGCATCGCCGTCGCGGGCGCGAGTTGCGCGTCGAGCCGGTCGATCAGGAAGTGCCGCAACGCCACAGTGGTCAGCCCGCCGATGGCGACGCTGACCACGGCGAGCAGGGCGAGCAGGGCGAACACCAGTCGGGTACGCAGGGACCGGCCGGCCAGCCACCGGCGGGCGGCGCGCACCGGTCGGCGGCTACTCGGCGGGCTTGAGGACATAGCCCGCGCCGCGCAACGTGTGGATCATCGGTGCGCGCCCGGCGTCGATCTTCTTGCGCAGGTACGAGATGTACAGCTCGACCACGTTGGCCTGGCCACCGAAGTCGTAGTTCCACACCCGGTCGAGGATCTGCGCCTTGCTGAGCACCCGGCGCGGGTTGCGCATCAGGTAGCGCAGCAGCTCGAACTCCGTCGCGGTGAGGGTGATCAGGTCGCCGGCGCGGCGTACCTCGTGGCTGTCCTCGTCGAGGCTCAGGTCACCGACGGTGAGCACGGCGTCCTGCCGGGCGGCGACCGCGAAGCCGGAGCGGCGCAGCAGCGCACGCAGCCGGGCGATCACCTCCTCCAGGCTGAACGGTTTGGTGACGTAGTCGTCGCCGCCGACGGTCAGGCCGGCGATCCGTTCCTCGACGGCGTCGCGCGCGGTCAGGAAGAGCACCGGCACGGTCGGGGCGTGCTCGCGCAGCCGACGCAGCACCTGGAAGCCGTCCAGGTCGGGCAGCATCACGTCGAGCACCACGGCGTCCGGTTGGAACTGCCGCGCGGCGCTCAGCGCGGCCATGCCGTTGCCGGCGCTGCGCACCTGCCAGCCCTCGTAGCGCAGAGCCATCGACAGCAGGTCGGTAAGCGTCGCCTCGTCGTCGACCACCAGCACCCGGACCGGCTCGCCGTCGGGGCGACGCAGCTCGATCCGGCCCGGCGCGACCTGCCCGTCCATCACCATGCCCCCCATCGTGGGCGGAGCACCTGTACCGCGCCTCTGCGCCGCCTGTGCGCCAGCTGTGCGGCCGGCGCGCCTCACGGCCGGTTCACTCCGACACCCCGAACGCGTCGGTACGGACGAAGCGCATGTTCCAGCCGCCCAGACCGTCCGGCTTGTCGCGTTCGTAGAGGTGGTCGGGGCCGGGCTGGCTCGGGCCGGTGCCGTCCGGATGGCGCATGATCCACCGCTGTGGCGGGGCGCCGTCCGGCCCGGCCGGCACCTGCCGCACCAGGCCGTCCGCGGGCCCGCCGACGAAGCGTACGGTGACCTCGCTCATCGCGGTGCCCCCTCGGTGACCGTGCCGGCACGCTCGGTGAGCCGACCCTGGCTCGCAAGCTACCGCACCCACCGTGCGCCCGCAGCGAGGTACGGCGGGATCGGCCCCCACGACTCTCGCGTCGGTTTGCCCAGCTCGGAGCCCGGGTACCGCGATCGGAGCACCCGCCGCCGGCGGGTCGGGGCGAGGAGTGATCGATGCGGACGCTGGGCGGGCGGTACCGGCTCGAACAGCGCATCGGCGTCGGCGGGATGTCGGAGGTGTGGCGGGCCCACGACGAGGTGCTGGACCGGCCGGTCGCGGTGAAGCTGATCCTGCCCGGCCCGGACGGGCAGCACGGTCCGGTGGAGCGGATCCGCGAGGAGGCCCGCTCGGCGGCCCGTCTGGTGCACCCCAACGTGGCGAGCGTGCACGACTTCGGCACCTCGTCCACACTGCCCGGTCGTCCGGTGCCGTACATCGTCATGGAACTCGCCGAGGGCGAGACGCTCGCCGCGCACCTGCGGGCCGGGCCGCTGGACTGGCGGATCGCCACGCGGGTGTGTGCCGAGGTCGCGGCGGCGCTGGCCGCCGCGCACGCCAGCGGCATCGTGCACCGGGACGTGAAACCGGCAAACGTCATGCTCACCCCGGCCGGGGTGAAGGTGCTCGACTTCGGCATCGCCACCCCGACCGGCGCACCGGACCCGCTGCCAGCGGGAATGCTGATGGGTACGCCTGCGTACCTGGCGCCCGAGCAGCTCGACGGCGCGCCGGCCACCCCGGCGGCGGACATGTACGCCCTCGGTGTGCTGCTCTTCTACTGCCTCACCAGCCGCCTGCCGTACCGGGCGGACAGCACCAGCGAGCTGCTCGGCGCGCGTCGACGCCGCCCGCCGGACCGGTTGCCCGAGATAGACGGGCTGCCGTCGGAGGTGGTGGAGCTGTGCCACTCCTGCCTGGCCGACGACCCGGCGCGACGCCCGACCAGTCTGGTCGCCGCGCTGCTGCTCGCCGAGGCCGTGGACGCCCGGGTGTACGTGCCGATGCTGGTGCCGGCCCCCCGCGAACCGGCTCCGGTGTCGCCGTGGACCGAGCGCGCGGCGACGGAGGCCACCGAGGCCGTGGCGCTCACCGACGGGTGGGACGGCCGCTGACCGTCGCGCTCGCGGCGTTTCGGCGGGCCACGGCCGGGTAGCCGGGCGGTGAGCGACGGGAGAAACGCGATGCCGGATCAGAGTTCCTGGCTGCGTGAGGCCACCGCGACCGCCGAGGGCGGTCACGTACGCACCGACGATGGCGGGCTCTCCACCGCGCTGGCGTCCCCGCTGGCACCGCACTGCACCGGGTTGACCCCGGAGCAGTTGCTGGCGGCTGCCTTCGCGTCCTGCCTGCACCACGCGGCGGTGGAGGTGGCCGGGGAGATCACCGACGAGGCGCACACGGTCCAGGTGCGGGCGGAGGCGAAGCTGGGGCGGGACAACGACGGCCGCTACCGGGCCGACGTGCACGCCGAAATCTCCTCCGCCGGTCTCAGTCGAGACCAGCTCGCGGACCTTGTCGAGTACGCCGACCGGCTCTGGCCCTTCTCCAGCGGTGACAACAGCCGGCATCGGCTGACCGTCACGCCGGCGGAGAACGGCCGCCACTGACCCTCCGGGTGGCGGACCGGCGTCAGACGTTCCGGCACGCGGCCCTCGCCCGGACGGGTGACCCTGACCTGCGCCTCGATCAGGCGCGCGGGATCGGCCCGATGACCGCCTTCACACGGCCAATCGGAAATAACCGTATGGCCCGATCGGCGAGGTTGTGGGCTTTCCTACGGCCTTCGCCCCTTATTGCGTCCCCGATCCGGGCAAATTGTGGCGCATGCCACCGTAAGGGCCGATGGCATCCGGCCCTGAGCTATCTAGCCTCGGCGGGTGCATCCCGACGACCCCGCCGACCAGAAGCTGACCGACACGCGCCCGACCACCCTCTCGGGCGACACCGCATCAACCGAATGGACGACCGGCCGTCACCGGGCCGCCGAACCGCCGCGCCGGAGCCTGCTGGGCTCGACGCCGGTCCGGGTGGCCCTGGCCACCGGTGTCACCTGCTGCCTCGGCCTGGCCGCCGTGGCCACCGCCCGGGGCGGCGAGGACGACACCCGTCCCGTGGAGCCGCTCGCCGAGGCGGTCGCCAACCGCGCCGCCATCGCCGACGAACGCGCCTCCCGCTCGCTGGACCGGGACCTCGCCCCCGCCCGGGC
>NZ_VDFY01000233.1 GCF_006228125.1 Micromonospora orduensis | reverse complement strand
GCCCCACCCCCCGCTCGCCGCTCGCCGCTCGCCGCTCGCCGCTCGCCGCTCGCCGCTCGCCGCGGCAAGATCCGCACAACATCCCCGAAGTTGCTGCCTCAGGCGCGCCGGAGGCAACACTTTCCCCGAAGTTGTGGGGATCTTGAGGGTGTGCAATGACGCAAGGCAGGCTCCTAACCCCCTCGCCGGTCATGATCGCGCTCGATCCTGGATGTAGTGGCCTTGAGACGCAAGGAGGGCACTACATCCAGGATCGAGCGCGATCTTGGCCAAGCAGGGCCGGGGCCGATCATGGCCACGCCAGGCCGGCCACGCCAGGCCGGGCGCGCCAGGCCGGGCGCGCCAGGCCGGGCGCGCTCGCCGGTCCAGGCCCGACGGACGGCACCGGGTCGGGCCGGCGGGTGGGGTTCAGCGTGGGTTTGACGTACCCGTCGCGGCGAGATCGGCCGGGACGGCGGGTGACCCGACGGGCGCGACAGGGAGGGCCTCGGCGGGCGCGACGGCGGAGCCAGCGGTCGCGGCCTCGGCGGCGGTGGCGCGGGCCTGGCGGGTACGGCGTAGCGCTCGCACGGCCAGCACGAGCGCCGCCAGCCAGCCGGCGGCCAGGAGGGCGTACAGCGTGGGGCGGACCGGGCCGTCCAGTTCGGCGGACCGGATCAGGGTGCGGGCGTTGGTCAGCACGATCACGCCGCCGACCGCCGCGCCGAGCAGTTGCGCCGGCACGATGCGCACCAGCCAGGCGGCCAGCGGGGCGGCGATGAGCCCGCCGATCAACAGCGCGGCGACGGTGGGCAGGAGGAATCCCTCGGCGCCGAGCCCGATCAGGAAACCGATGCTCGCGGCGCCGGCGACCACGAACTCGGCGGTGTCCACCGAGCCGATCACCTTGCGCGGCTCCAGGCGGCCGGAGACGAGCAGCGCCGGGGTGGCGACGGGACCCCAGCCTCCGCCGCCGGTGGCGTCGACGAACCCGGCGACCAGGCCGAGTGGACTGAGGAACCGGCCGCGCAGCCGCCCGCCGACGCGGTCGGTACGCAGTGGACGGGCGAAGCGGACCAGCAGGTACGCGCCGAGGGTGAACAGGATGCCGGCCATCCACGGGGCGGCGGACTCGGTGGAGATCGAGCTGAGCACTGTGGCGCCGGCGAACGCGCCGATCGCGCCGGGGATCGCGATGCGGCTCACCACGCGCCAGTCGACGTTGCCGAAACGCCAGTGGGCCACGCCTGCGGCGAGGGTGGTGCCGATCTCCGCCAGGTGCACCGAGGCCGAGGCGGCGGCGGGGGCGACGCCGGCGACCAGCAGCAGGGTGGACGAGGTCAGCCCGTACGCCATGCCGAGCGAACCGTCGATCAGTTGCGCGACGAGCCCGACCAGTGCGAGAACCAGCAGCTTGCGCACGAGCGCCCCCTGACTTTTCGATATCTCCTATCGACTTGGTCGACAATGCGGCACGGGGCTGCCAGGGTCAAGCCCCTGATCGGTGGATGGGACGCCAGCCGACGGCAGTGCTGGCCGAAACGCGGCACAGGCCGAGATGGTGAGGGGTCGGTCAGATCCAGGCGCGCGGGTCGGCGGCCAACTCGGTGACCCGGGCGGGCAGTGTGCCGGCGGCCACGTCGGCGACGGTGACCAGCTCCAGGATCTCCCGCTCGCTGGCCCGCAGGGCGATCCAGACCTCCTGGAGGGCGCGGGCCGGGCCGTGGTAGCCGAGCTGTTCCGGGCGCTGCCCGCGGACGTGGGCGAGAGGGCCGTCGATCACGCGGATCACCTCGGCGAGGGAGATCTCCTCGGCCGGGCGGGCGAGCCAGTAGCCGCCCTCCGGGCCGCGCTGGGCGTGCACGATGCCGCCCCGGCGCAGCTGGAGCAGGATGCTCTCCAGGAACTTCGGCGGGATCTCCTGGGCTCGGGCGATCTGGTCGGCCGTGACCGGCCGGCCGCGCCCGGGGCCGCTGGCCGTCGCGGCGAGTTCCGCGGCCGCGCGGAGGGCGTAGTCGACCCGGGCGGAAAGGCGCATGTCGGCAAGGTTAGCCCGGTGGCCGACCGGCCGGACGAGCGGCCCTCAACCGATCATCCAGCCAGCGGCCGGGTACGTCTCGATCCATCGTCAGGTGGGGCCCGAAAAGCCGCGATGAAGCGACCTTATGCTGGGCGGGGAGTACGACTGACAAATCGTTGGGGCGGCCTCCGAAAGCATATTGATAAGCACCTGGATCACGTCGGGGGGAAGGCAACACGATGACCGATGTCGCCACACGCACCTGGGATGGCATGACCATCCCGGCCGCCGGCACCTATCGTCTCGACCAGGCGCACAAGCGGATCGGTTTCCTGTCCCGGCACATGATGGTGAGCCCGGTGCGTGGCGAGTTCGCCGAGGCGAGCGCGCAGATATTCGTGGCGGAGGATCCGCTGCTCTCGTCCGTGACCGCGACCGTCGAGGCCCCGAGCATCACCACCGGCAGCGTCGACCGGGACACGCATCTGAAGAGCGCCGACTTCCTCGATGTGGAACGCTTTCCGACCCTCGAATATCGAAGCACGGGTGTTGAATGGAAGCGCAACGAGGACCCCATCTTCCAATGGGCGCGATTGCGGAGTCACCGACTCGGCGGACGAGGCAGAAGTCACATTTCCCCGCCGCGGCCCGACTCGCAGTCCGGACGATTCGTCCTCACCGGCGAGCTGACTGTGAAGGGAATTACGCGGTCGGTCGACCTTCAGGTGAACTTCGGTGGCGCGCGCCGGGATCCGTACGGGCAGAACATCTTCGGATTCAGCGCGACGGCGGAAATCAACCGTGAGGACTACGGCCTGCTCTGGAATGTCGCGCTGGAAAGCGGTGGGGTGCTGGTCGGCAGGACCGTGCAGATCGAGATCGCCGGCGAGGCCATCCACCAGGCGTGAGACGCGTATCCCCGCCAGGAGCGCAGGTGTGCGCCTGGCGGGGACGACGGACGGTCTCAGGCGCCGACGCGGCGCAGCAGACCCTCCTGCACGGCGCTGGCGATCTGCCGGCCGTCGGTGGTGAACATCCTGCCGGTGGCCAGCCCTCGTGCCCCGGACGCCGAGGGGCTCCAGCAGTCGTAGAGGAACCATTCGTCGGCGCGGAACGGACGGTGGAACCAGAGCGCGTGGTCGAGGCTGGCGCCGACGACCCCGCCCGGCCCCCACACCTCGCCGTGCACGGAGAGCACCGAGTCCAGCAGGGTGAGGTCCGACGCGTAGGTGAGGGCGCAGGCGTGCAGCAGCGGGTCGTCGGGCAGTTTGCCGTCGATGCGCATCCACACCCGCTGGTGCGGGTCGGCCGGCCGGTCCCCCGGGCGGACCCAGCCGGGCTCACCGACGTAACGCACGTCGATCGGCCGGGGAATCTGGCCCCAGATGCCCAGGCGCTCCGGGTAACGGGCCAGCCGGTCGCTCATCGTCGGCACGTCCTGCGGGGCGGGCACGTCGAGCGGCGCCGGCGCCTGGTGGTCCAGCCCCTCCTCGGCCCGCTGGAACGACGCCGACATGAAGAAGATCGGCTTGTCGTGCTGGAGGGCGACCGCGCGGCGCACCGAGAAGGAGCGACCGTCGCGGATGTTCTCCACCTCGTAGGCGATGGGTTCGGCCGGGTCGCCGGGGCGGACGAAGTAGCCGTGCAGGGAGTGCACGAACCGCTCCGGGTCGACCGTACGGCCGGCGGCGACCAGGGCCTGACCGGCCACCTGGCCGCCGAACACCCGCTGCGGGCCGACCCGGGGGCTCATCCCCCGGAACGTCATCGCCCCGGTCGCGTCGAGGTCGAGTACCTCCAGCAGCTGGTCAACCGCCGCCTGGCCGACCGCGACCTGGCCGTCGCTCACTGCAGCGCCCGCGCCGACGCCGCGTCGACCAGCGAGCCCAGCTGGTGTACGCGCAGCGTGTTGGTCGAGCCGGGGGTGCCGGGCGGGCTGCCCGCCACGATCACCACGTAGTCGCCCGGGTTGGCCCGGTTGAGGCCGAGCAGCGCCTGGTCGACCTGGCGGAACATGTCGTCGGTGTGCTGCACGAACGGCATCAGGAAGGTCTCCACGCCCCAGGTGAGGGCGAGCTGGTCGCGCACCTCGGGGACCGGGGTGAAGGCCAGCAGCGGCAGGTCGCAGTGCAGCCGGGAGAGCCGCCGGACGGTGTCGCCGGTCTGCGAGAAGGCGACAAGCGCCTTGGCGTTGATGGCCCGGGCGATCGACGAGGCGGCCACGGTGAGCGCGCCGCCGTGCGTACGCGGGTCGTGCTGCAACCGGGGCACACCGATCGAACCGGACTCGGTGGTCGTGATGATCTTGGCCATGGTGCTGACGGTCAGCACCGGATACTTGCCGACGCTCGTCTCGCCGGAGAGCATCACCGCGTCCGCGCCGTCGAGCACCGCGTTGGCCACGTCGGAGGCCTCCGCGCGGGTGGGGCGGGAGTTCTCGATCATGGAGTCGAGCATCTGGGTGGCCACGATGACGGGCTTGGCGTTCTCCCGGCACAGCTGCACGGCGCGCTTCTGCACCAGCGGGACCTGGTCCAGCGGCATCTCGACACCGAGGTCGCCGCGGGCGACCATGACGCCGTCGAAGGCCAGCACGATGGCCTCGAGGTGTTCCACCGCCTCCGGCTTCTCGACCTTGGCCAGTACCGGACGGAACACGCCCTCCTCGGCCATGATGCCGTGCACGAGCTTGATGTCCTCGGCCGAGCGGACGAAGGACAGGGCGACCAGGTCGACCCCGAGCCCGAGGGAGAAGCGCAGGTCCTCGGCGTCCTTGTCCGACATGGCCGGCACGCTGACGGCCACGTTGGGCAGCGAGACACCCTTGTTGTTGGAGACCGGGCCGCCCTCGGTGACCAGGCAGCGGATGTCGTTGCCGGTGACGTCGGTGACCTCGACGGCGACGCGGCCGTCGTCGATCAGCAGCCGGTCACCGGGCCTCACCTCCTGCGGCAGCTTGCGGTACGTGCAGGAGACCCGCTCCTTGGTGCCGACGATGTCGTCGCCGGTGATCACGACCGAGTCGCCGGTACGCCACTCGTGCGGGCCGTCGGCGAACCGGCCGAGCCGGATCTTGGGACCCTGCAGGTCGGCGAGGACGGCCACCGGCTTGCCGGCCGCCTCGGACGCCTCCCGGACCAGTCGGTAGACCGCCTCGTGGTCGGCGTGGCTGCCGTGGCTGAAGTTGAGCCTCGCCACGTTCATGCCGGCCTCGACGAGACCCCGGATGCGCTCCGGGGACGAGGTGGCGGGACCAAGAGTGCAGACGATCTTCGCGCGGCGTGTCACGCCCATCAGGCTAGTCTCTCCTTCGGGTCGGACTCGTGGCCGACCCCTTGCAGGCAGCGGAACAGGTGTCCAACGACGCGCGGTGCGCGTCGGGCCGGCGGGCGGAACCGCACCGGGAACGTTGTGGCGACGGGCAACGGCGACCGCGCGCCGGGAATCGTACGCCTCCGCCGGCGCCGGCACTCGGGGTGCTCCGAGGACCTGTCACGTTTCGGGCCCCGACGGGGGCAGGGTGGGTACCGCGGTGAGCAGGTCGCGGGGGTCGTACCGCCGCTTGGCGTGGCGCAGCCGCGCCCAGTTCGGGCCGTACGCCAGCCGGACCCGGTCGGTCTCGGCCGGACCGAGCAGGTTCGGGTAGCCGCCGGGCAGGGCGAGCGGGGCGAGGGCCGCGGAGGTGCGCTCGGCCCAGTCCCGGTGCGGGTCGGCCTGCTCCCCCGGCGCCCAGACCGCGATGATCTCGGTCAGGACGTGCTCGGCGCGCAGGCCGAACGCGGTGTCGGCGAGCCCGACCCGGGTGGCCGCGCCGTGGAAGTGGTGCAGCGCCACCGCGGAGTACGGCGAGCTGACCTGCCGGGCCGCGTCGACGAGCGTGTCGACCGCGCCGTCGGTGAGCGCCGGCAGCCAGCGGGTCCGCAGCAGGTAGTGGTTGCCGTCGACCATCCCGCCGTCGAACATCCGCAGCGCGTCCGCGTACGGCATGGGGGTGATCTGGTCGACCAGCGGCGTGCCCAGGGCTCGCAGCCGGTCCATCCACGGCTGCCCGGCGGCCAGGTCCGGGCCGCTGTAGAACGGGCAGACGAAGATCACCGGCTCGCCGGCCGGACCGGGCAGGAAACCGGCCATCACGGTCAGCTCGTCGGGCGCCTCGGCGAGCAGCGCACCGTAGCCGCGCAGCACGGCGGGCCCCTCGGCCAAGGCGAACATGATCATGCCGGCCAGCACGGCGGGCAGCCGGTGGGCGCGGAAGCGCAGCTCGGTGACCACCCCGAGGTTGCCGCCGCCACCGCGCAGCGCCCAGTACAGCTCGGCGTCGTGGTGGGGGTCGGCGGTGACCCGGCGACCGTCGGCGAGCACGACCTCCGCGCCGAGCAGACTGTCCAGGGAGAGGCCGAACCGGCCGCACAGCGGGCCGTACCCGCCGGCCAGGGTCAACCCGGCCATGCCCACGTCCCCGACCGTTCCGGTGGGCACCACCAGGTCGTACGGGCGGGCGGCGGCGAGCAGCCCGGCGGCCGTGACTCCCCCGCCGATGGTGACCGTGGCCGCGTCCGGGTCGACGCGGACGGCGCGCAGACCGGTCACGTCGAGCACCACGCCGCCGTCGCGCAGCGCCCGGCCGGCCCAGTCGTGGCCGCCGGAGCGGACCGACACCGGCAGGTGACACCGGGCGGCGACGCGGAGCACGTCGGCGACCTCGTCGGCGTCCAGGCACTGGGCGACAAGCGCGGGAGAGCGGTCCACGGCGCCGTTCCACAGTCGGGTGGTGGCGTCGAACGCGGGATCGGCCGGCTCGTGCAGCCGGTCACCGAGCAGGGCGTGCAGCCGGGCGGTGGCCGACGCGACATCGGGGCGGGCGGCGGAGATCACGGCGACTCCTCGACCGGGGCCGACCGGTGGCGCCGGGTACGCCCCGGCGGCCCGCGCAGGGCGCGACCGTAACACCGGCGGGCGGCCGGACGCCGTCACCATCACGACAGCCATCGCTGGAACGCCAGGTCAGCTCTCGGTCTTGACCAGCGGGAACTCCAGCGAACCGGCCGGGCAGAGGAACGTCAGCACGTCCACCCGGTACAGCCCGGCCTGCACGGCCGGATCGGCTTCCAGGACGCTGCGGACGTCGTCGACGCTGCCGGTGCGGGCCAGCCCGAAGCCGATCGGCGGGTCCGGGTTGCGGGCCGGACCGTCCACCGAACCGGCGACCAGGATGATGCCGCGCCGCTGCAACGCCTGCATGTGCTCGGTGTGCTCGGCCTGCAACCGCTGCACGGTCTCCGCCGGCAGGGCCCGTCCGGCCGCGCCGGGATAGATCACGATGCACTCGTACGTGTCGAGCGCGAAGTTGAGTTGCGGCACTCCCGCCATGGGTGCTCCCTCCGCCGTCGCGTCGGCACGTACCGGCCGGTGTCGCCGGCACGCGCCCAGCGTCGCACGCCGCTGCGGGCCGTACCTGTCGCTCGGCGCAACTGGCCCCGGTCGGGGCGGCGCTGCCCGGGTTGCCGAGGATCGATCCCGCCGGCCCGGTGCCCCGACCGACTACGGTGGACGATCCGGGCGGGCGCGCGCAGGGGAGGTCGGATGGGCGACGACGAGCCGGTGGCGGGCGTGCTGCCGTACGCCGAGGTGACCGACGAGGCGTACGCGGTGCGGGCCGCGGCCGACTTCACGGTGCGGCAGTTCGAGTTCGCGGTGCAGCTCAGCGGGCGGTGCCCCCGCTGTGACCACCCGACCACAAGCATGCTGGTGGACGCGTTGTACCGGCGGGACTCCCCGGCTGCGGTTCCGGATGCCGACTACCGGACGGTGCTCTGCGAGTGCGAGGCCGACCATCCGGCCCGGCCGGCCGGGTTGCGCGGGTGCGGCGCGCACTGGACGTTGCGGCTGGAGGTCGAGGCATGATCCGGTTACGTCCGGGGCCGCCCGCGACCGTCGCCGACCTGCACCGCGCCCAGCAGGTGGCCGGCCTGCTGCGGGGCGAGCTGGAGCGGGTCCGCGCGGCGGCGGTGGCCTGGCGCAACGGTCTCGGCGGGCTGCTGGTGGCGCTGGTCGGGTTCAGCCTGATCCGGGGTCGCACCGACGTCAGCACGCTCGCGTCGGGCTGGGGGGCGCTTGTCGGTGTCCTGCTGCTCGCCGCGCTGACCGCCGGTGTGGGCGGGGCGTTGGCGCTGCTGCGCGCGGCGCACGGCCGGTTGACGGTGACCCCGGTGGCGGACCTTCCGCCGGCTCCGCTCGGCGACCATCTGGAGGCCCTGGCGGCGGTGCGGTTCCTGCGGGCCGGGGTGTGGCTGGTGCTGCTCTGCACCGCGCTGCTGGTCGCCGCCGTGGGCGTGACCTGGTACGCGCCGGGTTCCTGACGCAGGGGCCGTCACGGCCCGAGGTGCGCGTAGCCGGCCCACGTGTCGGGTAGCCCGGGCAGGGCGGCGCGGAGCCGGCGGACCGCCTGGTGCAGGGCCGCCGCCGCCCGGTCGGGCGCGACCCCGCCGGGCACCGCCAGGCCGTCGTACACGTCGGCGCAGAGCTGGGCCGTCAACGCGTCCGAGATGGACCAGAGCGCGCCGATGACGTGCCGGAACCCGGCGAGCTGGAACGCGGTGCCGAGGGTGAGCGCCTCGTCGGGCAGGGCCGCGCCGCCGCGTACCGTCTCGCAGGCGGACAGGACGGCGAGCGCGGCCGGGTTGTGGGCGGGTCGCCACAGGTCCCGTACGTGCAGCGCGCCGCCGGCCAGCGCGAGGTGTCCCCAGGCCGGGGCGCGCAGGTCCTGGGTGCCGTGACAGGACAGATGGGCGACCGGCTGGCCGGGGAGTGCGGCCAGCACCGCCGCCGGGGTGGCCGCCGGGCCGAGCAGCGAACGGACCCGGGGCAGGTGCCGGCGGACGATCTCCTCCTCCCGCCCGACGCCGGGCAGGTCGGCAAGGCCCGGGGTCTGCGGCATGCCGACCACCAGCGCCGAGTCGACCGGTTCGGCTCGGGCGGGTACGCCACGGCGGGCGTGCGCCAACGCGCGCAGCGAGGCCGTGTACGACGGCACCACCCGGTCCAGGACCCCGTCGCCGCCGTCGAGTGGGCCGGCCGCGTGCAACGGCAGCAGGGTGAGCAGCCCGGTGGGGCACCACCACAGCCGGGGCCAGTCCGGCTCGGACGACGCTGCGGTGGGCAGGGCGGCGTCGAGCACCGGGGCGGCGACGGCCCGCCACAGCCAGTCAAGCGTGTCGCCGACCTCGCCGCGGGCCGCGGCCCGGCGGCGCTGCGTCTGTGGCTCCGCGGCGTCCGGCTGGGCCGGACCGGTGAGCACCGCGATCGCGGTGAGGAATCCGGCCGTCCGGCTGACCAGCTCGGTCAGGGTCAGCCCGGGCAGCGGCACCAGTTCGACCCGGCCGTCGGCGACGACAAGCGCGTCGCAGCGCCGGGCGGCCACGTTGACCAGCACCACGGGACCACCGACGGCGGCCTCGGCCAGCGCGGCGAACGGCGGCGGGCGCAGAAAGTCGGCGAACCCGGGTCGCTCGCGGATCTCGGCCAGCACCTCACGCCGGCGTACGGCGAGGTCGTAGCGCCGTTCCGGGGCCGGCCCGGGCGGACCGACCGGTGACATCGATGCGGCCGGCGGTACGGCGAAATCGTCGAGGGTGGCCTGGAGTTCGGCGAGCCGGGCGGCCAGCCGGGGGGCCTGCGCGCGGAGCGCGGCCAGGTCGGCGCCCGCGTCGTGGGCCCGGGCCAGCAGGACGCCCCGGCCGTACTCCAGCAACTCGACCGCCCGCCGCGGCCGGTCCAGGGCGATGGCGACCGCCGCCGCGTCGCTGGCCAGACCGGGAAACAGCCCGAGCAGGCGGGCCTGGTCGTCGGGGTCCATGCCGTGCCAGGCCACCAGGTCGATCAGCTCGATCGCGGTGGCGTACCCGTCGAGCGCCGCGGGCAGGTCCCCGGCCGCCTCGGCGTGTGCGGCGTACCGGCTGGCCGCCCTGGCGCGCAGCAGCGACGGCGCGGCCTCCACCTGCGCGGCGGCGCGCAGCGCCTCGGTCGCCTCGGCCGACTCGGCGGACCCGGCGACCGCCTCCAGAGCGGTAGCGAGGTTGCTCAGGCACATGGCGCGGGCGGGATGGTCGGCGGCCAGCGCGTCGACCGCCCCCCGGTACGCGGCCAGCATGGCCTCGCCGTCGGCGCGTACCCCGTCGGCGTCGGCGCGTTCCGCGCGGAAGCGCAGCAGCAGGGCGTTGCCGAGGTTGGTGCGGATCCGGTGCCGGTCCACGTCGGCCGACGGCAGCCCGTCCAACCGCTGAAGCAGGCCGATCGCCTCGTCCAGTGCCGCCGGGTCGTCGCGCAGTCGGTGCCGCAGCAGGTGGGCCAGGGCGAGGGTGGCCAGCGTCTGGACGTACTCGACCGGTTCGGCTTCCCGCTCGGCCAGGTCGGCAGCCTCGCGCAGGGCGGTGATCGCGGCGTCGGAGTCCCGGGCGACGCCTGCCGCGACCCGGTCCCCCGGTTCCCCGCCGGCGGGCAGCGCACCCTCGACGGCGAGTTCGACACGGCGGTTCAGCGCGGAGCCGTAGTTGGTGAGCGCCAGCATCCGGTCCGGGTGCCCCGGTGGCGCGGCCTCGGCCGCCTGGGCCAGCACCCCGATGGCCTCGGTGAGGGTCGCCAGGTCCTGCGTGGAGGCGAACAGGGACTGCAACACCAGGCCCAGGTTCGAGCGGTAGCGCGGCAGCAGGGCGGCGGCCGGCGCGGCGGCGGCCACCGCCTCCCGCAGCGCCACGGCCGCCGGCTCCAGCAATGCCGGCTCCCCGGCGAGGTCACTGAGTTCCCGTAGCGTGTTGCCGAGGTTGTTGAGCACCTGATGGCGCAGCGGGTCGGCGCGGGGCAGCAGCGACCCGGCCTCGGTGAGCGCGTCGCGGGCGGCCCGCAGCGCGTCCACCCCGCCCAGGTCGGCCTGTCCCCTGGCGAGCGTGTAGCCGAGGTCGGCGAGCCGCCGGGCCCGCCCGGCCGGGTCCCGCTCGGCGGCGACGGCGTCGCGCACCAATCGCACCGCCTCGGTGATGTCGTCGACGCGCCGGCGCTGCTCGTACCGGGTGACCAGCAGGCCGGCCAGGGCCTGCCGGGCGTCGGCGCGGTCCGGTCCGCCGTGGGTCGACCCGACGGCGCCCACCACCCGGTACGCCTCGATGGCGGCGTCGAGGTCGGCCGGGGCGGCGTCGGCCTGGTGCCGCTCGGCGAGCAGGGCGGCGAGCCCGGCCTGCGCGGTGCCCGCCAGATCCGGGGCGAGCCCGCCGAACCCGGTCAACGCCGACCGGTACGCGTCGATCGCGGCGTCCCGGTCCCGGTCGGCGCGGTCGCGCAGGAACCGTTCGGCGAGGGCCGTGCCGTGCAGCGCGGCCATCCGGGGATCGCCACTGTCGCGGGCCGCGGAGAGGGCGTCGACCGCCTCGTCGAGGTCGCCGGGCCGCCTGAGCAGCCGCCACCGGTCGCGCAGGCGCTGCCCGAGGTTGGCGCGTGCCATGGCCCCCACCGGAGCGGTCGCGCCGGCGGTCCGGGCGGCCTCGCGCAGCAGGATGATCGCCTCGTCCAGGTCGGCCGGGTCGTTCTCGGTGTCGTACCTGTCGCCGAGGACGTTGCCGAGGTTGAACAGTCGCGCCGGCCGTTCCCGGTCCCCGGCCGGGGTGGACTCCAGGCTCTCCCGGTGCGCGTCGATCGCGGCCGGCAGGGCGCGCCTGCGGCCGAGGTGCTGGAACTGGTCGCGGTGCACCTTGCCGAGGGCGGACAGGTAGTGCAGGCGCTCCGGCGCGTCGGGCGGGGTGCCGGTGACCGCCTGCCGCAGCAGCGTCTCGGCCCGGTCGGCGGCCCGGTAGTCGTGGCTTGCCTCCGCCGCGCCCATCAGCATGACCGCCTCCACGTACCGGGCGCCGGCCGTGTCGTCCGCTGGCCGGGGGCTCGGGACGCGGGCGCCGCCCGGGTGTGCGAGGCCCAGGACGGCCAGCAGCGACGGCGGAACGCGGTGCGGGGCGAAGCGCAGGAGGAACTCGGTGAGCTGGACGGCCCGCGCGAGGTCGTCGGCGTCCTCACCCGGGGGCAGCAGCTGGTAGCGGTACGAGTGCAGGCAGGCGAGCAGGACCATGCCCTCGGCGACCTGCTCCGGCAGCGGCCCGTCCGTCGGCGTGCCGGTCACCAACTCCATGACGATCTCGGCGTCGCGGATCGCGCCGGAGTCGAGCACCTCACGGGGGCTCAGGGTGGCCGCGAAGCGGTCCAGCCGCTCCCGCAGACGTCGTACCGGGTCGGACCTGAACCGTCGCCACATCGCGCCTCCCCGACCGGCCTGGTTCAGGGGTAGCAGACCGGACAGGTGGCATGCCAGGGGCAGGAAGATGCGGATTCCGGACAGCCGGCGTGTTCCCTCCCACAGGATCCCTGGGATATGGCGGCGCGATTCGGGGGATCATCAGCTGGGCGGCGGGTGGCTGGCCTCCCGCCGCGACGACACGATTGGGGAACCGCGTATGGCGACCGACATCAGCAAGCAGCCCGCGAAGGCGTCCGGCACGTACTCGATCGGCGGCGACATTCCGGTCAACCGGCTCGGCTACGGCGCGATGCAGCTCACCGGCCCGGGTGTCTGGGGCGACCCGAAGGACCCGGCCGAGGCGCTGCGGGTGCTGCGCCGGGCGGTCGAGCTGGGCGTGACGTTCATCGACACCGCCGACTCGTACGGGCCGTTCGTCTCCGAGCTGCTGATCCGTGAGGCCCTGCACCCGTACGCCGACGACCTGGTCATCGCGACCAAGGCCGGGCTGAGCCGCTCCGGGCCGGCTGACTGGCGGCCCCTGGGCCGGCCGGAGTACCTGCGCCAGCAGTGTGAGCTGAGCCTGCGCCACCTGGGCCTGGACAGCATCCCGCTGTACCAGTTGCACCGGATCGACCCGCAGGTGCCGCTCGCCGACCAGCTGGGCGAGCTGGCCTTGCTGCGCGAGGAGGGCAAGATCCGGCACATCGGGCTGTCCGAGGTGAGCGTGGAGCAGATCGAGCAGGCTCGGGCGATCACCGAGATCGTCTCGGTTCAGAACCTGTACAACCTCGCCAACCGCAGCGCCGAGGACGTGCTGGAGTACTGCGAGCGCAACGACCTGGCGTTCATCCCGTGGTTCCCGATCGCGACAGGCGAGCTGGCCCGTCCGGGCGGCCCGCTGGACGCGATCTCCACCGGGCACGGCGCCACGCCCGCGCAGTTGGCGCTGGCCTGGCTGCTGCGCCGCTCGCCGGTGATGCTGCCGATCCCGGGCACGTCCTCGGTGGCGCACCTGGAGGAGAACGTGGCCGCGGCCGACGTACGGCTCACCGACGACGAGTTCGAGGCGCTCGCCAAGGCGAGCTGACCCGCCGCCGGGTCGGACGTCGTCGGTTCAGCCGGCGGTGTCCGACCCGGACTCCCGGGCCGCCCGCAGCGCCTCGGTGGCCTGGGCCAGCAGGCGGGCGGAGTCGGTGCGCCCGGTCACCTGGAGTTCCACCTCGGCGTCCCCGGCCTGGATCCGGATGCTGGCCTCGGTGCGCTGCTGGTCGACCCACGACTGCAACAGGTTGAACAGGCCCGGAAGCAGCCCCTGGGCGAGCACCGCGATGATCACCGCGTCGCTGAAGCCCGGCCGTCCCCCGCCGCCGCCGCCGGCCTGGCGGACCACGGGCCGGTACTCCGGGCTGCGGTGGATCCAGTCGAGCAGGGCGACCGGCGGCTGGTGCCGCTGCCGGGGGTTGATGGTCAGCCGCACGGGCAGCCGGGCGGCGTCACTGTCGGTCACGGTCTCTCCCGGTCAGTTGGCGGTGGGTCGGAAGGCGATGGTGTCCCCGTCGGCGGTGACGACGCCCGCGACGGTGAACCCGTCCTCCTCGGTGAACGGTGAGCTGGCGCCGAAGTACGTGGTGGTGCCGCTGACCTGCACCTTGCCCTGGGTCTCGTAGGGGGTGCCGACCTGGGCGGTGGTCGGGCCGGTCAGCTCGACGACGAGCTTCGGGTACTCCAGGATCTTCCAGGTGACCTTCTGCGCGGAGCCGCCGTAGTAGCGGAACGGGCAGCCCTGGGGAGCGGCGACTGTCTGCTTGGCGCACTCGTCCAACCAGGCGCGCACCCGGGCCTCGACCGCCTCGACCGCCGCCGGTTTGAGCACCGGGGCCAGCCGCCCCAGACGGCCAGCAGCAGCGCGACCGGCAGGTAGAACCAGGTGGCCACGAAGGCCCCGAGCACGCCCCGCCAGTCCCGCAGGATCCCGGCGCGCAGCCAGATGAGCGCGTTGGGATAGCCGGGTGGCCGGTCGGCGAACCCGCCGGTGGGCTGCGGCGGGTCGGCCGTCGGCGGCTCGGCGGCCCGGATGTCGAGCTGCGGAACGGTCGGCGGCGTGCCCTCCGGCGGCTCGGTCATGCGCGCTGCTCCTCGTGGACGGTCACCTGTCTGTCCCGAATGGACGGCCGGAGCAGGTTATCGAGGTGATCCGATGTCTGCCAGACCGTTTCGCCGGAACGTCGCCACTCGCCGTCGAAGCCGCGCGGGCGGCCCCCGTCCCGGGGACCGCCCGCGCGGGCCGGGTCAGAGCGCGACGCAGTTGGGTCGCACCGGGCCGTCGACCAGGGCGCCGCGCACGATTGTGTACGCGGTGCCGTCGAGCACCAGGCCGAGGTGCCCGACGACCCGCAGCGGGCAGTACGCCTGGATCAGCACGTTCGTCGCCCCGTCGTTCACGGCGGCGTTCCCGGTGGGTCGGACCAGCTCGTCCTGGAGGGTGCGGATGGTGGTGTACCGCACCGCGCCCGGTGTGTCGTCGCCGTCGTTGAGGTCGGCGAGGAACGCCGAACCGATGGTCATCTGCTGGCAGGCCACGATGCCGGCGCAGCTGCCGAGGCCCAGGAACGCCACGATGTTCGCCACGTAGGTGCCGTACTGCGGGGTGCCGAGGCTGACGTACCGGCCGATGGTGGCGGTGCCGCCGAGCCGTTTGATGTAGTAGCGGCTGACCAGGCCGCCTTCGGAGTGGGCGACGACATCCACGGTGGACGCCCCGGTGCTGGCCCGTACCTGCTCGACGAAGCCGGCGAACGCGCGGGCGGAGGCCGGGATGTCGCCGAGGCCGAGGCCGGGCAGTTGGTAGATGAAGGTGCGGTAGCCGTCGCCGCGCAGTCGGGCGGCGATCGGCTCGTACGCGATGGCGACGCCGCTGAGCCCGCCGACCACGATGACGGGGTTTGCGGCGGCTGCCGCCACGGGGGCGGGGGCGGCCACCGCCGGCGTGGTGGTCACGAGGACGGCGGCGGTGGCCAGGGCCAGGGCGAGGGCGGTCTTTCGGAGCAGCATGGCTGCACCTCCGGGGGGAGGCGCCCGGCGAACCGGGCAGGTGGGTGGGGGTGTCCGGTCGACCGTGCGACGATGATGCCCGCAACAATTTGGAAACGTCAATGACTTGTTACGCGCCGGTAACCCGTTGTTCCGGCGGGGGTGCAAACAGGCATAACGCCTCGCTCCATATCGGACGGAGCCACCGGCTGGCATGCTGTGGCCGTGGCCGCGGACGAACCCCCCGAACGTCAACTGCGGGTGATGCCGTGGTGGCTGGTCCTGGTCGGCCTGCTGGCCGCCGTCGCCCTGGGCTGGCTGGTGCTGGACCTGCTGCTCACCGAGGCCGACCGGGCCGGCCAGCCGGACACCCGCGCCACACTGCGCATCGACGCGATCCGCACCGGGCTGACCGTCGTCGCCGGAACCGGCGGTGGACTGGCGCTGCTGCTGGCCGCCCGCCGCCAGTGGATCGCCGAACGCGCGCAGCTACACCAGGAGAGCGTCGCCGCCCGCGACCAGGCCCACCGCGACCGGGTGCAGGCGCACGCCGAGTCGGTGGCCGAGGCCGCGCAGCACCACCAGGACCGGCAGTCCCGGGCGGCCGAACACGACGCCGCCGAACGCCGGCTCACCGAGCTGTACACCCGCGCGGTCGAACTGCTCGGCAACGACAGCGCGGCCGTACGCCTCGGCGGGCTGCACGCCCTGCAACGCCTCGGCCAGGACAATCCGGCGCAGCGGCCGACGATCGTGGCGGTGCTCTGCGCGTACCTGCGGATGCCGGCGCCGGACGACGAGCCGCGCGAGACGGAGGTCCGGCGCACCGCGCAGCGGGTCCTGACCCGGCACCTGCGCGCGGACGACGCGGACCACTGGCCGGGCGTCGTGCTGGACCTGACCGGCGCCGCGCTCGTCGACTTCGACGCGGCCGGTTGCACGCTTGTCGACGCGGACTTCAGGCGTGCGGTGTTCACCGGCGCGACCAGCTTCGCGGGCGCGACGGCGCGGGGGGCGATGCTGTTCGGGGCGGCGGTCGTCGGTGACGTGGTCTTCGACGGCCTCGACGCCGACGGGGAGGTCGTGCTGGACGGGGCGCGGTTCGCCGGGTCGGCCAGCTTCGAGGGGGCCGCGTTCGACGGCCTGTCCTGCCGGCGGTCCAGCTTCGCCGGCCCGACCTCATTTCGTCGGGCGACCTTCGGCCAGCCGACCAGCTTCGACGCGACCCGGTTCGAGGAGGCCGCCTCGTTCCGGGAGGCCGAGTTCCTCGGCGCCCTGTCCATGGAGCACACCGAGTTCGGCGGGTCGGCCAGCTTCCGCTCCGTCCGCTTCACGAGCATGGCGCTGTTCCGCTGGACGGTGTTCGGCGCGGAGGCGCTGTTCGACGACGCCCGCTTCACCGACGCCGCGAACTTCGGCCGGGCCCGCTTCCACAGCATGGCCAGCTTCCGCGACGTCCACTTCAGCCGGCGACCCCAGGTCGAGCAGGCGCGGGCGGTGGTCGATCTCGGTCACCGCTGGCCGACGGGCACTGTCGTGAAGCGGCTCGACGACGAGTGGCTGCTGCTCGTCGACGGTTGAGCGGTCAGCGGGCGGCGGTCGTGGGGCGCAGCCCGTCGAGGGCCACGCCGAGCACCCGGTCGCGCTGCTCGGGTGAGGGGAACTGCGCCATGGTAAGGCCACTGATCAGCCGCACCACGTCGTCGAACACGATGTCGTCGCGCACCACGCCGGCGGCCTGCGCGCGGCGCATCAACGGCTCGCCAGCGGCGTAGATCTCCGTACGGCAGCTCTGGAAGATCTCCGAGTCGTGCAGCAACTGCTCGGCGAGCGCCCTCTTGGTGGCGACGTACGCGACGAAGCGGTGCAGCCACGCGACAAGCGCGTCCCACGGGGGCAGCTCGGCCAGGTCGGCGGCGGAGCTGCTCAGCGCCCGGACCTCCCCGACGTAGACCGCCTCGAAGAGGTGCCGCCGGGTCGGGAAGTTGCGGTAGAGCGTGCCGATGCCGACTCCGGCCCGTCGGGCCACGTCCTCCAGGGAGGCGGCGGCGCCGTTCTCGGCGAACGCGTCACGAGCCGCGACGACCAGTGCGTCGTAGTTGCGCCGGGCGTCGGCTCGCTTGGGCCGGCGCGCGAAGACCTCGGGCGTCTGCCCCGCGCTGGTCATGACGTGCGTCACCTCATCCTGGTTGCATCCGGAGGCACCCCTCCGCTAGCTTAGTGGAGGCACCCCTCCGGAAATGCCGGAGGGAACCCTCCGGTTAGCTTACCTCGGGACCCGCCCGATCCGCCTGGCCACCCGATCGCCCGGACCCGACATCCCGCCCGCCGCAGACGGCAGGGCGACAAACCTCCTTCCGTACCGTCATCAGGAGTTCTTTCTCGTGTCAGTGACCTCCCGACGCAGCTCGCGTCGGCTCACCTTCACCGTGCTCGCGGCCGGCGCCGGGTTCTTCGCGATGCTCCAGTCGCTGATCACTCCGGTGCTGCCGACCATCCAGCAGGACCTGCACACCTCCCAGAACACCGTGACCTGGGTGCTCACCGCCTACCTGCTCTCCGCGTCGATCTTCACGCCGATCCTCGGCCGCGTCGGCGACATGGTCGGCAAGGAGCGGATGCTCGTCGTCTCGCTCGCCGCGCTCGCCCTCGGCTGCCTGCTGGCCGCCATCGCGCCGACCATCGGCGTCCTCATCGTCGCCCGGGTCGTGCAGGGCATCGGTGGCGCGGTGTTCCCGCTGTCGTTCGGCATCATCCGCGACGAGTTCCCCGCCGCGCGGGTCTCCAGCGCCGTCGCCGCCATCTCGGCGATCGTCGCCGCCGGCGGTGGCCTGGGCGTCGTGCTCGCCGGCCCGATCGTCACCGCGCTCGACTACCGGTGGCTGTTCTGGATCCCCATGGTCGTGGTCGGGCTGACCGCCGTCGCCGCGCACCTGTTCATCCCCGAGTCGCCGGTGCGCACGCCCGGCCGGATCGACTGGCGCGCCACAGTGCTGCTCTCCGGCTGGCTGGTCGCGCTGCTGCTCCCGATCAGCCAGGGCGCGGCCTGGGGCTGGACCTCCGCCCGGGTGCTGGGCCTGCTGGCGCTCGCCGTGGTGCTGCTCGTCGGCTGGCTGATCGCCGAGGTGCGCTCGGCCAACCCGCTGATCGACATGCGGATGATGCGCCTGCCCGGCGTCTGGACCACCAACCTGGTCGCCCTGCTCTACGGCGCGTCGATGTTCTCGGTGTACGCGTTCCTCCCGCAGTTCGTGCAGACCCCCACGTCCGCCGGCTACGGGTTCGGCGCCAGCATCAGCCAGGCCGGCCTGCTCATGCTGCCGATGCTCGTCGCGATGTTCGTCGCCGGCCTGGTCGCCGGGCGACTCCAGGCAGTCTTCAGCGCCAAGGCGCAGCTCGCCACCGGCGCCGCGTTCAACGTGGCCGCCTCCGGCATGCTGGCCGCCGCGCACGACACCCGCTGGGAGGTCGCCGTCGCCGGTGGTCTGGTAGGCCTCGGCATCGGCCTGGCCTTCGCGTCGATGGCCAACCTGATCGTCGGCAGTGTGCCGGCCAGCCAGACCGGCGTGGCGACCGGCATGAACGCCAACATCCGCACCATCGGCGGCACGATCGGCGCCGCCGTGGTCAGCGGCGTGATCACCGCCCACCCGCAGGCCAGCGGCCTGCCCCGGGAGGCCGGCTTCACGACCGGGTTTCTCGTCCTCACCGCGATCGCCCTGGCGGCCGCCCTCGCGGCCCTCGCCGTCCCGTCCGCCCGGCGGGCGTCGGCCGGTCGCCGGCCGTCCACCTCGACGATCGTCGAGTCCGAGCTAGCCGGCGAGTTCGCCACCATGCCCGCGACCCGCTGAGGGTCCGTGTCACAGCCCGGGCGGTTCGCCGCCCGGGCTGCGGCATGTCCGGGAGTACGCTGGCCGCTCCCCGTCCACCATCTGTCGTCTCTCCAGGATGTGACCATGTCCGAACTGCTGACCACCGAGCGGATCGAGGAGATCGGTTCCCTGGGATCCGGAAGCCCGGACCCGGCGGCCCTGGTCGCCGAGCTGGTGGGCGCCGTGGACGAGGGACGGGTCGCCGACCCGGACGACACCGGGTACGCGCTGCTCGTCGCCGCGGACATCCTGGAGCAAGCCGGTGACCTGGCCGACGCGCTGACCCTGGCCACCCGCGCCATCGCCGAACAACCCGACGAGGACGTGTACGCCCGGGCGGTGCGCGGCGGCCTGCTGCTGCGCCTCGGCCGTTCCGACGAGGGCCTGGCCGAGCTGGCCGAGCTGCGTCCGCTGCTGGAGACCAACCCCGACGCCACGTACCTCATTGACGAGCTGGCCGAGTCCGGCCACGCCGAGACGGCGCTGGAGTGGCTCACCGGCGCGTTGGACGCGATCCTGGAGCGGACCCGGACCCAGCAGCACGAGTCCGAGGACGCGCAGGACGAGGCCGCCGCCATGATCTACGGCCTGGTTCAGCGGCGGCACGACCTGCGCGAGGAGCTGGGCGAACCCCACGACGAGTACGACAACCTCGCCGACCGGCTGCGCGCCGCGAGCAACCACGCCCTCGACGCGCTCGACGACGGCCCGGCGACGCTGCTGTACTGGCCGCAGGCCGAGTTCGACGCCCTGCTCGTGCGCTGGCCGGCGCTCGTCGGCAGCTACCCGTCCACCTGGGACGAACACCGTGCCCAGATCGAACGCGCCCTCGCCGAGGCCTCCGGCCTGGGCGGCGCGGACCTGGGCGTGGTCGCCGGCACCGTCGAGGGCCTGGCGGCCTTCGCCGGCGACGACCCCATCGACGAGGAAACCCTCGACGAGTACGCCGACAGCCTCGACGAGGCCGGCGTGACCGCCTGGCCACCCGGCCGCAACGACGCCTGCTGGTGCGGCTCGGGCGCCAAGTACAAGAAGTGCTGCCTGCCGCGCTCGCGTGGCTGACCATTGCCCTGCGCGAATACGACGGCTCGTCCCACCGAATGGTGGCGCAGTTCCCTGAGAGCGATATACCTGTGAGTCATATCTATGACCCACAGGTATATCGCTCTCCACCGTGTTCGGTCCGGCCGCCATCGGTCGACCCATGACGAGATCCGCTTATGATCGATGCGTCCGGGACACCCGATCGAGCTCGGCGACGGAGGCGATGGCGTGACCACGCAGGAGCAGCACGAGCCGATCGAGGACAGCCCGGTCGGCTGGGTCGCCAAGCACATTCAGCGGTACGTGGACAGCGACGGCGCGGACGGCGGCACGTACCACGGCTACCCCGCGCTGCTGCTCACCACCAGAGGCCGCCGGTCCGGCAAGCTGCGCCGCACCGCGCTGATCTACGGGCGCGACGGTGACAACCATCTGCTGGTGGCGTCCAACGGGGGCTCGGCCCAGCATCCGGCCTGGTATCTGAACCTGAGCGCCGATCCGACCGTCGAGATCCAGGTCGGTGGCGAGCGGTTCCCCGGAAGGGCGCGCACCGCCACGGCCGAGGAGCGCGCCCGGCTGTGGTCGGTGATGACAGAGGTCTTCCCGACGTACGACCGCTACCAGAAGGACACCGACCGCGAAATCCCGGTCGTCGTCATCGAGCGGACGTCTACGGGGCATACAGCGATCGATTGATGTTCGCGAGCGTCGGCCGGTTGACTCGGGACCGAGTGGTGATGAGGACCGACGCTCTCCGAATACCTGCGGCGTCAGTGTCCGTCTGTCGGAGGCTCGTCACGCCGCCGCTTCGATCGCCGCCTCCACCTTGTCCAGGTAGTTGAACCACCACTCCCCCTCACTCTTCGGCCCTGAGGACAGGAGGCTTGCGGCCACAACGAAGGCGAGGATCACGGCACTGCCAGCGGGCAAGACACCCGACAGCGGGCGGCCTGCCAGGATCGTGTTGAGAAAGGCCTCGACTTCCTGCGCAGTCGCCGAGCTCCAGCTCTCCGCCTCGGCGACCTCTGTGGCCAACTCCTGGATCTGCCGAGGAGATGGCTTGCCGCCACACATATCAACCGCGACGAAGGCCGAGATGGCGACGAGCAGCTCCATGGCCGACCGCCGTGTTGAGACGTCGGAGAAGCCCTTCAGTGCCTCGTCAAACTCGACCGGCTGCCGCTTGACGGCCCAGTGCAGAGTGTCTCGGACGAGTTGCTCCACACGCTCATCGATCTTCAACTGGACCTCCGCTGTTTTGCGATCTCGCCTTGTAAGCCTTGAGGGATCCCCAGGTCGCCACAGCCCCAAGAACCACACCGGCTACAGCCTTCGGAATAGCCGGCAGGAACTCCGCAACGGTTGCCCATGCCGTCGCCGCCGCTGACCCGCCGACGGCAATTGCCTCCGGGCTGACGTGCCTGCGCCTTGCAGGCGGCGGAGCCTCACGTTCCTCTCGGCTACGCGTCTCGCGCCTGACTTGTCGATCGGTGGGCACGGATTCGATCGCTGGAACCGCTGGTCGCAACGCAATGTTGCCTCGCCTGGGTGGATGGCTGGCTGTGCTACCACCACCCGTGCTCAGTTTCCCAGCGCTCGGACCTTGGCGATCGTCTCCTGGACGTGTTGCTTGGCAGGCTCGCCACCCTGGGCCGCCTGCGCGAGAGCCTGCCGGTACGCGTCGATCATGCCGATCAACGGGCCGGCCGCCACACCTTCCAGCGCCCCGGCGACGAGCGCTCGCGCCTCGGCCGCGTCCTGCGCTGCCGCTGCGGTCTTGGCCTTCGCCTCGTCGAGCTTCTGCGACGCCGCCGCCAACCTCGCGATGATCTGTGCTGCGCTCACGCGCACCCTCCCCGTGGTCGACCATCGCCTCCACCACCGCACCGGCGGAGACCACATGGGAGCGTACGAGATCCGGGCACCCAGCGCGACCGCGTGATCGTGTATCCGCTACGGCGAGACGGTAGATCTTGGAAGATTTCGGCCCCTCCAGGGCCATTTCCTTCCAAGATCTCAACGGGCAACCTGGGATCCCGTGTCCTCAGCGCTCGGCGATGTAAACGCCGACGCCAGGCACGCCGACGACGAGTCCCTCCGCCTTCAGGGTGAGCATCGCGTTCCGCACGACGATCGCGGAGACGCCGTGAATCTGGCAGAGCTGGGCGGTTGACGGCAGCTTGTCGCCGGGCGACAACTCGCCCGAGGCGATCTGCTTGCGGATGTGCTCGGCAAGCTCAACCCACTTGGGGCTTGGTGGCATGGCGGTACTCCCTGGTCAGCACCGTCATTCGACCACTCTTCACCTTGTTATCGCAAGTGATAGCTTGACTGCGATAGCTTGTTATCCTAGGCTCCGAACTGACCGGCTCCCTGGTCAGCACCCGAGGAGTTGGTTTCTTCCCCACCGCGCAGAGAGCGCCCGGTCGGCCGGTCCCCCCGTCCGGCCGGGCGTGCCGGGGCATGCCCGCACGCCGCCCCGACGCAAGAGCCTGAGCAAGGAGACCTACCGACGGGAGCCCTCGATGCCCGATCGACCCGACGAACACCCGAGCGACCCCGTACCCGAACAACGCCACCGGCTCGTGTCCGATCAGGATGTAGAGGACGCCGACGACACCCTGTTCGCCCATCCTCCCCGCGTGGTATGCCGTTGGGTCTGCGGGTGCGGTGCGGACTACCCCTGCAGCGAGGTGCGCTTCGCTCTCCTGGTCAAGTCCACGGCGGAGGCGGGCGAATGACCGTCGACACTGTGGACGACCTGCGCGACGCCTGGTTGGCGACGATCGCCGCCGCCGACCGCGCCAGTGCGCAGTTGCACGGGGCGGGGCCGCCCGGGCGACGGCTGCCCTGGCAGGACGCGGTCACCGAGTGCTGGCGGGCGTTGAGCCTGGTCTACGCCGGCTTGGCCGCGGATCGGGAGGCAGGCCGGCCCGCCGGAGGGATGCAGCAAAGCTCGGCCGGCGAACTGCTCGCCGCCCTGCGGGCCGCACGCGTCGACGCGGACCGGGCCGCCGCGCTGGCCGCCCGTGTCCGCTGGCGGTTGGGTGCGACCGAGGACCGGCTGCGGCGTACCGGAATCGTGGCGGACGCGGTCGCGGCCCGACACTTCGCGACGGCCATCACCCGGTTGGACCTGGTCGCCACCCGGCTCGCGGTCGGCGGCTGCCGCATCGACCGCTCACTGGCGGCGCTGACCAGCGAGCCCGTGGCGCTGACCAGCGAGCCGGCGGCAGCGTCCACACCCCACGAACCCGACTGCGCCAGCACCGAGGAGATCGCCCGCGGCTGTCACGTGGCGCGCGCTCTCGTCATCGGGCGACGCCGACAAGAAATGATCGGGAGACGACGATGACCGACCCCCATGCCGCGCTCCGTGGGCTCCTGACTGGGCGGCTGCGCGGTCACGAACGGCGGCTGCGCGGGTTCACCGAGGCGGACTGGCTGCGATATGCCGATCTGCTGGCCGGGGCGCTGCTGGTGGCGGTGCGGCGGCGGTTCGTGGCCGGGCAGGATCGGGCCCCGGTGATCCGGTTCGTGGCGTCCGCGCGAGAACGCTACGACGTCACCGGGTGCGACGTCGACCCGGTGCTGGCCGAGGCGCTGGTCTGGGCGGCCCTCGGCGAGCGCCCACCCGTGCCGGACGGCGCGGCGGCGACGGTCGCGCGAACGGTGCTGCTGCTCGGCCTGCTCGAAGACGAGGGTCTCACCGACAGCGAACGAGACGGCGTGCTGGCGGCCGCCGCCAACTCCACGGCGCAGGGTGCGGTTCACGAGCCGTGACGAGAGGAACGACCTCGCCAGGAGGGCCGAGCAGCGGTACGCCGGGGCGGATTTCGGGGACGATGCCGCGGCGGAAAGCGCCGTAGACTCTGCCGTCAGCACTAGGACAGAGGGCTGACCACGTCGCCTGCCCGGCCGGTAGCTGAGGGAGCGACGGGACATGACACCTGAGAAGACACGACGCCGGCGCGTGGTCATCGGGCTGTCCGGCGGTCTCGTCGTCATCGCCGCCCTCCTGGTCATCGTCACCGGCGACAGGTCGGGCCCGCGGTCGTCCTCCTCGGCGGCGCCTGCCCCCAGTCCGACAGTCGCCTCCGCGGCACAGCTGGCCCGGGCCTGCATCGAGCGGACCAAGGGCCAGGAGGCGGTGGCGTACTTCCAACGCGACATCCCAACGGGCCGGTGGGGAGACCGGGTACGCGGCACCGCCTCGGCACACAGTGAGCCGTACGTGCTGTGGCTCTTCGACGCAGACTGCACGGCGCACCGGGTGGTGGAGGTGCCGCCGCGGACCAGTCGGACGTTCACGGCGCAGGTGGGCCAGGTCTGGTACTTCGCCGAGGCGTCCGCGAAGGAGCCCGGCGACGGCTGCGCCTGCCGCGTCTTCAGCCCTTCGAGCACCGGCGAGCAGAGGTTCAGCGACGCCGGTGTCCTCACCTACCACCTGGATTAGGCGAGACCGGTCAGCGCAGCGTGCGGAACAGCAGCAGGTAGGCGCAGTAGCCCAGCGGCACCAGCAGGAAACAGATCAGGAACCCCAGCGGCAGGTAGCGCGGCGGGGCGCCGGCGACCATCGCGGGCCTCCCCCACCGGCCCAGCACCACGTACCCGCCGAAGAACGCCAGCGCCGGCAACCCCGCGCAGATCCACGCGCCGAGCGTGAACCCGTCGACCAGGCCGATCCCGGAGGCGAGCACCAGCGTCAACATGAGCACCCCGGCCGCCGCCCCGCACCCGGCGTAGACGGCGACGGCCCGGGCCAGCGGCGACCACGTCGGCAGCAGCGCCGGACGCTGGGCCAGCAGCTCCGCCTGGTGCCCGTGCCGGTCGGCCTCGTCGGCCATCCGCCGGGCCAGCTCCAGCTCCGTGGCCGGGTCGACCGGCGCCGCGCGCTGCGCCGGCACCCCAGCGCCCGCCGGGCTCACCGCCGTCGGCAGCGCCAGCCGCGCCTCTGCCGCCGGCAGCTGGGGGTACGCCCCGACAC
>NZ_VDFY01000163.1 GCF_006228125.1 Micromonospora orduensis | reverse complement strand
GCACGGGGGTGGGCGCGGCGGTAGCGTTGCGCCACACTCACGGACCGCCGGCCCCCTGGCGCCCGATCGTACGGAGGATGGTGCATGTCCATCGGCGCTGAGCCGCTCGCAGTACGCGACGATGCGGCCTCTCGGCCAAGCTTCGAGCTCGCCCTGCGCGGCTACGACAAACGCCAGGTGGACCGGCACCTGGAGCAGCTCGACGGCCAGCTCACCATGCTCAGCAAGGAACACGGGCGCTCGGCCGTGCGGGTCCGCGAACTGACCGCCGAGGTGCAGCGCCTGCGCGCCGAGCTGGCCGAGCTCCAGGAGCAGCCGGTGCAGGTGGACCGGGCCTCGTTCCAGGATCTGGGCCCGATGGTCGGCGAGATAATGGCTCTCGCCGAGAAGCAGGCCGCGATGATCATCGAAACGGCCACCGACCGGGCCAACGAGCTGCGCACCGAGGCGGAGCGGATCCTCGTCGACACCCGCGAACGCGCCGCCCAGGCACGCCAGGACCTCGCCGAGGAACTGGCGAACCGACGCGCCGAGCAGGAGCAGGCCCACGAGGAGCGGCGCAACCTGGCCGAGGCCGAGCTGACCGCGATCCGCGAGCACGCGGAGCAGCTGCGCGTCGACGGTGAGACCGCGCACGAGCGCGCCCAGCACGAGGCGAAGCGGATCACCGAGCAGAGCGCGCAGCAGCTCAACCAGACCCGGGTGGCCGCCGACGCGTTGATGAAGTCGGCCCGTACGCAGATCCAGCAGGAGCTCCAGGCGGCGCGGGCCAAGAACCAGCAGGAGATGGCGCAGTGGCAGGCCGGCGTGGAGCGGGAGGTCAACGAACGGCGGACCGCCGCCGAGCAGGAGGTCGCCGAGCAGCGGGCCGCCGCCGAGCAGGAGCTGGCCGAGCAGCGCAGCGCCACCGAGCAGCAGATCGCCGAGTTGCTGGCTGAGGCGCAGCAGCACGTGACCGAGCTGCGCAACCGGGCCGACGAGCAGGCCGCCAGCCACCAGGAGCAGCTCGCCACGTTGCAGCAGGAGATCGCGGAGCGTCGGCAGGAGGCCGCGGCGCTGAACGCCGAACTGGACACCGCCGGCCAGCAGCTCGCCGAGATCCGCGAGGAGGGCGAGACGCTGGAGAACGAGCTGTCCCGGATGCAGCAGCGGCTCAACGAGGTCCGCCGGGACCTCACCGCCGAGAGCGCCCGACTGGACGAGGCCCGGCGTGCCGGGGACTCCGCCGAGCGGCACGCCAAGGAGGTACGCGCCCGGGTGCAGCGGGAGGCCAAGCGGGTGGCCGACCTGGCCGCCGCCGCGGTGATGGCCGCGGCGGCCGGCGGTACGGAGACCGCCGAGTACCCGATGGTGGGCGCGCGTTCCAACGCCGACCGGGCCACCTCCGACCGGTCCGTGCCGGAGCGGCAGGGCGCCAACCTGATCAGCCTCGACCGCCCCGGCGTCGAGCAGCCCTCGGCCGACCAGGCTCGCGTCGAGCAGCCCACACCCGACCAGGCTCGCGCCGCGCAGCCGGTCGACGAGCACGAGCGCGCCGCGCAGCCGGTCGAGCACGAGCGCGCCGCGCAACCCGTGGTCGAGCAGGCACCCGTCGAGCAGGCGCCCGTCGAGCAGCCGGTCGAGGGGCAGGCCACCGCCGGGCGCGGCGGTTCGGGCGGCGCGGACGAGCCGGAGACCTCGGAACCGCCCGCCGACGCCCGGCCGAGCTACCCCCGGCACATCGGCGCGGACGTACCGACGCCGGTGCCGTTCCTGGCCTTCGGCCAGCCGGTCAGCGAGAACGGCACGGCGCGCCACTGACCGCCTGACGCGTCGACGGTCAGCGGGGCGGATTCCGGGCCGAACCGGCTCGACGGTTCCACGGAGCTGGCAGGCTGGGCGGGTCGTCGAGCGTCGGCGGCGACCCGCCGGCCGTCCGGCGACCGAGAGGAGCGCCCGGTGACCGACCGACCGGAGGAGTTCGACCTGCTCGTCGTGGGCGGCGGCAAGGCCGGCAAGACGTTGGGCATGGACATTGCCCGGTCCGGCGGGCGGGTGGCGATGGTCGAACGCGGCATGATCGGCGGCAGCTGCATCAACGTCGCGTGCATCCCGACCAAGGCGTTGGTGACAAGCGCTCGGGCTGCCCGTCTTCTACGCGACGCGTCCGCGCTCGGCCTGGCGGTCGAGGGCGGTCGGGTCGATGTGGACCTGCTGCGCGCGCACAAGCAGGACGTCGTCGAGGGGATGGTCGCCGCCAACCGGCAGCAGTTCCTCGACTCCGGCCTGCACCTGGTGATCGGTACGGCCCGGTTCGTCGGACCCCGGACGGTGCGCGTGTCGTTGCCCGACGGCGGCGAGCGGCTGCTGCGCGGCGCCGACGTGGTGGTCAACACGGGTACGCGTCCGCACCTGCCCTCGGTGCCCGGACTGGCCGAGGCCGGAGTGCTGACAAGCGAGAGCCTGTTGCGCCTGGACCGGCTGCCGGCCCGGCTGGTGGTGCTCGGCGGCGGGACCGTCGGGGTGGAGTTCGCGCAGATGTTCGCGTCGTTCGGCAGCAGGGTGACGGTGGTCGAGGGCGGCCCCCAGATCCTCAGCCGCGAGGATCCCGACGTGAGTGACGCACTGCTGCGGGTCTTCCTGCACGACGGCATCGACGTGCGCGTCGCCGTGTCGGTCGCCCGGGTGGACCGCGACGCCGACGGCACCGTCCGGGTGACCTTGGACGACGGCAGCGTGGTGAGCGGCGACGACCTGCTGGTGGCGGTCGGCCGGGAGCCGGTCACCGACGGACTCGACCTGGACGTCGCCGGCGTCCAGCTCGACGAGCGGGGCTTCGTGGTGGTCGACGAGTACCTGCGCACGACCGCCGAACGCACCTGGGCGGCCGGGGACGTCGCCGGCAGCCCCCAGTTCACCCACGCCTCGCTCGACGACTACCGGATCGTGCGGGCGAACCTCGCGGGCGAGCGTCGCAGCACCGCCGGGCGGTTGATTCCGTACACCGTCTTCACCACTCCGGAGCTGGCGCGGGTCGGTCTCACCGAGACCGAGGCACGCCGCGCCGGGTACGACATCCAGGTCGCGCGTCTGCCCGTCGCGGCGATCCCCCGGGCGCGGACCCTGCGCCAGACCGAGGGCATGTGGAAGGCGGTCATCGACGCCGGCACCGACCGGATCCTGGGCGCGGCGCTGCTCGGCGCCGAGGCCGGGGAGGTGATCACCTCGGTGCAGTTGGCCATGCTCGCCGGGATGCCGTGGACCGCTCTGCGGGACGCCGTCATCACCCATCCGACCATGACCGAGGGCCTCAACCTGCTCTTCGCCTCGCTCCAGGCCCGCCCGGTGCGGTGACGTGGGGCGGTCTCAACCGGCGATCTCGTCACGGACCCGCCGCTGGAAGGCCCGTGCCTGACCTCCGGTCGGCGGCGGCCCGCCGTGCCGCGCGGCGACCGCCGGACGGACCACCTCGGGCGCGTCGCCGGCGTCGACGAGTCGCTGTCCCGCCGCCACCTTCGCGAGCCAGACGCCGTCGCGGTGGCGCACCAGCGATCGGCAGGCGCCGAGCACGGCGTCCTCGGCGCCCGGCGCGGGCCGGTCGTCCGGCGGGGTCGGCAGCGCGAGCCACCAGGACAGCGCCTCGATGAGAAGTCGGCGCAGGTCCGCCGGGGCCGGGTCGGCGAAGGCCTCCCCCGCCGGTGGGCCGAGCAGCGGCAGCCCGCTCTGGTGCAGGATGCTGCGGTCCAGTCCGTACCAGAAGCGGCCGTCGGCGGCGGGCCGGTCGGCGGGGTCGAGCGTGCACCGGAACGGCATGGTCGCGCCGGTGTTCAGTTCGACCTCGAAGCCGGGCTCCGGGGTGCCCGAGGCGGCCACCGCGCGGCGGTAGACGACCAGTTCCAGCCCGCGCGCCGGGCAGGGCAGCGCCTCGTGCCGCAGCCGCGCCACCAGCGCACGCTTGGCGACCCGGGTCAGTGGGCCGGCGCTGACCAGCGCCACGTCGACATCGCTGCGCCCCGCCTGGTACGCGCCGAGCCCCACCGAGCCGGCCGCGTACGCGCCGACCAGGTCGGCCCCGAGCACGCCCCGGGCGGCGGTGACCAGGTCGTCGAGGTACCGCTGAAGATCGGAGTCCACGAGCCATCCTGACGCACGGGTCGGAACCGGGTCGGATCACCCCGCGTAGAGCAGCAGAAGTCCGGCGACGGTGTAGGCGACCATCAGCGCCAGCAGCGGCAGCTGGCCGGCGACCGCCCGGGCCCGAGGGAAGAGGTACAGGGCACGATCGTGGGCGAGCAGGGTGCCGAGCAGGTGCCCGAGGATGATGACGGTGATCTGGAGGGTCGCCACCCCGGAGGGTGTGACCAGCCCGGTGTGCGGCTGCCAGCCGGCGGTGCCGAGCCAGTTCGCGCCGGTGCCGAGGGGGTCGGACAGCAGCGCGACGGTGCGCTGACCCTCCAGGATCAGCAGCGAGTAGTAGTGCGCCACGACGTATCCCACCGCGATCGGCACGATGGAGTGGGCGATCTCGCCGGGCACGCCCCGGGCCTCGGCGGGTCCGGTGCGGCCGATGCGGGCCGCGGCCCCGGTGGCGGCGAGGTACGCGACGGCGACCGCGACGATGACCAGGACCAGCCCGGCGCTGCCGGTGACCGCCGGCGGCAGCCCGTTCTCCTGGCTGAAGCGCAGCCAGCCGGGCGCGTTGGAGAGGCTGTCGTACATGGTGGAGCCGAGCAGCACGACCACCACGGCGACCAGCCCGGGACGGGGTCGCAGCCCGGCGATGCCGTCGAGGGGATTTCGCCACACCAGTACGCCGTCGTCGGCGCGGCCGATCGGGGCGAGCTGACCGATCAGCGTGCTGTACGTCTCGAACGCGTCGGCCCGGTCGAACCAGCCGGCGCCGAACAGCGCGGCCCCGACCAGCATGACCGTCGCGTACCCGGCCAGCCAGACCGTGATGACCGGCAGGGTGGCCCGGTCGGGCGCGACCAGCTCCAGCCAGACGAACCCGAACAGGGTGCCGGCGGCCGGCCAGATCCCGACGCCGGCCGGCAGTTCCCGGATGCCGCGCCGCGGATCGCGTCGTACGGCGAGCGCGGCGAGCAGGTGCAGGGTCCGCAGCGGGTTGACGGCCCGCCAGACCGGGCCGAGCAGCAGCGACACGGGCGCCAGCCCGACCCAGAGCAGCACGTAGAGCGCCCCGGCCGTCGGGTTGTCGGCGGAGTCCGGCCCGGCCAGCAGGCACAGGCAGAACCAGGCGGCGGCGAGCAGGCCGAGGCCGCGCAGCACCCACCGGAAGGCTGGCGCGTCGCCGAGGCCGGCCAGCCACCGGGGCACTGGGCGGCCACCTGTCGCGTCCCGGTCCAGTCGCGGCTCGCGCCAGAGCAGACCCAGCGCGAGGAACGTGACGACGAGGGTCAGCGCGGCGGCGGCGACGAGTTGCGGCAGGGTGATCGGCAGGTCCTGCCGGCCGCCGACGCCGTGCGCCAGCAGCGTGGGAGCGGTGGTCATCCCGCTCAGCGGACGACGAGCTGGAACAGCACCAGCTCGGTCTCGTGCGTCTCCACCTCGAACAGCCCGGTCTTGTCGGCGCGGAACTCGACCGATCCGGGGGTGCCGGCCGGCAGTCGGGCGCCCAGGTCGTACCCGTGCACGTGCAGCTCGTCGGGTACGTCGGAGGTGACGGTGATCCGGACCAGTTCGCCCTTACCCACGGTGACCCGGCCGGTCGGCGGGTCGATCCGCCGCTTGGCGATCCGCACGGTGATCTCCCGGTCCACGGCCGGGGTGCTGGCGGTCGCGGCAGGTGTCGGGCTCGCCGCCGCGGTGGTGGCGCTCGGCGTCGCGGCGGCCGCCGTGGGCGTCGAGGAGGTGGCCACGGAGGGGTCGTCGTCCTGCCCGCAACCGGCGGCGAGCAGGGCGGCCAGCAGGCCGGCGGCGAGGGCGGCGCGGGTGCGGGCGGCGGGGGTGCGGACGTGCACGGGCGGACTCCGAACGACGCGAGGGGGACGGGGGTCGAACTGATCGTCGGGGATGAGAACTCTACGTCTTGTTCGGCGACGGGGAAATGACCATGATGAACGAATGCGATCGAGGCTGGTCACTGTGTGTGAGGTCCTGGGTCGGGTCGCGGCGGCGGTGGCCGCGACGGCGGTGGCCGCGACGGCGGTGGTGTCGTTGGCACTGCCGGCCGCTCCGGCGTCCGCGCACGGCCAGTTGGCGACGTCCACCCCGCTGACCGGCACCGTGGTACGCGAGCCGCTGACCCGGTTGGCGTTGTACTTCACCGAGAAGCCGGCCCCGAACGCGCATTTCACCATCACCGGGCCGAACGGCTCGCGTGTGGACAATGGCTGGTCGTTCGGTGAGCCGAAGCGGCTGGACAAGCCGGTCACGGAGTACTTCACGGTCAACGGGGTGTTCGAGCCCCGGCTGTACCACACCGGCTTCCCCGCCATGGTGACCGTGGCGCACTGGCCGGCGAAGGGCCGCTACACCGCCAGCTACCTCTCCGTCGCCTCGGACGGCGAGGCCGTGCGGGGTGATGTCACGTTCGACTACCAGGGCCCTGGCACGGCCGCGCCGGCCGGTTGGACGGCGCCCACGAACGGGCCGGAACCGGCCCTGCTGGCGCTGGCCGAGGGCGACCACCCGGCCACGACCGCCGCGTCGGCCACGACCGCCGCGCCGGTGGCCGGGCCGACCGCTTCCCCGGCGGAGGGTGGGCTGCCGCCCTGGCTGCTACCCGCCGCCGTGGTGCTGGTCGTCGGTGCGATCGTCGTGGTGGCGGCCCGGCGCGAACCCGCGCCCGGTCGGTCGACCGGCGCCGCTCGCCGGCCGGCTGGCACCACCCGCCAGTCCGGCGGCGCCGCAGGTCGAAAGGCCGGCACGAGCCGTAGGCCGGCTCGCCGCGGTCGGCGCTAGAGCCGCCTGACAGCGCCCGACACACCTGACGGTTCGGCGCGTCCGCCCCCGACTTTCGTACGAACATGTGGAACTTTTGATGTATCGACGCGAAGCCATGGACAGTGCAATCGAAACCCCTTAATGTCTCGACCCATCAACCCGGTGTTTCCGGTTCGTCACTCGTCGGCGTCGAGGACGTTTCGGAGCCGGGCCGGCGGCCACCGCCTCACACCACTGCTTCGTACGCCGGCCGTCGGACACTCCGATCCCTCCTGGAGGAACGATGGGCACACGGCTGCTACGCCGACTCCGCAGTCCCCTCCTGGGTGCGCTGGCACTCGTCCTCGCCGGCGGCCTCTGGGCCGCCCCGGCCAGCGCCGCCCCCGAGCAGGAACCCGGCGTCACGCTGCGCGTCTTCGACGTGCAGGTGCCGCTCTCCGAGATCTGCACGCTCAAGCCCGCGCAGACCCCGAACGTGGACAGGCTGATGTCCACGATCAACTGGACGTCGACGGCCGACTTCGGCTTCGACACCTACTTCGTCTCGCAGGTGCTCGGCAACATCACCATCACCCAGGCCGGCAGCTACACGTTCCGGCTCAGCAGCGACGACGGGTCCAAGCTGTCGATCGACAACAGCGTGGTGATCAACCACGACGGCCTGCACGGCGCGACCCCACCCAAGGAGGGCACCGTCACCCTCGCAGCCGGTCTGCACCCGCTGCGCATCGACCACTTCGAGCGCGACGGTGGGCAGCAGATCACCCTGGAGTGGCGGACGCCCGGCTCGTCGTCCTTCGTGGTCGTACCGAGCTCGGTGCTGAGCACCGACGCGGGAGTGGTCCGGGTGACCGCGCCGGGTCGTAAGGAGTGCGAGGGGGTCACCGACTCCCCCGGCGACGGCCTGCCGCTGACCGGGGTGCACCCCGGCTACACGCTCACCAACCTGCGGCCCAGCGGCTTCCAGCCGAAGGTCACCGGCATGGACTGGCTGCCCGACGGCCGGCTGGTCATCTCGACCTGGGGCGGCAGCGACCAGTCCGGCACCTCCCAGGACGGCGAGGTGTGGATCCTCGGCAACACCGGCGGGGCGACGAGAGCCGACGGCGGGGTCCGGCCGTCGACCGGCCGGACCCCGCCCACGGCGGTCGACTCGACGCCCGTCAGGGGCCGTGCGGCAGCGGCTGGGCCAACGCCCGCAGGTCCGCCGGGAGTTGGGACAGCGCGTCCTCGAACTCCCGGTGCCCCACCACCCGGTGCATGGTCTGGAGCACGGCCCGGGTGCCGCGTTCGGCGGCGGCGCGGTCCGTGCCAGCGCGGTCGGCCACCCGGCGCAGGAACTCGTCGAACCCGAACGCCTCCGGATCCTCGGTGGCCTTGACCAGCAGTGGGCTCAGTTCGGCGGCCAGGTGGGGCGCGAGCGCGGCGGCCTCTCCGCCGCTGAGCCGCTCGGTGAGGGTCCGCAGGACCGCCTCGGTCAGCGGGCGCGCCTGCTGCGGCGACACACCCGCCCGTGCGGCAACCTTGTCGACGAACGTCAGCTCGGCCATGCCCCCGCCTCTCGTTCCGGAGACGCGTGGCTACCCGGGTCCACCAGCGGCAAACCCGGCGCGTTCTGTTCGTTGCCCCGCGCGGCTCCGACCCGGTCTCGTACGGTGGGGTGGACGGGGAACGGCGGCCGCCCGACAGTGGCCCGCGGCGCAGGAGGAGCAGATGGCGGTCGACCTGCCCGAGGTGCTCGACCGGTACTTCCGAGCCGTCGACGACGGCGACCTGGACGCCTTCGTGGCGTGCTTCGCCGACACGGCGAGCGTGGCCGACGAGGACCGGCTGTACGAGGGGCGGGCCTCGATCCGCGCGTGGCGGCAGAAGTCGATGGACGCGTACTCGTACACGGCCGAGCCGTTGCGGGTGGAGCCGCAGGCGGGCGACTCGTACCAGGTCCTCGTCCGGGTGAGCGGCACCTTTCCCGGCAGCCCGGTGGAGCTGCGGTACCGGTTCACGCTGCGCGACGGCCTGATCGGCGCGCTGGACATCCGCCCGTAGAGGTCGACGACGCCCGGCCGACGGGGACAGGGACGGACCGTTGTTGATCACCGCCGAACGGAGGACACGGTCGATCGGGTGACAGGTGGCATGATGTGCCGACAACGGCCGTCGCTACCAGGAAGGGTGTTGCTGCCCGATGCCCCACTTCGAGGCCCGGACGTCCAGCGCGCCCGGCCGGATCGTGGTCACCCTGATCGGCGAGTGTGACCTGGCCGCCCGGGACGAGCTGACCGCCGTGCTGACCTCGGCGGTGCGCGGCGCGCCGGTCGTGGTGGTCGACGTGGGCGGGCTGCGGTTCCTGGACTCCACCGGCCTGCACACCCTGGTGACCGCCTACCGGTCCGCGCGCACGGACGGCCGGCGGCTCTACGTGGTCAACGCCGACGGGGCGGTCGCCAGCGTGCTGGACATCACCGGCGTGGGCCATCTGCTGAGCCCGCCCGCCGACGAGCAGTTGGCCGGCTGATGCCGGCCGACCGGCGGGAGATCGTGACCGAGCAGGCCACGTCCGCCCCTGTCGCGGACACCATGGCGTACCAGGTGGCGACGGATCTGCGGGCGCTGCGCGCGTTCGTCTGCGCCGGCGCCTCGGCCCGGGGTCTGGCAGCGCACCGAATGGAGCTGCTGGCACTGGCCGTGAGCGAGCTGGCGACCAACACGTTGCAGCACACGACCGGCGGCGGCCGGGTCCGGCTCTGGACAGAGGCGGGCCACCTGGTCTGCGACGTCATCGACCAGGGACCGACGCGCACGCTCGGTCGGGCCATGCCGGCCGCCGAGGCGGTACGGGGGCGCGGGCTCGCCATCGTGGAGCAGGTCTGCGACGAGGTGGCGATGTTCAGCGCGCCGGAGGGCACCGTCGTACGGATCCGCTTGGAGCTGTGACCCGGCTGGGTGATCCGGTCAGGGCAGCACGCGCACGGCCAGCGTGCAGGTGTCGTCGTCCGGGTTGGGCTGGTGCAGCAGCTCCCGCAGCCGACCGAGGGGCTCCCCCGGCCCGGCGGTGAACGCGGACAGCGTCACAGCCACCTGCTCCAGCGGGGCGTCGGCGGGCACCCGTCGTTCCACCAGCCCGTCGGTGTAGAACAGCACCAGGTCACCGGGGCGCAGGCGTGCCGCGCACACCCCGTACGCGGAGGTGGCGCTGGCGCCCAGCAGCAGACCCGGCGGAAGGTCGAGCGGGCCGGTTTCGCCGGCGCGGGACAGCAGCGGCGCCAGGTGCCCGGCGCGTGCCCAACACAGCTCCCGGGTCGCCGGGTCGTAGACGGCGACGACCGCCGTCGCGGTGATCGCGAGCTGCCCGCACAGGCGGTTGAGGTGGCCGACCAGCTCCGCCGGGTCGTGGATGCCGATCGACAGCCAGGCCACCAGGGCGAAGCGCAGGTGCGCCATCCCGCTGGCCGCGTCGAGCCCGTGACCGGCGACGTCGCCGACGGCGAGCACGACCCTGCCGTCCGGCAACGTCTGGGCGTGGTACCAGTCCCCGCCCACGCGGGCCGCGCTCTCCGCCGGCAGGTAGGTGACCATCGCCTCCAGGCCGGCCAGCCCGAACACGTCGCGGGGCACCGGCTGGATCAGGTTCTGCAACTGTCCGGCCAGCCGGTGCTCGGCCAGCGCGGTGGTCTCCCGGGTCCGGAGCTGGTCGCTGAGCTGCTCGATGGCGGTCCGCGAATCCACCCGCGCGGTCACGTCCTGCAGCACGGCGTAGATCTTCAACGGTGCGCCGGCCGCGTCGCGCGAGGCGTCGGAGAGGATCCGCAGGTACTTCACCGAACTCGGCGCCTGGAACCGGACCGTGACATCGGAGGACGCCCCGCTGTCCAGCGTCTGCCAGGCCACCTCGCCCACCATCTGGTCGTCGGGGAGCATGGCCGCCGCCTGCTCGGCCCGGGACAGCGGACCGAGCGCCGGGTCCCGCTCGAAGATCCGGTACATCCCGGGTGACCACTCGCTGACCCCGCTGGCCAGGTCGTACTCGGCCCAGCCGAGGCTGCCCAACAGCTCGGTACGCGCCAACCGCCGCTGGTCCTCGTCCAGCCGGCGCCAGCCGACCAGCAGGCCACCGAGCACCCGGTCCACCCGCACGTCGAACAGCGACTCGGCGACGACGCCCGCGCGTTGCTCCGCGTACCGGAACTCGGCCAGACGGCCGGGCGATCCGGTGGTGAGCACCTCCTGGTACAGCTGCCAGAGTGGGCCGTCGACCATGTTCGGGTACAGCTCGCTGAGCAGAAGGCCCACCCGGCCGACCCCGCGGCCGTAGATGTCCTGCCCGCTGGTGGCCTCGACCCGGAAGTCGGTGGTGACCCCGCCGTCGCGCACCGGACGCAGCCAGCTGCACCCGGCCGGGACGACCGCGAGGATCTCCCGGACGACATCCTCGACGCGGGGCGCCGGTTCGGCGGCCCGCGTGCCTCGGTCAGTCACGTCAGCAGCCTAGTCAGCGGCCGACCACGCGCCCAACGCCCGGCGCGACGCACCCGGACGCCGATCGGCACGTGGGCGCGCCATCCTGCTGCCACAATGCGGACAGCCCGGTCGGACGACGGCCCCGGGTGGACCCCGATCGGGAGGACGGCCCATGCCGGACAGTGAACGCGAGGCGGAGTTGCTCGATGCCGAGCGCACCCTTCAGGCCGCCCAACGGGCCGGTGACGTCGCCGCCCTCGACCAGTTGCTCGTCGATGAGTTGATCGCCATCGGCCCGGACGGCCGCTCGTACCGCAAGGAGGACGACCTGACCGCGCACCGGGACCGCACCTCGGTGATCGAGGAGCTGGTGGAGGAGGAGTTGGACCTGCTCGTGGTCGGCTCGACCGGAGTGACGTTCTTCCTGGGCCGGGTGGCCGGCGTGTTCGACGGGGTGCCGATGTCGGCACGCCTGCGCTACACCCGGACGTGGGTCCACGACGACCCGCACGGCTGGCGGGTCCTCGCCGCGCACATCAGTCCGGTCTGATCCCCGTCACGGGCTCTCGTCCTCCTCGTCGTCGAGCAGGCCCTGCTCGTCGAGGAACGCGAACCACAGGTCGTCTGACGGGGTCAGCTCGGCGTAGCCCGGGCCGAGCACGTAATAGTCCACGAAGGAGCCCAGGTCGGGGGCCAGTTCCTCGAACGTGTCCGACATGAACCACTCGGTGCCGGTCGGCGGGAAGTACCAGACGGCGCCGGTGCCGCGGTCCATGAGGATCGGGTCGTCGCCGCAGGTGCCGATCACCAACCAACCCGCCCGGTCCTCGGGGATGGTCGAGAAGTCCGGCGCGTGGTCGAGGTGGTACTGGATGCCGGCGAGGGTCGACGTGGACGCCAGCTCGACCAGGCCGGCGCGCAGGCCGTCGGCCACCAGCAGCAGGTCCCGCAGGTCGGTCGGGAGGCCCGCCGGCACGGCGTCGATCGCGGCGCCCTCGCCGAAGTGGGCGTACTCCAGGCTCGCCGGCTCGTCCTCGACCAGGTCGGCCCGCAACTCCCCGATGAGCTGACGCAGCTCGGGTGTCATTCCACCACCTCCGTCGGCGTCACCCGCGCACCGGCCCGACGGTGATGTCGACCGGCCCGACGCGCAGGGTGCCGTCGTCCAGGGGCGTGCACCTGATGCCGCCGGTGGTGCGCAGCGCCTTCCACGCCCCCGGGCCGACGGTGACGTCCATCCAGGCGCACGGCCGGGCGGCCCGGTTGACCCGCAGGCTGACCGGGCCGTCTCCGGAGTCGAGCACCAGCACCCTGCCGATCAGCTCATCCACCGCGATGCCGCTGGTCAGGATGTTGCGGCGGACCTCCGCGAGGCCGACACCGGCCGGCAGGGACTCCTGGGCGATGACTGTCACGCTCGCGTCGCGGTGCGCCGGCTGACCGAAGTAGCGGTCGCCGACGATGCCGAGGCCGGACCGGATGCGGACCACGTCGACCAGTTCGCCGGGCGGGGCCGGCGCCGGGCCGTCGGCGGGCCGGCCCAGGAAGCGGTGCACGGGCGAGGCCAGTAACTCGACGATCTCCGGCATGGCAGGGATTCTACGAACCGGACTGGGTTTTCCGGGGCCGGTCGGCGGACACCGGCGCCGGGCGTGCCCGGTGGGGACGGCCGTGCGGGCACGCCGATCCCACCGGGCACGACGCTCAGGCCGGCGCGCCGGTGACGGTGAGGCCCCGCAGGCGGCCCACGTTGTCGAACGAGCCGAAGCCCACCCGCCCGGATCCGAAGGTGGTGTCCTTCGCGGTCAGCAGCGGATCGCGGTGCCCGTCGACGTACACCGCGATCTCGCCGGTGGCCGGCAGGTGCACCACCCGGACGCGGTGCCAGTCGGCGTCGGTGATCGCCGGGTTCGCGCCGCGCGAGCGGCCGTTCCACTGGTGGTCGATGCGCTCCCGATCGGCGTTGTCGACCTTGAAGATGCCGTTGTGCGGGTAGATCGTGTTGTCGGTGGAGAGGTGGGCGTAGTAGAACTCCGTGTCCGAGCGCCAGCCGAAGACGATGATGACGTCCCGGTTGGTGACCCCAACCGGCGTGTCGAGTCGTACCCGGGCGTCGATCTGGACGGACGACCAGGTCGGGCCGGCGGTCAGCACGGCGTACTCGAAGGGCCGGCGCGGTCCCGGCCGGCTCTCTCCGGCCTCGGCGAGGATGACCTGGTCGCGGGTGAACCGCCACTTCGCCGGCGTCACCGGCGCCCAGTTCGCGGCGCCGGCGGTACGGCGCAGGGTGGTGTGCCCGACGTCGCCGCTGGCGAACTCCCTCGTCCCGGTGACCTTCCAGATCTTCCCGTTGGCCTTGGCGACGACGTAGAGCTCACCGGCGGTGTCGGTGCCGAAGCGCAGGTCCACCCGGTTGGGGTCGCCGGGAGCGCCGGGACCGGAGAGGTCCCGCATCCGCACCGGGGCGCCGGCCGCGTCGAAGAGCGCGAGCTGGTGGATCGGGGCCAGCCCACGGCCACGGCGCATCTCGTTCGCCTCGGTGTAGAGCACCCGGCCGTCGACCAGGTCACCGAAGACGTACCTGCCGCGCAGCGCGGGCAGCGCCCGCCCCCGGTAGACGAACCCGCCGGCCACCGCGACACCCACGTCCGCGGTGCAGTTCCAGTCCGCGGCGGGGTCGTGGTCGTACGCGGCGACGGGGTACGTGTAGCCGTACCTGTCGTCGTCGGCGGGCAGTGGGTAGAGCCGGTCGCAGGGATCGGTGGCCGCCCTGTCGAACACGAACGAGCCCTCGCGCTCGCTCCAGCCGAAGTTGTCGCCCGCGCGGACCTCGTAGATCGCCTCGACGGCGTGCTCACCGATGTGCCCGAGGTACATCCGGCCGGTGGCCCGGTCCCAGCTGAACCGGTGCGGGTCGCGGAAGCCCACGGCGTAGATCTCGCCGAGGGTGCCGGCGCGTCCGACGAACGGGTTGGTGGCGGGGATGCCGTACCGCCCGTTGGCGGAGGTGGTGCCGCGCGGGTCGATCCGCAGCAGCTTGCCGTGCGGCAGGGCCAGGTTCTGCGGATCGGTGTTGCGCGCGCCCAGGCCGCCGTCGCCGACCGCGAGGTACAGCAGGCCGTAGTCGCGGTCGTGGCGCTTCGCCGTCGGGTTGAAGTTGATCTCCTGGATGCCGTGCACCTGGCCGCCGAAGCCGATGCGCAGCACCTCCCGGCGGGTGCCGTCGAACGTGTCGGCGGACGGGTCGCTGGCCGTCCACTCGGTGATGACCCCGTGGTAGACGGTGCCGGGCTGGGCGTAGTCCGGTGCGGTGGTCGTCGCCGACGCCAGCTCGGTGTGGATGGTGTAGAAGCGGCCGTTGGCGCCGAACTCCGGGTGGAAGGCGACGTACCCGAAGCCCTGGCCGAGGCCACGGCCGGAGAAGAACCGCGGCGCGAACGTCGCCGCCACGTCCAGGTAGACGTGCGGCACACCGTCCTCGACCAGGTAGAGGTGGCCGTTGAGGTCGGGCACCGCCCGCCGGCCGGAGCCGTCGGGCAGCTCCATGATGGTGTTGATCCGGGCGGTGCGCATGAGCCGCTGATCGGTCGGCGCCGGCGTGGGGTACGACTGCGGGAAGCTGGCGTACTCGCTCAGGACCAGGCCGAGTCGGGACTGGGTCGGCATCTCGGGGATCGGGTCGTACACCGCGTCGGCGGCGCGGGCGGGGGTGGCGACCAGGGTGGACAGGACCAGCACGAGGGCGGTGAGGCCCGCCCTCAGGACGGGGCGGCGGATTCCGCCGGTGCGGCGGTACAGGGTGCGCACGCGTGTCTCCTTCTCGGTGGGACGGTGCCGAGGGTGGTCAGCGGGCCAGGTGGCGGTACTGCCTCCGCACGTCGGTCGCGGAGACCACGCTGTCGAGGAACATCAGCCCGTCCATGCGGCAGTCGCACGGGTTGCGCTCCAGCGTGTTCTGGGGAAAGCTCCCGCCGATCTTGATGCCCCGGGGGTCCGAGGCGGTGGTCACGTGCGGGCCGGGGCCGGACACGAGCCACGGGTCGTCGGTACGGGTGTAGAAGCCGTCCACCGGTTCCCCGTTGCGGTACAGGGCGAGGGCGCCGGTGCCGAAGTCGAAGGTGGCGGCCAGGTGCACCCACTCCCCCGCCGGCAGCAGCTCGCGCCAGTCCCGGGTCGCGGCGAAGGTCTGGGAGTTTCCGCCGTCGAGGCGTCGGCCGAGCGCGACGAGGCGCAGCTCCCCGTCGACGTCGATCAGCTCCAGCAGGGCGCGGACGCCGTGGCCGTCGGAGTCGCCGGTCAGCACCCCGGCCAGGCCGATCGCGTTGTACCTGTCGTCCGGGTCGGCGGTGGTGGAGTTGGGCAGCGGGCTGTCCATGTTCAGCTTGAACCAGCCCATCACTGTGGTGCCCCCGGTGCCGGCGAAGGCGCGCAGCGTCCGCACTCCGCTGGCCGACCAGGTGCCGGCCTTCCAGTCGTCGTTGCCGGCGACCGCGGGATCGACCTGCCGGGTCTGCACCGCGTTGCGGCTTCCCGGGTAGGCGCGGTCGGGCATCCGCATGGCGGCGCCACCGTTGACCAGCTCGATCTCGGTGCCGGAGCGGCCCTGGTCGCGTTCCAGCGCGGGGTCGCCGGGCACCGGGTGGTCGAAGTCGTACGCGGCGACCAGGTGCGCGCGCAGGGCCGGGTGGACGTCGTGGGAGATGCTCCGGTCCGCCTGCGCGGGCGGCGCTCCGGCGCTGGTCAGCACGCCGATCGCCAGCAGGGAGACGGTGGCGACGGCGGCTCGTCTGGCCCTGGACATCGCGTTCACCTCGTTTCGCGGCACGGCGGTGCCGGCTACGTAAGCGCTTACGTAAGCGCTTACGTACCCTAGGCTTCGATGAACGTCACTGGCAATAGACCGGGTGACATGGATGTTTTCGGGGAGTTGCGGATGTCCAGGGCCAACCAGCGACCGCGCCTCGTGGACGTCGCCGAACACGCCGCCGTGTCGTTGGCGACCGCCTCGCGCGCCCTCGCCGGCCGCGACGGCGTCAGCGCCGAGGTGGCCGACCGGATCCGGCGGATCGCCCGCGAGCTGGGCTACGTCGCCAACCCGTACGCCCGCACCCTGGCCGGGGGCGCCCGCTCCACGGTCGGCCTGATCGTCCACCAGGTCGACGACCCCTACTTCTCCGAGATCTCCGCCGGCGTCATCCACCTCGCCGCAGAACAGGGACTGCTGGTGCAGATCTGCCAGTCCGGCCGGGACCCCGCCTACGAGCTGCAACAGCTGCGCCACCTCATCGCCCAACGGGTCGGCATCATCCTGATCAGCGGCTCCGGCTACGACGACCCCCGGGTGGAGGCCGAGGCCCGCGCCGAGCTTGCGGCGTTCCAGGAGCACGGCGGCCGGGTCGCCGCCATCGGACGGCACGCGCTCGGCGTCGACGCCGTCCTACCGGACAACGAGGCCGGCGGCTTCGCGCTCGCCGAACACCTGATGGATCTCGGCCACCGACGGATCGCCGTCGCCGCGGGCAGCGCCGGCCTCACCACGGTCGCCGACCGGCTCGCCGGCGTGTCGTCGGCCGTGCGGCTGCGCGGGGCGTACGGCGCCGACCTGGCCGTCGTGCACAGCGACTTCACCCGGGGCGGCGGGCGCGCGGCCACCGAGCAGATCCTCAACGAGCACCCGGAGACCACCGCGATCGTCGCGCTCAACGACGCCATGGCGATCGGCGTGCTGTCGACGCTGCGGTCCCGCCGCGTGGCGGTGCCGGCGCGGATGTCGGTCGTCGGCTTCGACGACGTCTCCGTGGCGGCCGACCTCGCCCCCAGCCTCACCACCATCCGCCTGCCGATGACCGAGATGGGCCGCACGGCGCTCGCCCTCGCCCTCAAGCCCCGCTCGGCGCGGCCCCGCCGCCGCCGGACCGGGCACCTGCTGGTCGTCCGCGACTCGACCGGGCCCGCGCCGACGACCTGACCGGCAGCGGCAATGCCGCCCGCGACCTGAAGGGACCGGGTCGGGGCTCAGACCGCCAGGGCCGCGCGGACCTCGCGTTCCGCCGTGACGCCGCCGTCGCCGCACGAGGTGACCCGACCGGACTCCAGCACGTGGTAGCGACCGGCCACCCGCAACGCGAAACCCAGGTGCTGCTCGACGAGCAGCACGCTGAAGCCGGCTTGCCGGGTCAGCTCGACGATCCGCTCCTGGATCTCGGCGACCACGGACGGCTGGATGCCCTCGGTCGGCTCGTCGAGCATCAGCAGCCGCGGCCGGGTGATCAGCGCGCGGGCGATGGCCAACTGCTGGCGCTGACCGCCGGAGAGCAGCCCGGCCCGACGCCGCAGCAGCGGGCGCAGCGCCGGAAACAGATCCAGCGCCTCCGCCGTGGCCACCGCGCCGTCGCGCCGGCCGTCGGCGACCAGCCGCAGGTTCTCCGCGGCGGTCAGGTGCGGGAAGCACTGCTGCCCCTGCGGGACGTACGCCATCCCGCGCGCCACCCGCTCGTGCGGCCCGAGGAACACGGGGCTCTCCCGGTGGGTCGGCGTGCCCGGCTCGCCGTCGGCTCCACACCGAACCGCCGGGCGGCAACGCCCGGAGACGAGCTGGGATTCACACGAACGCCGGGGCACCGCCGACGGGGCGACCCGGGACTCCACCATCCCGGCCCGCACGACGGGCATTCGGCGGTGTCGGGTCGGATGCGGACCGCACCGCCCACCGCTAGAGCCGACCGTAGAGGATCGTCACCGGCCGGGGCAACAGACCAGCACCCATTCCGGTTCGCGGGAACGCGAGGCATGATCGCCGGATGACGGCGACGAGGGGTACGCGGGCACTGCTCGGTGTTCTGTTTCTGGCGGCGGCCACGGTCGGGGTGTGGCTGCTCTGGCTGAGCTGGGACACCGGGTACACGGTCGACGCGCAGACCGGCGCGACCAGCGGCCCGTACGCGACGTGGCAGGTGGTCGGCTGCGTGCTGACGCTCGTGCTGCTGGCCGCGCTCGCCGGTACCCGGCTCAGCCCGTGGCTGGTGGCGCCGGTGATGACGGTGGCCTTCACGGCGGCCTGGTCGTGGCGGGCCGCGTCGACAGATGACAGCGGGTTGTGGCCGGTCGGGGCGGGTCTGGTGCTGATCGGGATGGCGGCCGGCAGCACGGCGGTGAGCCTCGTCGCGCGGCGGGTCGGCCGGAGGTTGGCCCGCCGACCCGGCTGAGTCGCGGCGTCCGGCCCGGTCAGCGGGCCGCGGCGGGCTCCCGCGTCGGCACTCCGGCGAAGGGATGTCGACCTGCCCCGCGGACCCCGGCTGGCCGTCGGGGTGCCGCCACAGTCCACGGTCGCGCAGGATCGGCAGCACACCCTCGCCGAACCAGTACGCGGCTCTCTGATGATGGAGGCGCGGGAGTTCAGCCAGACCGACGGGGTGGTGCTCGGCCTGCTCGTCTACGCGCTGCTCGGACTGATATCCGACCTTGCGTTGCGCGTCGCGGAGAGGAGGATGTTGACATGGCGTCGCGGACTGCGGGCCACCTGAACGGGACCGCGCCGGTGCTCACCGTCCACGCGGTGCGCGGGCGTTCGGGCTGCGGATTCTCGCCGGGCTGGACGGCGAGGCCAGCGGGACGAGCGTCGTGCACGGCACCGCCGCCGTGGTCTTCCAGAAACACCGGCTGCTGCCCTGGAAACGGGTGGCGGACAACGTCGGGCTGGGGCTGTCCGGTGCGGACGCCGCCGGGCGGATCCGACTGCCGCATCGCCGCGGACCTGCCCGTCGACCTCGCCCCCACCCGTACGCCGGACGACCCGGCCTTCGGCGCGCTGCGCCGCCACCTGCTCGACCGGCTCGGCGTTCCCACCACCTGACGAGCGGAGACGCGATGACCCGCTGGACCCCCGACCCCACCTTCTACCCGTCCCCCCGCGAGGCCGCGACGGCACCGGCGGAGAAGCTCGCCTACGTGGCGGCCTTCGACCGCACCGCCAGCCGCCCGGACGCCATCGTGGTGTTGGACACCGACCCCGACTCCCCCGACTACGGCCGCGTCGTCGGCTGGACCGACCTGCCGTACGTCGGTGACGAGGTGCACCACTTCGGCTGGAACGCGTGCAGCAGCGCGCTCTGCCCGACCGCCCCGCACCCGCACGTCGAGCGGCGCTACCTGATCGTGCCCGGTCTGCGGTCGTCGCGGATCCACGTGCTCGACACGCAGCCCGACCCGCGCCAGCCGCAGGTCGTCAAGGTGATCGGCCCGGAGGAGCTGGCGAAGCGGGCCGGCTACTCCCGGCCGCACACCGTGCACTGCGGCCCGGACGGCATCTACCTCTCCGCTCTCGGCGGCGCCGACGGCGCGGAGGGGCCCGGAGGCATCGCGATCCTCGACCACACCACCTTCGAGGTCCGCGGGGCGTGGGAGGCCGACCGGGGTCCGCAGTTCCTGGCGTACGACCTGTGGTGGCATCTCACCCAGGACGTGCTGGTCACCAGCGAGTGGGGCACCCCGTCGATGATCGAGGACGGCATCATCGGCGAGCTGCTGCTGGGCCGGCGCTACGGCCACGCCATCCACTTCTGGGACCTCGCGAAACGCCGCCACGTCCAGCGGGTCGACCTGGGCGACCAGTATCAGATGCCGCTGGAGCTGCGTCCGGCACACGACCCGTCGAAGTCGTACGGCTTCGTCGGGGTGGTGATCAGTGTCGAGGACCTGTCCGCCTCGGTCTGGCTGTGGCACCGCGACGGCGACGCCTGGGCGGTCACCAAGGTGATCGACATCCCGGCCGAGCCGGCCGACCCGGCGGACCTGCCCGACCTGCTCAAGCCGTTCGGCGCGGTGCCGCCACTGGTGACCGACATCGACCTGTCGGTGGACGACCGGTTCCTCTACGTCTCCTGCTGGGGCACCGGAGAGCTGCGCCAGTACGACGTCAGCGACCCGCTGCACCCGGTGCAGACCGGCTCGGTGCGCCTCGGTGGGATCGTCCGCCGCACGGCGCACCCGTCCGCGCCCGACGAGGCGTTGGCTGGTGGCCCGCAGATGGTCGAGGTGAGCCGGGACGGGCGGCGGGTCTACGTCAGCAACTCGCTCTACGGCTCGTGGGACGACCAGTTCTACCCCGACGGGGTGGGCGCCTGGCTGGCCAAGCTCGACGTGGACGTCGACGCCGGCGGGCTCACCCCCGATGAGCGGTTCTTCCCGCACGGGGAGGAGTTCCGGGGTCTGCGGGTGCACCAGACCCGGTTGCAGGGCGGGGACGCTTCCTCCGACTCGTACTGCTTCCCGTGACCCTCGGGACCCTGGCGACGCTCGCGGCGCTCGGCGCGTTCCACGGCCTGAACCCGGCGATGGGTTGGTTGTTCGCGGTGGCCCGGGGCCTGCAGGAGCGCAGCCAGGCGGCGCTGCTGCGCGCCCTGCCGCCGATCGCGGCGGGGCATCTCGCCTCGGTGGCGATCGTCGCCGCCCTGGTCACCGCGACCAGATCGGTGACGGCCAGCACCGCCCTGGCGGTGGTCGGCGGCGTGCTGCTGGTCGGCTTCGGGTTGTGGCGGCTGCTCTCCGAGCGGCACTTCCGCTGGGCCGGGATGCGGCTGTCCGCGGCGCAGCTCGCCGGCTGGTCGTTCCTCATGTCGTCGGCGCACGGCGCGGGGCTGATGCTGCTGCCGGTGCTGGTCGCCGAGCCGGTGCCCGGGGGGCACTCCGGGCACCTGGCCGCCGCGCCGGTCGGTGCGCTGCCCGGGTTGGCGGCGGCGGGCGTGCACACCGTGGCGATGCTCGGCACCGCCCTGGTCGTGGCGGTGCTGGTCTACCAGGTGCTCGGGGTCGGGGTGCTGCGTCGGGCGTGGTTCAACGTCGATCGGCTCTGGGCCGGGGTGCTGGTGGCCGCCGGGCTGGTCACGCTGCTGCGCGCGTGACCGCCCATCGTGGACGGAGCAGAATCGTGATCTGATGTCCGCATGATCACTCCCACTCCCCTCATGCGCCTGGTGGCCGGTGTGTGGGGGTTCAAGACCCTCGCGGTCGGCGTCGAGCTCGGCCTGTTCACCCGATTGGCCGGCGGGCGGACGATGACCGTCGAGCAGGCCGCCGCGGAGTTCGGGCTGCCGGACCGGCCGGCGGACCTGTTGCTGGCCGCCAGCGCCTCGCTGGGGCTGCTGGAGAAGTCCGGCGACGGCTACCGCAACACCGAGCTGGCCGAGCAGTTCCTGGTCGAGGGCCGCCCGTACTACTTCGGCGCGCAGGTCCGCTACTCGGACCTACGCACCTACCTGCCCTGGCACCGCATCGGCGAGGCGCTGCGCACGGACCGGCCGTTGACCTGGGACCCGGAGGCCCAACAGTCGATGTTCGACACCGCCGATCCGGAGATGCTGGCGCAGTTCTGGGACGCGATGTTCTCCACGTCCAGCTTCACCGCCAGCGCGTTGGCCGACGCGTACGACTTCTCCGCGCACCGCCGGCTGCTCGACGTGGGCGGCGGGGCGGGCGCGTTCCCGATCGAGTTCTGCCGCCGCCTGCCCGAGCTGCGGGCGACCGTCCTGGACCTGCCGCACGTGTGCGTACGAGCGCGGGAGCGGATCGCCGAGGCCGGCCTGACCGGTCGGATCGACGCGGCGCCCGGGGACTTCCTCGCCGATCCGGCGCTGCCGGACGGGCACGACGTCATCCTGCTCAGCATGATCCTGCACGACTGGGACGAGCCGACGAACCGGGCGCTGCTGGCCCGCTGCCACGCGGCTCTGCCGGCCGGCGGGGCGATCGTGGTCTGCGAGCTGCTGCTCAACGACGAGCGCACCGGGCCACCGGAGGCGGCCCTGATGGGGATGAACATGCTTGTCGAGACCGAGGGCGGCCGGAACTACTCGGGCGCCGAGTACGCCGCCTGGCTGACCGACGCCGGCTTCGTCGACGTGCGTACCGTGCCGTTCGACGCTCCCGGCGCCAACGGCGCGGTCGTGGCCCGCCGGCCCTGAACGCCGACGGCACCCGACCCCGGGTCGGGTGCCGCAGCGTCATCGTGACGCTGGCGTCCGATCGGCTACCGGTACGGGTCAGGCGCTGGCCTTGGCGGGCTGCTTCATGAAGTCCATGATCGCCTTGTTGACCTCGTCGGCGTGCGTCCACGGGATGCCGTGCGGCGCGCCCTTGAGCGTGACGAGCGTGCCGGTCGGCATCATCGGGCCGAGCCGCTGGCCGGTCACCGGGTAGGGCAGCACCCGGTCCTGGTCACCCTGCACGATCAACACTGGAATATCGATCTTCGGCAGGTCCTGTCGGAAGTCCTCCTGCCAGGCGTCCACACTGTCGTGAGTGGCCTTGCCGGAGGCCATCGCGCCGATCTGCCAGTGCGCCCGGTACGCCTCCTCGCTGACCCGCTTGCCCATGTTCTGATCAGGGTTGAAGAACGCGTCGCAGAAGGACGTCAGGTAGGCGAACCGGTCCTTGATGATGGCATCCTGGAAACCCTTGAAGAGGTTCCGGTCGACGCCCTCCGGGTTGTCGTCGGCCTTGGCCAACATCGGCTGCAGCGGGCTGAGCAGCACGGCCCGGCTGACCCGCTGGGAGCCGTAGTTGCCCAGGTAGCGGACGACCTCGCCGGTGCCCATCGAGTGACCGATCAGGGTGGCGTCGTTGAGGTCCAGCTCGGTCATCAGCACGTCGAGGTCCGCGGCGAACGTGTTGTAGTCGTACCCGAACGCCGGCTGCGCCGAGTTGCCGTTACCGCGCCGATCGTAGGTGATCGTCCGGTATCCGGCCTTCTGCAGCGCGCTGGTTTCCTTCTCCCACGTTGCCCCGTTGAACGGGAAGCCGTGGATGAGCACCACGGGCTGACCGGATCCGTGATCCTCGTAGTACAGGTCGATGGGTGCGGAGTTTTCCGTACCCACGGTGATGAAAGGCATGTTCGTCTCCTGCTCCGGTTCTGGCTCTCGGACGTCAGCGCTTTCCCGCCGGGTCGGCGGATATGCGGGCCACCGAAGGCACCTCCGGAGCCGACTCGCACGCCCACCTTCCATCGACATTTATCGACAGCATCGATATGATCGCCGGTAGGAAAGTTTCGGCGCACGGGAGGTGGGCATGCTTCGAAGAAGTCTCGCAGCGCTGGCCGTCGGAGCGACCGTGGCCGCCCTGGGCGCCACGCCGGCCCAGGCCGACCCGGTGGTGCCACGACACGCCATCGTGGTCTGCCAGAGCGCCAGCTTCTACGCCAACTACGACTCGGCCGGCGGGCCCACCGGCCTCAAGCGCACCCTGGCCTACGGCAACAAGATCGGCCACACGCCGGGGGCGCACCCGGTCTACAACGGGTGGGCGGCGTCGTTCGACTTCGGCCCCAACGACTGGGGCTACCTGCGCGCCGAGTGCATCGGCGGGTACGACTCATGGTGAGGACCCGGGTGATGGCTGGCGTGCTAACCGGGATCGTCGCCGCCACCATCGCCGCGCCGGCCCCCGCGCAGGCCGCCAACGGCACGATCGGCCAGCGGGAGACGGTGTGCGCGAGCGATCTGTTCGTCCGCACCCAGCCCAACGGCGCCTGGATGGGCACCCTCTACCAGGGTCAGACATTCCTGGTCGAGGGTCCCCGCAGCGGCGGCTACGTCTACGGCTTCGCCTACGGGTACATCAACCGGCGCGGCTGGGTGCAGGACGGCTGGTTCTGTTGACCGTGCCCGCCGGCGGGACGGAGGTGTGCCGATCGCGCGGCGACCGCCTACCCTCGGGTTCGTGAGCCTTCCGCCCCGGCTACGGGCCGTCAGCGACCTGCACGTCGGCCATCCGGAGAACCGGGCGTTCGTCCAGGAACTCCGCCCGGGCCACGACGACGACTGGCTGCTGGTGCCCGGCGACGTGGGCGAGCGGTACGCCGACATCGAATGGGCGCTGGCACTGCTGAGCAGCCGGTTCGCGAAGGTCGTCTGGGCACCCGGCAACCACGAACTGTGGACACCCCCGGGCGACCCGGTGGGACTGCGCGGTGAGGCCCGCTACCGCGAACTGGTGGCGCTGTGCCGGCGGTTGGGCGTGGTCACTCCGGAGGATCCCTATCCGGTGTGGGACGGCGTCGGCGGTCCGGCCACGATCGCCCCGCTCTTCGTGCTGTACGACTACACGTTCCGGGTGCCCGAGGCGCGTACCCGGCAGGAGTCGCTGGAGCTGGCGTACGAGGCCGGGGTGGTGTGCACCGACGAGGCGCTGCTGCACCCCGACCCGTACCCGAGCCGCGAGGCGTGGTGTGCCGCCCGGGTCACCCAGACCGAACGGCGGCTGGCCGAGCGTGACCCGGAGCTGCCGACGGTGCTGGTGAACCACTATCCGCTGGTACGCGAGCCGACCGACGTGCTGCGGTACCCGCTGTTCGCGCAGTGGTGCGGCACCGTGCGCACCCACGACTGGCACCTGCGGTTCGGGGCGGCCACAGTGGTCTACGGGCACCTGCACATCCCCCGCACCACGTTCCACGACGGTGTGCGCTTCGAGGAGGTCTCCCTCGGCTACCCCCGCGAGTGGCAACGCCGAGGGACGGTGCCCGACCCGGTCCGCACCATCAACCCGGCCGAGGACCTGCGCCGGCGCTCGTCCGTCAGCGGGTAAGGCCGACCAGCGTCGCCAGTCGCGCCACGCCGGCCGACGCCGGCTGCGCCCGGGCGACAACGGCGATGAGGGTACGCGCCAACGGCCGCCACCGAACCTCAGCCGGCGCGACACTGTCCGCGTCGACCACCGCCCGCGCCGCCCCGCGCAGGTCACCCGCGTGCAGGTACGCCCGCGCGGCGTCGAGCAGGTAGGCGCCCCGATGCTCCGCCGGCAGCCGCCGCCACGCCTCCCGCCGAACGATCGTCGAGTGCCTGATTAGTGCGGCGTCGGCGTCACCTCGTTGCGCGGCCAGCAGCACGCGCGCCATCTCCACGGCGACCGGTCCGAAGCTGGTGCGGTGCTGGTCGTCGTACCCCCTCAGGCTGGCGGCGACGCCCGCGGCCCGGTCGGTCAGCTCGTCGGCGCGCCGGTGCTCGCCGCAGCCGGCGGCGGCCAGGGCGGCCTGGAGCAGCAGCGTTCCAGCCACGGCCCACCCCCGGTGCTGTCTCTTAT
>NZ_VDFY01000266.1 GCF_006228125.1 Micromonospora orduensis | reverse complement strand
CCTACCACCGCCGTCGACGCCAACGATCCCTGTCCCGGTTGACCCCTATCGAGTACGAGACCATCATGACCCCACCGGCCAGTCAGGCCGCGTGACTGAAACTGTCACCTATCGGTGCAGCAGACCCGGCGTCCACCGATCTGTCCTCGATCCGCCCGACGTACACGGCGTCCGGCGAGATGCCGTAGTCCTCGCTCAGGAATCGACGTAGGGCGCCGGCGGGCAGTTCGCTCTCAAAGTGGATCTGATAGCGCAACGATTGCCCCAGTCAGGTCGGCTGGCGCTCGCGCCAGCGCTGGATGGTCCGCTTGTAGGGCTCGGGCATGTGCAGACGGGGAACCTCGTCGTACGTGAACACGCCGAGTTCTTTGTGCTCCGCAGAGTAGACAAGCTCCTCATCCCCGACGTAGGTAGCGCCGAAGCTCACGATGAACACGTGCCGGACGGGCGTGATCTCGTAGACCCAGGAGTCGATGATGTCGACTTCGGTGATGGTCAGGCCGAGCTCTTCGGCAACTTCCCGGCAGACGCCGTCCTCGGGCGTCTCGCCCACTTCGAGCTTGCCGCCGGGCAACTCCCACTCGTCGCGCTCGTTCCGTAACAGCGGCACGCGGCCATGGTGATCGATGACGAGCTTGACCGAGATCGGTAGCTGGTATTCGAAATACCCCTGGTTCCGCTCGACCAGGTACGGCGGTCGCTCCGTCACGCGAGAAGTCCTTCCGTGGTGCGGCATCAGTTCGCGGTCAGCAGGAGAGCGGCGATGTCGTCGGCTCGCTTGAAGCGACCACCGCTACCACCGGGTTCGCTTTCCGCGTCCCGGATCAACTTCTCCAGGTAGTGCAGCCCTCGATCACGCGCATCGGGAATCACCTGAGCCCACGAGCGGTAGATTTTGTAGTCGGTGACCAGCCGGGCGAAGCCGTCGGTGCACAGCAGTATGCAGTCGACGTGCGTCCACTCGCCGGCAGCGGTGTGTGGTCGAAGTTGGCGATTCGGGTGCCCGGAGAAGATCGATTCGACATCACCGGAGGTCATCGTGTGCAGCCGGCGCTGGTGCATGGCCGCGATGACACGGTCTGCCTCGTCCTCATTTGTCGCCACCGCCGCGGCTTCGCGTCGGTCGAAGTAGCCGGTCGACAGCACCACCGGCCGAACGCCGTGGACCACGGCGGTGGCGTCGCCGATTCGAGCGAGGTCGTAGCCGATGCCCTGGTCGACACAGACCGCGATTGAACAGGCCGGTGGCACCCGGCTTATGGGGAACGACAGTGCCGTCTGCTTCCGGGCCACATCGTCGGCGAGCGACGTCAGGAGCGCGGCGGCGGCACCCTGATAGTTGTGCGCGCCAGCCTGCGTCAACCGCTCGGCGAGGTGGTCGACAAGCCACTGCACGTCGCTATCGGCGGGCAGCGCGGTGTCGTCGTACAGATCGGTGGCGCCATCGATGACCCAGGCGAGGGTGCCGCGGTGGCCGACGCGGTCTTCATTCGCCCGCGTGCCACCGGCCGAGGTGATCGCTTCTCCTACCTTCATGGCCTGTCCAAACTCTCATGACATCCACGAGGCTGGCACGAACATACCGGCCCCGATCATGGCGCACCCGATGACGACCGCTGCGATCACCCGGAGAATGCGGCTGTTGTTGACGAGAGAGAACGTACCGAAAACGACAGCGATTGCGCCGGATGCCACGAGCATGAGACGGAGGCCCTCGACGCCTGCGCTCTGGCTGGCGACGTTGCTGGCCGTGGCGATGAAGGCCACCACGGCCGCCAGCAGGCCCAGGAGTTGCAGTTGCTGGCCCTTGAACTCGGTCAACTCGGTGCGGAAGCGGGCGTGGGCCTGGGCCCATCGGGCGCGCTCCTGCATCAGATCGATCCGGATCCGGCTCGACTGGTACTGGGTGAGCCGACGCAGGTGGTCCCGGGAATCGCGCGGCTCCAGTTCGATGGCCTGCGCGACGGCGGCCCTGGCAGCCTCGAACTCCCCGCGCAGTGCCAGCACCCGGCCTTTCGTCTCGTAGTAGTGGGCGACACGCCCCTGGGTGAGGGTGATCGCCCGGTCGATGTGCCGCTCCACCTCGTCGAGATCACGTGCCGGGCCTGGATCCTCCAGGCGTTCGAGGTATTCGACCCAGAACGCCGCCAGCTGATGGATCACCGCCGCCACGTCAGGCATGGAGGCGACGGCCTGACGGGAGTATTCGACCGAGCTGCGAAGTGAGGCGAGGTCGCCCTTGGCGCGAGCCACGATCGCGCGAAAGGTGTGGAAGTAGGGCTCTGACCCAAACTCGTCCTCATGGTCTCGGACGACCGAGGCGTACTCCGCGTGGCGCTCCTCGCGTCGTAACCGCAGTAGGAGAGCGTAGAGCGCCGCGAACCGGGACCGGCTGCGAATGGTGTGATCGTCGAGAACGGCGCGCAGCAGCGGCTCCGGGTCGGGATACGCCTCGACGACGGCCCGGATTGCCTGCGGGAAGGCCGCGTCGGACGGTGGCGGCACCTTCGACAGCGCGGCGACGAGGCGCGCGCGGTTTTGCGGCGGAGCCACTGCAGCGCGAGGTCTAGGAACTCGCAATCGAAAACCCCCGGTTCAGCCAGGCGTACGGATGGTCGCTGTTGACTCTCGCCAGGAAACGCGCCAGGCTCCGGTCCCCGGTGAAGGCCGTGCGCCCATGCAGGAACCGGTGATTGTGTACGAGGTAGCCGTCGCCCGCACCCAGGTGCAGAGTTTGGGCCGTCTCACCGATCAGGCGACGGAGCGTGACCACGAGGTCCGTACGACCATCGGTGCTGTACGGACGGGCGATCCGGTCGTCGCGATAGCGGATGCGGGCGTGGCCGGCACCGGTCTCGACAACCGCCGGGCCTGGTCGACCGGTTGCCGTCCTCAGCCGCAGACCGGCGATCTCGGTATCCCCGGCACATTGGCGGACGAGCGTCAGCACCCGCGCGCCGTCGACCAACGTGGCGCTTCCCCCGGCCCTCGCCGGAGTCAGCATGAGGGTGGCGAGCACGCTGGGGGGCTGTACGTGCAGACTGCGATCGGTGTGCGGCGACAGGGCCAGATCGGTGAAGCCGGCCTCGTTGTCGTCCTCGTCGGTACGTAACCGAGGTGCGATGACGGTCAGCCCGCCGGCCACCTGATGCGGATGGTCGACGGGGACGGTCCAGCGGTCGAGCAGCGCCCGGACCTCGGCGATGGACCCCTGCCGGATCAGGACGACGCCGTCATGGGCGAGGGCGCCGGGCACCAGGTCCGGGCTCACCTCAGTCTCGCGTCCCGCCTCCACCAGCCGCATACGCCCCGCCTGCGCGCCGTCAGTCCTCAGGATCATCGAAATCGACGGCCGCCGGAAGCTCGGACCGCGAGACATGGTCCGACCGAGCCGATCATTGGAAGAGGGGAGACTGGACATCGATGATCGGCTGTTTCGCTTCATCTGCCGGTGGCAGCATGCCTAAATCCTCAAGCTCTGTCGCCTTCAGAAGAGGTCCATCGAGGATGGCTTTCAGCACGTCGTCCTGCTGCGGTTCGAGGAGCACGCATCCATGGAGTACGGCTAGCAGGTTTCGCAAGTCGTCGGTGAAGTCCCACTTACTGGCAACGATTTCGTTCAGTGGAGACGATTTGCGCACGCGGGGCCGCTTGGAGCGGTAGTCGAACCACTTCTTGACTACTTGCGTGCCACAAACGTCGTAATCCCATACTGCTGAGGGAACGGGGCCGAGGGCTCCTTCGCCCACATACAGGATCGAACTGTCCCGATCGTAGGTGATGCTTTCGGGCATGCGGTCCGGCACACCTGGTATGGGCACGAGGACATCGGGCCGCAGTTCCCGCGGTGGTCCCGATGGACGGCCAGCCGACGGGCAGACATAACGCTCACCGTAGGTCTGAAGCCAGATCACTCGTTCACCAAGGCCGACAGCCGTACGCCAAAGGTCGGGGTTCATTGTCAACGGGATCCGCACTCCCGGGGTGCGAAGCTCCGATCGAAATCGCGTCGGGAAACCGGGGTGCGACGCCACGGCGGCAACATAGGCGAAAACGTCTTCGCAGGTAACGTCGCTACCGAGCTGGCGAGAGAGGTGCTCCATCAGGCCAGGGGCGATGTTGGGATGATGACCGCTGACGTCACGGTACCGAGGTATTGTCTTGCCTCCATGATGACCCATGTAGTGGTCGTTATCCGGCACCTCTGCGGCGAACACGACGGCCGGTCCGGAGGTCACCGATTCCGCGAACAGTGTCGTCAGATACGTCTGATGTTTTCCGTATGTAGACCACAGATCGGGACGGGCGCGATCGACAACCCTCCGGTCGGCAATAACATACTGCCGGTCGAAGCTCCGGAAAGATACGCGCATGATGGAAACTTGAGGGTCAATATCGCCAGTCAGTGACGCCGGCTGACCGGTGCCGTCGAAGTGCGGCGAGAGTGCGACGGCGATTGCCCTATCCTTAGTTTCCTTCATCAGATCTGGCCGTTCTGCCACGGGAGCCAGGCTTAGCCGCCGCCACCGCTTGGCCAACGTTTCTTCGTCCGGCGCGTAAACCCATGTTCGGTTGGCCTTGATACCTGGGGATTGCCACGGCATCAGGTCAGCGAGCGCAATGCAGTCGTTCCATATGGCCTGCGACGCGGGACGGAAGGGAGCCGACCACTTCGTTGGGCAGTCCAACCACCGACCGCTTGCGGCAGTCAGAGCCTCGAGGGCGTCGAATTTTTCTTGCCTGGTCCCGGAGAGGGCAACGTAACGGATCCTGGCGGGTGTTTCCGTATCGGCCGCCTTGGCACGTCCGAATACGCCGATACACAATGGCTGCTGCACGTCTGGGAAAATGCGTGTCGGCACTTCGGGCTGATGCCCTTCAGGGGATAGATCGATGATCCAACCCCAGTCGGCCTGCCGTCGCAGGTACTCGCGCATGCCGGCGAAGCCTGGTCCGGTCGTGTAGGCCGACGTGCAAACGAAGGCCACGACCCCCTCCGGGTGCTCAGGATGCGCTTCGAATACCTTCCAGGTGGCCCAGCGCCAAAAGTAGATGTTCAAGTTGTGCAGTTTGAACTCGAGTCTGCCGGTACCGGTGCCTCGAAAAGCGTCGAGCATGCTCGACTTTCCCTTGTTGCTGGCAAGTACGAGCCCTCCCTGATTCTTGGCGCGTTCGAGGTAGGGCGGGTTGCCGAGAACGACCATGACTCGTTCCTCGGTCTTGACCTTAATTGCTTGCGCCCGGGAGTCAGCAATTGGCCGGTACACGTACGGGCTAACAAGCGTTTCTACGTCAGGGTCCTCCAGGGTATCGGTGACGTAGAATCTGACCTTCTCATCGGCAACCTCCAATCCCCGCGCCGCGAGATCCTGGTGCAGCCGTAGTTCCGCTACGGCGAAGGGCGCGATCTGGCGTTCAAATCCAACTAAACGACCGAGGAGAGCACGAAGTTCAGCTGGCTCGTCCCCGTGGTCAGCCGCAATCGTCTTCGCTACACGTGCAATCACGCTCAACAGGAAGGTGCCGGTACCCATAGCCGGGTCGACGACCACTACATCGCGGTCGGCCAGACCTAGCCGTCGTTTCAGCTTGTCGTGCAAGATGCTGTCGACAAACTGGACCATGAAGTCCGCAACGGGCTGCGGCGTGAAGTAGGAGCCACTTCCCCGTCGAACCGCTCGGTCGTACAACTCCAAGAAGCGCTCATACAGCTGGTCCGATGTGTCTGTCCGCCAATCTGTCCAGTCACTGGCCTCGATGGCGCGCCGCAGCGTTTGGAGAGCCACGCTGCGCTGCTCAATGCTAGGACCACCGTGGTCCTCGGTCAGGATAGCCAGCGCTCGCCCGACGAGCAGGTGGTTCTTGGCCAGCTCTCGCCCGAGCGTCGGCAGTTCCTTGCCCTCGAACTCGATCCCTGACCGACGCGCCAACAGCAGCCCAAACGTGACGGTCTGCGCGTAGGCGTCGGCGAACAACTCCTCGCTCAGGTGGGGAAATAGCCAGGTGCGCCAGTCGGCTAGGTGATCACTGAAGAGCCGCACCCTCCCACCGAGTCGCTCTTGACCAAGGGCGTCCAACACCTCGTCGCGCAACAATCGGCAAAGTCGTGCCGCGTCTCGGACCAGATGTTCGAGGCGGCGATGTGGACGTGGACGCCACGCAAGGAAAGCGTGGAGCACGAGCGCCAGGTTGCCGTCTGCGGGCCGAAGGCGCGCACCGGCCCTCTGCAGGTCGCCGTCCATCCGTGCCACTGGCCCCTGCAATTCTCCCCAGCGATACACGGCGAAGGACTGACCGTCGGTGTACAGGACGTTCGGAAGCAACTGAAGCTGGACCCATTGCCTACGCTCCCGGGCCGTGGGATGCCAACCGTGGCCGGGAACACCCCTGCCCGGCGCCTTGAGTTCCACATACCCGATCGGGGCTCCGTCGACGTCGATCAAGTAGTCAGGGCGGATAGCAAGGTCCGGGAGACGGACTTCGCCATGCGCCCTGACCGGGCAACCAATCGCTTGTCCAGCCGCAACGAGAAGCTCGACCATTGGTGCCCGCAAGGTGTCCTCCCGAGCAGCCAGTCCCCGCTGAAGGATCGGCGCGACGGAAGCACCGAAGTGGGAAACAGCTGCCTCGAGCACGGCGCCGTACGCTTCAGCAGAACCCCGAGGACGGGGCACGTCGGCCGCACTGCGGGTGCGGGCGCTCCTGTCCATGCGCCCTCATCTCGACCGGTGAGTCGTAAACGTGCCGCCACCGTCCAGCTCGCCATGGATACGCAGAGTCATTAGCCGACCTCCCGCCGTATCGCCACAGCATGCGACAGGCAGCGAAATAGATCAATGGCGACAGTGCACGTCTGACCAACCGCATGATGCCGGTAGGTACGCACGACAGAGAACGGAGGCGCTGAAGGTGACTGGCCCGAGCGGTCCCGCGACGGGACTCACATCAACACCTGATCTTGCCCGTCGTACGCCTCGGGCAGGATCTGGATCATGACAACGCACCACCCGACCACCCGGCGCCTGGTCTACGGTCACGCGCAGATGCACGACTGCCTCGCCTTCGCCGACGCGGACACCGCCGCCGAGGAGGCTGCGGAGATCAAAGCGATCGCCGCCGCCCGCACCTGGGGCGAGGCCCGGCGAATCCGGACCACCCACGTGTCGAACCCCGCCGACCCGGAGTACTACGACCCCGACGAGGACCCTGCGGACGACGAAGCGTTCGACATCAACGAGGTGGGTTCGGTTATGGAGGGCGACTGGCCGCCGTTGGTGGCGGAACGGGCCTTCACGCTGCTGCCGAAGGATCTGCACACGCGCTTCGGCAAGCAGCAGGCCACCGTCCTCAATGGTGACCTGTTGGAGATCCCGCTAAGCGATGAGGCGGAGCTGGTGGCCGAGCTACGGCGGCGCGGCTACGAGGTGCAACGCGATGACGACCTGATCAACGTGCTCGACGGCCGCAGCTTCAGTCCGCTGGCCGGCTGACCGCGACTCCCCGCCCCGACCGCCGGCTCCGGGCGACACGCCGGAGCCGGCGGCAAATCCGATCACCCTGAAAAACATACAGAACCCCCATTGGTATGCCGACAATCGTCGCGTGGGAATTGCGCGTACATGACTGTTGTCGGGAGTGTCTTGTATGGTCAGACGCGTATCGCTATTGATGCAGTGGCGCCGCCGAAGAATGGCCGAACGGCAACGGTTCCACGTTTCAGCGATGGCGTCGGGATGTAACACCATGCAACACGGAGAGGGGTGGCGGATGGCCGACGACATGGGATCGACAGTGCCGCGACGGCAGCTCGGGCGGGCGCTGCGCGACCTACGCACCGAGGCCCGGATGACGCTGGACGGCGCATCCGAGGCAATGCAGTTCAGCCGGCAGAAGCTGTGGCGCATCGAGACCGGCCTCGGCCCGGTCCGCGCCGTCGATGCCAAGGCCATGTGCGAGCTGTACGGGGCGACCGCCGAGCTGACCGGCGCACTCACCGCCCTAGCAAACGAGACCAAGGCCAAGGGCTGGTGGCACTCGTACGGAGACGCCATCCCCGACTGGTTCGAGCTGTACGTCGGCCTCGAATCCGCCGCGTCGCGGCTGAGGGGGTACGACGAGTCTCTGATTCCCGGCCTCTTGCAGACAGAGGCGTATGCCAGGGGCGTCTATCAAAATCGAACCGAGATGAGCGAGGACGAGATCGACCAGCTCATCAGCATCCGACTTCAGCGGCAGGGCCTCCTACGGCGACGGCTGCCGAAGGCGCCTCAGCTCAGCTCGGTGCTCGCCGAGGCGCTGCTGATCAAGCAGATTGGCAGCCGTGCGGTGATGGCTGACCAACTCCGACACCTGAACGACCTCACTGGCCTGCCGAACATCTCCATCCGGGTCCTGCCACTGTCCGTCGGGGCGCACTACGGCGCGCTCGCCGGCACCTTCATGATGCTCGACTTCCCGTTGACGAACCGGGTCGTCCCGGAGCCGTCGGTCGTCTACAGCGAGTCGCTGACCGGTGCCCTCTATCTCGATCGGCCCGAGGAGATCGCCGCCTACGAGAAGGTCTGGGCGAGCCTTATGTCCCTGGCTCTCGATGAGCAACAATCGAGGCAGCTCATCAACAAGATCGTCGAAGAGGTCCATCATGGCTAAACTGACCGGCGCCCAGTGGCGCAAGAGCACCCGCAGCGGTGACAACGGTGGTGCGTGTGTCGAGGTCGCCGACAACCTGCCCGGCCTCGTCGCGGTACGCGACAGCAAGGACCCGGATGGCCCCTCCCTCACCTTCTCCCCCGCCGCCTGGACCAGCTTCATCCAGGTTACGAAATCTGAGCGCTGAGCTGCACGACGGACGGGAGCGCATCTGGCGGACGCGCCGGCTGCGCTCCCGTTAGGCAATCGGCTCAGGAGTGGGCGTCTCCGACCGCGGGCTGAGTCGCATCAGCGAACAACGACCACCGGTCCCGCCACTCATCCACGTCCTTCGGGTAGATCGCCGTGTGCCGACTCTCCGCGTTACGCGGGCGAACACCGCCGACGCTCGCCATGAACTCATCGTGCCGCTTGCGCCCCCCGGCACGCAGGTCGTCTCCGGGCACGACGTAGAAGTCCCGACGCCCCTCGGTCACGTTGGCGAGGACGTAGACGTGAACCGACATCGCCGTCATCCGGTCGATGTCCGCGATTATCCAGTCGCCCTGCGCGGCGACCTGCACTGCTGCCTTTCTTTCGTTGACTCTTACGAATGTCCGTGCACGGTGCAGACTCGCTGAGTAGCCGCGCAACAGAGCCTCGGCCACCGCAACGGGGCGTCCCGCCTGATGCTTCTGTTGGTTACTCGGCAGCATCTGCTCTCCGGGGGTGGGAGAGGGGTAAAGGGCTACGACGGCTGCCAGCCTGCGTCTACCGCATCCTGAAGCCGCCTACTGAACACTGCGTGCGCCTGCCGATATTCATTCTCTCGATCCGCTCTATAGAACGGAGCCTCGTAGCCGGCAGGCATTGCGTTCTGCTCCGGCTCATCGAGGTACTTGATCAACTTCTCGAAGGCGTCGTTTGGCTGGTTGACGCCGCGCGAATAGTAATCCCTGGTAATTCTGCGCCCGTTCCGGTCGAACCACATGGCGGACTCATACTCGTGCAGCACAGGGAAACGCGCCCTGTACATCGACAACAGCGCCTCGTCGCCTATTCCGAGCCACACCGCCACGAGGGCGTCCAATTCAACCAATGCAGAACGGCGTGCCCGCTCTGTGCGAAGAGGCACTCCGCCATTCCAGAAACGCTCGACATCGTTAAGCTTCTGCGCCTCTGGCAGCTCGACCCATGGGACGGCCCAGTCCTCCGTATCCCTCCACCGGTCATCATAAATATTCTGCCAAAGTGGCGCATAAGCGGTCGTCAAGCAGTTCAGTCGAAGTACGCGAAGCAAGGCGGCAGAAGCCAGTGGATGACTGGGATCAGGCGCAGGCATCGCTCCCGCATTGTTCACATCTAAATGGGCACGGCCCGCTATCCGCAGCATGTAGTCGAGAGGCAACGACGCCCAGAAAGCTGCGTGTAGGGCCGTCTCTCGCTCACCACCCACCACCATAGACCGGACGGCGTGAATATGCGCTGGCCCTGGCGGCATGATTGCCGCAAAGAGACTTCTTTCGGTCGTAAGCGGCACCATTTCGCGCCACACGAGGCGGAAGTAATCCGTGGACGGCCGCCCGTGCCACATATCCTGCGCCCGCTGGTAGTGCGCGCGGTCGACAACCCGGCGGTAGTTTGTCCGCGGGACCGAATCCTCGGCTACACTTGTCAAATTCCATGCCTCATAGTCTTTGTTACTACGGCACGGGATGTTGGGCTGCTTGGCGAGAGGGGTAGCAACCCCAAAATGAGGCCCCTGCAAGATCACCTCAGACCAATCCTCTGGAGCCTCGCCCTGCCAGGCGATGATGCCCTCGTCCTTGGCGATTTTTTCGTTCAATCCTGTCGAAATCATAGGCTGAAGATCAGCAAGTCGCCGCCCCATGGATGCTAGCGCGGATATCGCCATCTGCTCACCGACTGTTATGGGCTGCAAAAGAGCGGTCTGGCTCACCGGAACGTCAAGGCTGCCCGTCACTAGTCGCCACTCGGCTAACACTAGATCATTCACAGTGATCAACCGACCACGATGCGGCCGTAGATCCCATGTGCCAAAGGACTTCATACCAGGCAAAGACCCTGACCCATCGTGCATTAAGGAGCCGATCAGCGTCTCGGTAGCATAGAGCCAGTTGACGTGGGTGAAAGAGACCTGATCACGTAGGGCCCCGTACACATGTATACCGAACTCCTGGCGCCAATTAATCTCTCTAAAGAGAAGTCGCATGTTCTGGAAATGGCCGTGAAGCCTGAGGTGTTTGTAAGCTACGGAACGCAACCGCCCTTCCCTGGCCCCAGTGAAGTGGCTGTCTGGGTGCACCAGGCCAGCAACTCCCGCCTGAGATACGTTCTGCCACACCCGACACATAAATGCTCGATACAGGTCTGGGCGCGTTCCGGAGAGCAGAGGATAGGTCGCGCCAGAGGTATAGAACGCAACGTTGCCGGAGTTTGCGGTAAGCTCACGAAGGTAAAGTCTGTCCGCTTTTGCGGTGACCCGCTTTCGCTCTCGCCACGTCTCTCCGGCCACATACTCAGTCATTACGAACCACGGATCACATTCGCCCAGCACTATGTCTTCACGCCAGTCTGGACGCACCCACGGCGGGTTGCCGACCTGAAGGTCGAAGCCGCCTTTGGCGAAGATCTGCGCGAAGGTCAACTCCCAGTGAAAGAAGCCCTGCTGGTCGGCGATCTGATCGGCGGCCAGCAGCCAAGGAAAACGGTCGGAGAGAGTCCACGGTGAGTCGACGCCGATGACACCGTCGAGCTTCCCCTCAAACTCGCTCATCTCGTTCAGGCTGGTGAACTTCTGGTCGTAGAACCGCGCGGTGTCCTCGTCCAGGTCACGTCGGCCGACGAGCGCTTCGGCAAACGTCAGCCAGTCGTCCAGATCGGACAGCGGCACCTGCTGCCGGAGCTGTTCCGCCACGGTCATCCGCCGGGTGCCGGTCGCCTTGGTCGGCATCTTCATCTGCTGCGGCTGCACGTTGCCGAAGATGTCCGCCGTCTCGTAGACCACCGGTTCCTCGTACGCCGGCTCGTCCTTGATATGCGAGACCTGGACGGGCGCGGCCGGGTAGGCCGGGTCGGAGCCGTCGAGTAGCCCGACCTTGTCCAGCGGCCAGAACCACAGCGCGCACCAGACGTCCATCAGCGTCTTGAGCCGCCAGTACGGCGTCCCAGGCGCGGTCAGGTCGGCGAGGATCTCGTCCCGGGGCACCGCCTCGGTGACCGGCGGCAGATCGTCAGCCCCCCAGACCTTGATGTCGCGGCGGATCTCCTGCTCGGAGATGGCGAGGCGTTGCTGCACCAAGCCCCACAGGAACTCGACCCGCCGAGCGAGCGCCTGCAACCGCTGGACCTGTGAGTTCTTGCCCTTGGCGGACGGGACACGCTTCATCGCCGTACGCCAGGCCTTCAATCGAGCGGTCTCGGCCGGCGCCAGCTCGCGGGCCTCCTTCTCCCCCGCGACCGCGCCCCAGCCGTCGGCCGGGAGCAGGAAGTGGTGGATGGTGCCCTCGTCGATCGGCCCGTCCCGGAAGGGCTGTTCCTTCGGCGCGGTGGTCAGCCACGACTTGTCGGCGAGCTGCTTCGCGGTGTAGGTCTTGCGGCCGGCGCCGATGAGCGAGTTGCCGCGTTGCAGGTGCAGGCCGAACCAGGGGGCCTGGAGGCCGGCGTGCATGACGTTGAGCCAGAGCGACACCTCGGCCAACTCGACGGCGGTGCGGTTGAGGTCTACGCCGTAGCTGTTGTGCAGGGCGATGTACGCCTTCACCCGTTGGAGTTCGAGGTGGTACTGCTCCGGGTCAAGGTCGACCTGCAACTCGCGAGCGCGGCGGCGCAGGTATTCGGCGGCGACCTGGTTGATCGCCTCGTTGAGGAACGCGCCGGAGCCGAGCGCCGGCTCGCAGATCGTCCAGTCCAGCAGCTCCCGGGCCGGGGTGATGGTGTCGTCCTGGTCGAGCCGGTACTTGAGGGCGAGCTGGACGGTGACCTCGGTGAGCGACTGCGGGGTGTAGTAGGAGGCGCTGGTCTGCCGGTCGCGGCCGGCGAGCCGGTAGACGAACTGTCCGGCCTCGTAGCAGACCCGGCTGCGGACGCCGGTGTATGCGTTCTCCCTGTAGACGAAGACGTTGTCGTCGTACTCGTCGGTCTTGGAGGCCGGGATCATCCACGAGCCGTCCTTCGGGTCGCCGTTCTTGGCGACCTCGTAGAGCTGCTCGGTGGCGACGAAACCGGTGTACGACATCAGGCCCTCGTAGACCGCGCCGAGCTGGTTGATGCCGAGCTGGGCGTACGAGATGAAGCCGCCGCGGCGCTTCTTGCCGCCCTTGGTGAGCATGAGCCGGCGCAGCACCTCGTAGAGCACCTTGTTGCGCAGCCGGGTGTCGATCTTCGGTGCGTCCTCGTCGTCGGGGTCGCTGCCCGGCACGGCGATCAGCTGGCCGATGAGTTTGGTCTTCTCCGGCAGGAACAGGTCCGACTTCATCGGCTCGAAGCGCAGCCCCTCCCCCTCGCTGGCCTTCTCGGCGATTTCCGCGCCGCGGCGTGGCCGGTGCCCCTCGTTGACCATGTGGAACAGCAGGTCGAGCGACTCGTACAGGTGGGTGCCGTCCTCGGCGGAGGGGGCGAGGCGGCGGGAGACGAGGTCACCGAGGCGGGCGAGGCTGTAGCCCTCGACGTACTGCGGGTCGTTGACCGGCAGTACGCCCAGTTCGGGGCGGGCCTCGGCGTAGAGCAGGAATAGGATGCGGTAGAGGTAGCGCAGCGACTCCCGACCCAGCTCCTTGGCCAGCTCGTCGAGGTCCATCACCTGCTGCGGCTGGTAGCCGGCGCGCCGGATCTGGTCGAGGACCTCGTTGGCGATGAGCTCGACGGAATCCTTCAGGCCCACGCGGAGTTCGCTGGACACCCCGACGGCGTGCTGACGGGAGCCGGCGACCAGGTCGGCGAGGGGTTCGGTGCCGCCCTCGGCGGGTGGGCGCAGCGAGTCGGCACCGAAGAGCGCGGCGACGACGTCGAGCTCCTTGTCGTCGTTGCGGGCGTACGCGGTGTCGAGGCTGACCGCCAGGTAGCGGCCCTCACCCCAGACCGTACGGTCGGCGAGGGTGATCACGCCGCCGCTGAGGATCAGCACGTAACGGGGCTTGGGGTTGTCGGCGGCGAAGAGCAGGGAGGCGAGCTTGGCGCCCGTCTCGATGGTCTCGGTGCTCGACACGGTGAGCGGGTCGAGCAGCCGGCCGGCGTCGTCCGGGTCCTGTGCCGCCTCGGTATCCACTGCCCAGCCGCAGTCCAGCGCGACGATGCCGTGCGCGGTGCCCAGCTCGGCGTGGGCAACGTGGACCTCGTACTCCTGGCCGTTGCGCTCGACGGTGATGGTCCGCGGCTGCGGATCGAAGCCGAGGGCCTCCAGCACCTCTCGATGGTGCTTACGCAGCCGCTCCGGGTCGAAAAGTTCGGCGTCGGTCAGCTCGGTCTTGGCGTCGAAGTAGGGCCGGCGCAGGCGGCGGAGCTTCGTGCGTGGGGTCTGCTCGCCACTCTTCTCCCGCTCGGCCCACTGCTTGAGCAGGCCGCCCTTGAGGGTGGTGGGCAGGATCTCGGCCAGGTAGTGCGCGGAGAGGTACTCGCCACGGTTGGTCAGCGACTCGAAGCTCATGCGGCGTTCTCCTGCGACGGTACGAGGACGGCGAGCACCCGCAGCAGCGGGTCGCCGGCGGTCTCCAAGCGGTCGAGCAGGTCGTGCTGCTCCTGGACGGTGGTGTCGACGCGTTGGCGTCGCTTCTCCCGGTGCACGCCGGGCAGCTCATCGAGGAGGCTGGCCTGCTGGAAAGCCCTCAACTGCTCGCGGTGTTTGCGCAGCGGCTCGGCGTTGGCCTCGGCCCACTCGGCACGCTTGCCTTCCAGGTACTGCCGGGCGGCGTCGACGGCCTGCGGCAGCAACGCCTTCAGCGGGCCGATGGCGATGGCCTCGGCGCGGTTGACCATGGTCGGGCCGACGTTCGCCTCCCGCAGCACCTCGTCCATTGCTCGGATGGTCGGCGCCGCGGGCAGGTCGGAGACGGCCATCCACTGGACCACTGTGGGCTGGCCGAGGCGGTTGGCGTAGACGCCCTGGATCAGGAACGTCGGCGCGGCCACGTCGGCGGTGAGCACCGGGGCCTGCTGACGACCGAGCCGGATCAGGACCTTGTCGACAAGCCAGTCGACCATCGGGTGTACGTCGCTGAGGAAGGCGATGTCCGGCCACATCGGGGTCTTGCTCTGCCGGGCCTGATCGAGCTTGCGCTGCGCGAGGGCACGGTCGAAGGTGACCTTGAGCCGCAGGTCCTCGCCCTCCCGATGCGCCCGCAGGTAGGTGCGGGGCAGGTCGGTGAGCCGGTGCACCAGGTCGTCGGGAGCGAGGAAGCTCATCAGTTCGTCCTCGCGCCGCAGGTCGATGTGATCCTCGGGCCGGTCCTCGTAGATCTCGTACAGGGCGGCGTCGACGAAATCCTCGGTGGAGTCGAAGAGCTTCGGGACCCGTGCCCGGGGCACGTCCGTGGCCACGGGAGCGGTCCCGACCTCCCCGAAGAGGTCGGCCATCACGTCGACCTCGGCGTTCGCTGCCTCGTAGGACTCGTCCACCGACTTGCCGGCGAGCAGATCCCGCACAAGCCGGTCCTCCTCAGCTTTCGCGTCGAACTGACCGGTCACGGCCTCGACACTGCCGAGGCTGCGGTGCGCGGTCTCCTCCCGGTTGAGAAGCTTCTCGGCGACCGTGCGGTCGTCCTTCGCGTCCTCGCGGTCGGAGGTGAGGATCAGCGCGCGGAACTGCGGCTGGTGCTTCTGCCCGTAGCGGTCGATACGGCCGTTGCGCTGCTCGATCCGGATCAGGCTCCACGGGATGTCGTAGTGGATCAGGTGGTGGCACTGCTGGTGCAGGTTGACACCCTCGGAGGCGACATCACCGGTGAAGAGCAACCGGACGTCGCTGCCGGCAAGCTCGAACTCCTGCAGGATCGTCTGCTCGTCCTTGTCCGCCACCCCGCCGTGCAGCACCCGGATGGCGTTCGGCTTGAGGCCGAGCATTCCGGGGACCACCTCGGCGAGCCACTTGATGGTCGGCACCCGCTCGGAGAAGACCACGGCCCGGGTGTCGCTGCCCCTGCCGACCCCGATCTTCCGCAGCTCGTCGACCAGCCCCTTGAGCTTGCTGGAATCCTGGTCGGTCATCGCGGAGGTCAGCTCCGCGAGCCGGTCCAGCGCCGCCCGCTCGGTGCCGATGGCCTTCTTGCGCCGGTTGGTCACCGTCTCGTGCAGGGCGCGGTGCGAGGACAGAAACGACTTCAACAAGGTGTACGGGAAGAGCCGGTGCTGCCCGGTGATCGCCTCGTCGGTCCACTTGCCGGCCAGCCACACGTCGGTCAGCTCATCGAAGATGCGCTCCTCGCGTTCGCTGGCTTCGCAGTGCAGCGCCTGGGACGGGCCTCGGTCGGCCCAGCGGTCGCCGATCTGGTCGCGTACCTCGGGACTGATCTTCGTGCGGCGCAGGTAGAGGTGGGCGATGTCGCTGGCCTGGTAGTCCTTCTCGTTGGCGATCGCCGCCGGGTCGAGCAGCGAGATCAGCTGCGCGAACGACTCCTTGTCACCGTTGTGCGGGGTCGCGCTGGCCAACAGCAGCGCGTCGGTCTTCGCGGCCAGGCGCCGGGCCAGCTCGTTGCGCTGGGTGCCCTTGTTGATGAGGTTGTGCGACTCGTCGATGACGACCGCGTCCCAGGTCGTGGCGTCGAGGTGATGGCCGAACTGCCCGGCGTCCTTCAGGGTGTCGACCGAGATGATGGCCCGCTTGAAGTAGGTGAACGGGTTGCGCCCGGCCGGGATCTCCTGCTGAATGCGCTGGATGCCGGTCGAGTCGAGCCGCACGAGCGGGATGGCGAACCGCGTCCACAGCTCACGCTGGAACTGTTCGAGCACCTGCTGCGGCGAGACCACCAGGATGCGTTCGCCTCGGCCCCGGCGGATCAACTCGGCGAGGATCAGCCCGATCTCCAGGGTCTTGCCCAGACCGACCACGTCGGCGAGCAGGATCCGCGGCCTCAGGCCGGACAGGGCCAGCTCCACCGGTCGCTGCTGGTAGGTCAGCGGGTCGAGCAGGAACCGGTCGGCGAGGGCCAACCCGCGCTCGGTGCGCGGCAGCGGCGTACGCCGCAGCACGGCCTCCAGGAAGAGGCGGCTCTGCCGAAACCTCGACGACGTGTCCTGGACGAGGTCCGTCTCCTCCGGCACCAGCGGCGTGATGTCTTCGAGATCGGTGAAGAAGGTCGCCTCGACGTCCTGGACGAACTCGGAGACGCCGACCGCCTTCACCATCGTGCCGTCCGCGGTGCCGGTCTTGACGCTGCGGATCAGCCACTCCTCGTCGCGGACGACGATGCGGGAGCCCGGGGCGAAGGTCGCGGCCTGGGTGGTGGTCATCGGTGGTGCCTTCCTACAGGGTCGAGCGGCGGGCGTACTGGCGGCGCATCTTGTCGACCAGCCATGTCACGTCAGTGGACGCCTTGGTGACCGGCACCGGGTCGTGCTGATCCGGCTCGACCGGATCCGGAGGCGTCACATCCTCGATGACCGGTGTGCCCTCCGGGTCCTGTCGCGGATCATCCAGGTCCGGTGGGACCAGCAACTCGGTGCCACCGTCATAGGTGAGGTCCGCGACTTCCTGGCGGAGGGCATGGACGCTCTTGCCGCTGGTGGCGGTGGCGACCGCGAGCAGCCGGGCGCGAACGTCGGCGAGGCCAGGCCGGGCGGTCGGGTCGAAGGCGAGCATCGTGCCGAGCAACTGCACAAGCTCGGCCGGCACCTCGGAGAGGTCGGGGAGGTCGCTCGGCTCGCTGATGCGCAGCAGCAGGTTCCAGGAGTTGGTCGATGGGTAAAGCCCACGCCCGGTCAGCGCGAAGACCAGTGTCGCCGCGAGGGCATAGACGTCGACCGCTGCGGTGAGATCCCGCTCACCCTTGACCTGCTCGGGTGACATGTAGGCGGGAGTGCCAACCAGTGCGCCGGGCGCGGTCAGGTAGTCGTCCCGCTCGATCAGCACCGCCAAGCCGAAGTCGATCACCTTGGGACCGTCGGGGCCCAGGATGATGTTCTGCGGTTTGAGGTCTCGGTGCAGCAGCTTCACCTCGTGCACCTTGGCGAGGCCTTCGGCGAGCATCGCGCCGGCCATGGCGGCCAGCGGCAGGGGAAGCGACCCTCGCGCATCGACGTGCTGACGCAGCGTGGCGCCGGGAACGTACTCCACGGCGAGCCAGGCCGGGTTTGCGTACGGGTCCGCGCCCTCAAGGCGTGCCACCCGTGAGCCGAAGACCAGCTTGAGGCTGTCGACCTCGGCGGCGAACCGCTCGCGCACCGTCGGTGCCTCGATGAGGTGCTGCTTGATCACCTTGACAGCGACCCGCTCGGCGGTCGGCGACACCGCGAAGAACACGTCGCCCATGCCACCTGAGCCAAGCGGCCGGACCAGCTCATAGCCACCGATTCTGCCCAGCGTCATTCGTCCCCCTCACGATGACACAGACCCAAATTGCCCGTCTGCACTGTCGGTTCGACGCCCGGCAGACGCATGACCGTACAACGTTGAACTTTCGAAGAGGAAGCGTCCGAACGGCGGTTCTTGTCAGGCGTTGAATTCACACTTGATACGGCTCGATGTATGGGTCGGCGCGTGACGATCTCCGTCCCTGATGCCGTGGTCGAGCAACTGGATATCGCTCCCGGCCAGCCAGATTTCCGCCCATGTCACCGACGCGCTGCGCCGCCGTCGGATATCTGACGACGGTGCGGCCGCCGGCGCCCGTCATGCGCGGCCGGTGGCGCGGAGAAGGCGGATGACGATCGTCCTGGACGACACCGGCTCTGCACGGTGACCAGAAGGCTTGTCAGCTGTCCCAGAACATCAACTCGCGTGCCTGTCGCGAACAAGCCGTCAGCTCCGGTACGCCCCGCGAAGGGACGACGTAGTCACGCTCGCGGATGAGCGCAAGGAAGTCCTCGGGCACGACGACGCGGTGACGCCGCACGTAGTAGGCGAGGTCCTTCCGCCAAAGCCAGTCACCGTCAGTCAGAACCGTCGAGCCGTTCATCACCTGGCGGGTCGAGTCGAAGGCGTCGTTGGCGACGTCCATCACGTCGATGAGGATGTGTCCCGAGTTCAGATAGCTGACGACCTGGGTGAGGTCGGGCAGTTCCTCGTCGGCGACGCTGTCGAAGATGCTGTCCTGCGGCTCGGCGGAGCGAACCGGCCCGAATTCGCGGAACATCCCCGCCGCCTTCAGCTGACCGCCACTCATCAACGTCCACCATTCGGATAGAAGGTCTTCCACTCTCCGCCGCCCCGGATCATCGGGGTCTGCCCAACGGGACCATACCGGTCGACACCGACCGCGTCCGTCGGTGCCGTCACCGGCACCCCGAGGGCGTCGGCGACCTGTTGCGCCGCTGGTGGCACGCCGGCTTCGGGGGCCACGGTGCCGGTGTGACAGGAGACCAGCCGTACCGGGCCACCGTCGTAGTGCGGGTTGGCGCGGACGGCGTCGGCGATCTGCTGCGGGTGGGTGAAGTTGGCGGGGTGGTCGGCACCGTCAGCGCCCACGAGGCCGGGCCGGAACAGGCCGGTGCGCTCGCCGTGCACGACCACATCGTGATGGCCGGGGATCGGTGCCACGGCGTCGAAGTTGCGCATCGTGGCGCTGTCGTAGCCGATGGCCGTGCTGTTCGGCCGGTGGTAGACCGGATCCCCGGCCGGGAGGTTCGCATCCGGTGGTGGCGGCACCTGCGGATGTGTGGAGGGATCCTCCCAGTCCGACCGACGCCCCATCGAATCCAGGTCCGGGTCTCCCCAGGCCGCAGGGCGCCCGTCGGGTGTGGCGCCGTTCGCCGGGCTGACCGGGTCGGCGCGGGCCGTCCGCCGTAGCAGGCCATTCAGCTCGTCGATCAGGTCGCCCAAGCGCCTGAGCAGTGGGGCCAGCCGTCGCAGGCTGCTGATCAGTGCGCTGATCAACCTGCCGATCCGCGCCGCCCACTTGGCCACCAGGCTGCTGACCTGGGAGATCACCAGGGGAGTCGCCAAACCGAACGTCGCGCCGGTCTCGGCCAGCCAGAGCGGCAGCCGGACCGCCAGCACGGACACGAAGTCCGCGATCAGGTCCCGAACCAACTCGCGGACCAGCGCCACCAGCAGCCCGGCACCCTCCACCAGCGAAGCGATGCCGCCGGCAGCCCGCGCGATGCCCTCCATCGCCCGTACCTGACCCGATGCGTGCGCCCGGTACGCGAGCGCCGAAGCACCATCCCACTCGGTGAGCTGCGATGAAACGGCCGCCTGCAGGTCACCCGCCGCATCGGCGCTCTGCTTTGCGACGTTGCGCCACGTGGAGGCGTACGCGTCGATCTGATCGGGGTCGCCGGCCAGCCAGTCCAGCGCATCCGACAGCGGCTTGACATGTTCAAGCAACCAGCCAACGCCCCAGCTGACCAGCGAGCCGAGCGGGTCGAGCACGGTGGCCAACGCGTCCATCGACGTGGCGACACCACCGATCGTCGAGTCGATCCAGCTTCCCGACTCGATGCCTGACACGGTGTCAGCGACGTCCTCCACCAACCCGAGCCCGGAGTACCACTGGGTCGAGTCGTGGCGCTGCACCACCAGCGCGTTGGCCGCCAGGTCTGTCACAGCGGTAGTTCCAACCGGCCCGCGCTGTCTGCAAGTCGTCGTGCGCTCGCCGCGTCGGTGGCTTCGGTCGCGGCAGCGACCGCCCGCAGGTTGGCTGCCGCCTCGCGCAGTGCCGAAGCGGACCCCCCCAGCGCCGTCACCGCCCTGTCCGCCACCGGGTCGATCAACCGAGGCAGGAACCCACAGATCTGCCCGTACGCCTCCGCGCCCATTTGCACGTACGCGGCTGCTCCACGAGCGGCTTCCATGCTGTCGGCGGCGTCATTGACCGTCGCGGCGTGCCGAATTACCGCCGCCACCGGCATTTGCATCTCTGCGTCACCAGCCATCTCTGGCGTCTCGCTCCCACCGATCGGGTTGCTCGTCAGGGGGCCTGGGGAACCGCTTGGCGAAGGTGTCGGTGACTGCACGCCCGGTCTCGGAGTCGGTGCCCACGGTGTCGTGCACCGCCATGCTCACCTGCTCGGTCAACCCGGCCTGCGCTCGTGCGATCGTGGCCATGATGATGCTGGCAAGTTCGGCGCCGGGTATCCGCTGAACGCGGTCGCCCAACCGAAGGTCCGTCAGCGCCCCCGAGGCTGCGACCGTCACGCGCACCGCACCGTCCGCGCCTGTCGCCGACGCCGCGATGGTCGCGACCCGATCCGATAGCTCAGCGGCGGCCTGGGCTCGTGTCGACAGCTCGGCTGTCCAGGAATGCAACAATTCCTGTGCCGCGTCCGGATCTTGCCCCAGCACTTCCCACCTCCCCGCTACGCGCCTCGGCACCATCATTCAGCCGACGCCGAGCCCTCCACTGTGCACGAAAATCGCGATGAACGATGCCCCTGCGCCGTCGACTGCAGGCCCGACGGTGGTCGACCAGAGCCGCCGAACGACGACTCAGTACACCGGGACGACGACCGGGATCACACTTGGTCGCCTAGTTAACGGCCAAGGCACCGTCTATCAGATGTCGGCGTCTGGCCGCAGCACACCCCGCGCCAACCCGTCAGCGGCGAGCTGCACCAGTTCTGCCCCCAACACCGCTGCCTCCCGCACCGCCGTCTCGAACACCTCCAGCCGCCGAAACGCGTCGCCGTGCGTACGCTGCTCGTCGAGCGACAGCCGCCGCACCTGCGCCCGCCGGATGTCGAAGCGCAGTGTCCCGGACAGGCTCGACGCCTGCTTCTCGTTCGCCGACGTCCGCAACTGCCCCGCCAGGAACCACGCGTCGAGGGCCGCCGGGTTGGGCCGCAGCAGGTACAGGTTGCGCCCCAACAGCGCCCCCTCGGTCGTGACCACCCGCGCGGTGAGCTGCCGCGCGATCACCGGCACCACCACGTCCCCCACAGCGAGGGGGATCTCCTGCCCGAACCGGTCGTCGACCCGCCCGGACGCCTCCACCCCGGCGAGCACGTCCTGCACGGTGAGCACCGGCGTCCCGTCCGGTGCGGGTGTGGACGTGCCGGCGCGGACTGGGCCGATCAGTTGGAGTGCTCCGGTCTTCGCCAGCTCCCCGACCGTGAGGAAAAGGCCCTCCGGCCCGTCGGGCGCCGGCGTGACCTGCGGCAGCAGCGCCGGCAGCTCGCCGACGATGGCGGCCAGTCGTTCTCTGGTGCGTACCAGATGCTCTCCGGAAGCCTCGCCCACGACGGCGGGTTGCCGGCGTGCGGGGGTGAGGTCGACCTCCTCGTCGAGCAGTTCGATGACCGGGACCGCACGGGCGAACCCGGCCTCCTCGACGTCGCCGTCCGGGGCGGCGGCGAAGGCCCGCCAGGCAGCCAGCATGCGCGGCGCGGTGTCGGTCAGGTCGCCGCCGGCGGCGTCGATCAGCAGCGCCCGCGCCGGCGGCGGCGCGTCGGTGGCGGCGCGTCGCAGCACCCACAGGTGCAGGGGTACGCCGTGCGGCGCCGCGACCCCCGGCGGAAGCGCGATGACGGCGCGTAGGTGACCGCGGCGCAGCAGCTCGCCGCGGATTCGCTTGCCGGCGCGGCGGCTGGCGACGGTGGGTGGCATCAGCAGGACGGCGTGCCCGCCGACCCGCAGGTGGGCCAGGGCGTGTTGCGCCCAGGCCAGCTCGGGTTCGGTGCGGGGGGTGGTGCCGACGATCCAGCGTGGGTCGTGGCCGAGTTCGTCGTCGCCCCAGTTGGTGGCGCCGAACGGTGGGTGGCAGACGACGGCGTCGACGGCGCGGCCGGCAAAGGCGTCGGCGCGCAGGGAGTCTCCGGCACTGACCTCCCCGGGTACGTCGTGCAGCGCCAGCCACAGGCCGGCGAGTCTGGCGAGGTCCTCGTCGAGTTCCTGCCCGTAGACGGAGGTGCTACCGGCGCGGACGGCGGCTCGCAGGATGGCGCCCGAGCCGGCGGCCGGGTCCAGGACTGAGCCGCCGCCGACGCTGGCGAGCCCGATCATCAGGTCGGCGAGGTCGTCGGGGGTGGCGAAGGGGCGGCCGGGGCCTGGTGCGGAGAACCGCTGCCACAGCTCGTCGAACGCGCCCTGCGGGCCCAACTCGTCGGCGAGGGCGTCGACGTCGGGCAGCAGGGGCGCGAGCTGTGCGTCGGGGTGGCCGCTGCGGGAGCCGCGCTGACGGGCCAGCAGGAAAGCGCCGACCGCCGCGAGACCGGCGGCCGGGGAGTCGCTGGCTGCGGCTAGGTGTCGCCAGAGCCGGTCGGCGGCGGCCAGCTCGGGGAGCTTGCCCTGGGTGCGTAGCCACTGCTCGACCTGGATCAGGTCGAACTCGGGGCTCGCCGTCGTCCCGCCCACCGGGGCGGGGAAGTCGGGGTGCCGTTTACGCCAGTTGCTGACCGCAGCGCGACCGACACCGGCGAGCCGGGCGATCTCCGCTGCCGTGATGGTCGGGTTCTCCTGCACGCCGAAAGTCTCGCACATCTGTCAAGCACGATATTGTCTGTTGACACTGTTGTCGGACGATGCTCTCATTGACCCCGCAACGCTCACTTCAGGAGGACAACGATGCGCAAGACCACCACTCTCGCTCTGCTCGCCACCGGCCTCATCGCCCTGGGCTGCGGCTCCGGTGCCGCCGACACGGCGAGCGACTCCAGCGGCGACAACAAGGCGAGCAGCTCCAGCGGCGACGAAGGCGGCGCCAAGGCCGAGGAGAAGCCGGCAAAGACCGCCAAGATCGGGCAGCCGGCCCGGGACGGGAAGTTCGAGTTCACGGTCAAGTCATCCAAGTGCGGCGTGGCCAAGATCGGCAGCGACATGCTCGGCCAGAAGGCCCAGGGCCAGTTCTGCCTGGTCACGGTCAACGTGAAGAACATCGGCAAGGAAGCGCAGATGTTCGACGGCAGCAGCCAGAAGGCGTACGCGGCCGACGGCACCGAGTACTCCGCGGACTCCGGTGCGGCGATCTACGCGAACAAGAACGCCGAGACGTTCCTCAACGACATCAACCCCGGCAACCAGGTGACCGGCGTCGTCGTCTTCGACATCCCGAAGAACGTCAAGCTCGCCAAGCTCGAGCTGCACGACTCGATGTTCTCCGGCGGCGTCGACGTCACCTTGGGCTGACCTCTCCCCCCACCGACCGGGGCGGGCAGCCCACGCCCGCCCCGGCTGTTCACAGCCAACCTGTTCACAGAAGGAACCCGGTGATGACCGACCTGACCGCTCCAGATCCAAACGAGAGCCCCGAAGATCCCCAGCCGATCGCTGGCGCCTCGGCCAACAGCCCTGAGAGTGACGCCTCCAGTGCGAGCACAGCGCTGACCGGCAGACGTCGCTACCTGGTTGTGGCGTCGGCAGTGACGATTCTGCTAGCTGCGGGCACGAGCATCCTCTTCCTGACGCAGCGCGATTCGCCGTTGGAGGAGGCCCGACAAGCCTGCGGTGCCGGCAGGGACGACTGGGCGATGCTGGGCGACGACGGTAGGTCCCTCACGCTTCGCAGCGTCGGCAAGGAGCGAACCGGCCTGAAGCTGGAGCAGTTGCAGTGCTACTGGACCGAGCTGAAAGTGCCCGACGCCGTCATTGCGGAGATCGAAGGCACGCGTGCGCTGGACGGACGCCAGTCCGGCGAGTGGGAGGACATGAGCGCCTCGTGGACCTACCACCCGGATGACGGCCTTCAAATGATCATCACCCTCTCGGACTGACTCCTTGCCCTTCATCGCGGTCCAGCACTCGGCCGTACCGCTGTCCTTTCGCGCCTTGGAGACGACCATGGCCCTCCCCCACCCGTACGGCACCCTCCGCTGCTGGGCGGGGACCGTCCAGCTGCGTCGCGCCGTCCGCGCCACCGGCGTCCTGCTCACCACCGCCCTGCTGGCGATAACGCTCACCGGCTGCGGGGACGAGAAGAGCGCGACCGTCACGTCAGCGACCGCCTCACCGAGTGCGTCCGCCTCCCCCAACGCGTCGCCGACGCCGCCGCCCGATCGGGACGGCGACGGTATTTCCGACTCCAGCGACACCTACCCCGACGACCCCAAGAACACCCCGCAGCAGCCGCCGGTCAGCCTTGAGTGCGACACGGGCAACGACTGGGATGCGCTGCTCACGGTGCGGCCCGGCAAGGACGGCCGGCCGGACTTCAGCGAGGTGTGGGCGGCGAAGCCGACGGCCTGCGACGCCCAAGCGGAGATCTATCCCGTGACCGACATCGAGAAGGCCGCGCTGAAAACGTCCAAGTACGAGGACGGCAACATCACGACCCTGTACGAGATGTGCGCCGCCGTCGACCCTGAGGACACGTACCTGGAGGCGGACTACGCCGCCAGCAGCGAGCAGATCCCGGAGATCAACGCAGCCCTCCTGCTCTGTCCCACCTACCCGTACGCGAAGAAATGGCGCGAGACGGTGAAGCGCGGGCAGGCCGACGTGGACCTGGCAGCCCAGGGTCGGATCTTCGGCGAGGGCACGTTCCGCGTCGGTAAGGAGATCAAGCCCGGCACGTACGTGACCACCGACGTCGACGGCTGCTACTGGGAGCGGCAGAACGCCTCCGGCGACACCATCGACAACTACTTCACCAACAGCGCCCGCCGGGTCCAAGTCACCATCCGCGCCTCCGACTACGCCTTCAGCTCGGAGAACTGCGGCGAGTGGCGCCCCACGCGCTGACCCGAAGCACCAACTTCCACCGCTTACCCGGGCGGGCCGACGACCCGTCGGCCTGCGGACACCACACGCCTGGAGACGACCGTGACCCAGCCTCCGCAGCCCACCGCACCGCTGATCGAGCTGATCTTCGACCGGCTCGCCGCAGATGACGTACCGACCGAGACCGCCGAGCTGGTCCTCGCCGCGCTTACCGGCGAGGACGACCTGACCGCCGCCCTCGCCGGCACCCCCACCCGACTCGACCCCCGCT
>NZ_VDFY01000141.1 GCF_006228125.1 Micromonospora orduensis | reverse complement strand
GCCGACGGGCGTGGGGTGAGGACCGCGTCCAGCAGGCCGGGGTAGAGCTTGTCCAGCTCGTCGCGGCGCAGCCGCACGTAGCGGCTGGTGCCGGCGGCCCGGGTGCGGGTCAGGCCCGCCTCGCGCAGCACCCTCAGGTGGTGGCTGCGGGTCGCCTTGGAGACGCCGAAATCGAGGGTGCCGCAGGCGGCCTCGCCGTCCTCGGCGAGTGCCCGCACCATCTGCAACCGCACGTCGTCCGCGAGTGCGGCCAGCACGGCGGTGACCGGTACGGCGGTCAGGTCGGGTTCGTGCGGCTCCATGTGACCAGTGTAACCCTTGTTCGACAATTGTCGAACAAGCTCCTACTGTCGGTTCCGTTGGTTCGACGAAACTCGAACATTGGAGCTGACGATGCGATCCCGCGCCGCCGCCTACCCGCTGCTCGCCGTGGTCGGCTGGGGAGTGATGTTCCCCGTCCTGGCCAGCGCGCTGACCCGGGTCGACCCGCTCAACCTCACCACCGCCCGCTACCTGCTGGCCGCCGCCGTCCTGGTCGGCATCCTGCTGCTCCGCGAGGGTGCCGGCGCGCTGCGGCACGGCGGCCGAGCGGTCGAGGTGGTGGTGCTCGGCGTCGTCGGGTTCGCCGGGTTCAACCTGCTCACCAACCTGGCCCTCGAACACGCCGCCCCGCAGCAGATCTCCCTCTTCGTGGCCACCACCCCGGTGATCACCCAGCTGGTCCGTTGGGTCCGCGACGGCGTACGCCCGAAGCCCCTCCTGCTGGCCCTCTCCCTGGTGGCGCTCCTCGGTGTCGGCCTGGTGATCACCCGCGGCAGCCTGGCCGGGCTCGGCCAGTTCGGCCTCGGCGGCCTGATGATGATCGGCGCGGTGCTCGGCTGGGGCATCTACACCCACGGCGCCAGCCGGTTCGGTGACTGGTCGCCGCTGCGCTTCACGACGTTGACCGCGCTGTCCGGCACCGCCGCCATGCTCGCCGCGAGCATCGGCGCCGACGCCGTCGGCTGGCAGCACGCGCCGGCCGCCGCCGACCTCGTGGCGGTCGCCCCGCAGTTGACGTACGCCGTGGTCGTGGGCGCCGTGATCGCCGTCCTGGCCTGGAACACCGGTGTGCAGCGGCTCGGCTCCGCCAACGCCGCGCTGTTCATGAACCTGGTCCCGGTCACCACGTTCGCGGTGCAGATCGCCCGTGGCTACCGGCCCGACCCGGTCGAGCTGGTCGGCGCCGCGATCACCATCGCCGCCCTGGTCGCCGCGAACCTCGCCACCAGGGCACGGACCCGGACGTCGTCCCTGCCGCAACCGACCGCCGTCACGGACCCGACAGCGGTGGTCGACCCGGTCGCGGTGGCCGCCCGCTGACCCACTCCCTGGGATGCCCGGTGGAGGCCACGGGCAACGTTGCCTAGACTCGACGGCACAACTGCATACCTCATCCAGAGGGGCTGAGGGATACGGCCCGACGACGCCCCGGCAACCACCCCGCGCGCTCACCGCTGAGCGACCCGCGGGGCAGGTGCCAATTCCGTCCCCGCCGCACCGTGCGATGCGGGGAAAGATGAGAGGACTCCTCGACATGACGTCGACGCTCGCCGCTCCCGGAATCGACACCTCCGCCAGCCCCGCCCGCGCCCTGGTCTGCCGCGCCTGTTCGGCCCGCTACCCGCTCGCCGCGCAGCACGCCTGCTACGAGTGTTTCGGCCCGCTGGAGGTCGACTACGACACCGCCGCCCTGGCCACTGTCACGCGGGAGCAGATCGAAGCCGGCCCGGACAACATCTGGCGGTACGCCGCGCTGCTGCCCGCCGGCCAGGACCCGGCCACCCGGGTCACCCTCAACCCCGGCCTGACCCCGCTGGTGGCGGCCCCGCACCTCGCCGCCGAGCTGGGCATCACCGCGCCGCTCTGGGTCAAGGACGACAGCGCCAACCCGACCCACTCGTTCAAGGACCGGGTCGTCTCGGTGGCGCTCACCGCCGCGAAGGCGCTCGGCTTCACCCGGTTCGCCTGCGCGTCGACCGGCAACCTGGCCAACTCGGTGGCCGCGCACGGCGCCCGCGCCGGGGTGCCGTCGGTGGTCTTCATCCCCAGTGACCTGGAGCAGGGCAAGGTCATCACCACCGCCGTCTACGGCGGCGAGCTGGTCGCCATCGACGGCTCGTACGACGACGTGAACCGGCTCTGCGGTGAACTGGTGGAGACCGACGAGTTCGAGGACACGGCGTTCGTCAACGTCAACGTCCGGCCGTACTACGCGGAGGGCTCCAAGACCCTCGGCTACGAGGTGGCCGAGCAGCTCGGCTGGCGGATCCCGGCGCAGGTGGTCATCCCGATGGCCAGTGGCGAACTGCTCACCAAGATCGACAAGGCCTTCTCCGAGTTGGTCGAGATCGGCCTGGTCGAGGCGCCGGCCGGCGGCTGGAAGGTCTTCGGCGCCCAGTCGGCCGGCTGCAACCCCATCGCCACCGCCCTGCACGCCGGCACCGACACGATCACCCCGGTCAAGCCCACCGGCATCGCCAAGTCGCTGAACATCGGCGACCCGGCAGCCGGCCTCTACGCCCTGGAGGCGGTGCGCCGCAGCGGTGGCTGGATGGAGTACGTCGATGACGACGAGATCCGCGCCGGCATCCGCGACCTGGCCCGCACCACAGGTGTCTTCGCCGAAACCGCAGGTGGGGTGACCGTGGCCGTGCTGCGCAAGCTGGTCGAGTCCGGTCGGCTCGACCCGACGGCCGAGACCGTGGTGTTCAACACCGGCGAGGGCCTGAAGACCATCGACGCGGTGGCCGGCCAGGTCGGGCCGACCCACCACATCAAGCCGTCCCTGCGCGCCGCCCGGGACGCCGGCCTCCTCGGCTGACCCCCGACCGGTCGATCCGCCGGGTAACTGGCTTTTCGCTGTGAGTATGGAAAACCCGCCGCTCTGGACTTGACGGCAGGAACCGGACGGCGCAAGATGCTCCGTGCGGGAGGGCATTTCGCCGGAGACTTTTGAAGTTCTTGCGACCCAACGCCGGAGGCGTTGTGCGAGTGTCCCTCCCGACCACGTCCGATCGGGCCAGCGAGTAAATCGCTGGCCCGATCGCTTTTCCGGTGCCAGTCTCGCCCCATGAGCATCACGATCGCGTCGTTCGACGGCACCGACCGGGCCGCGGTCGACGAGGCGTACCGGATCGGCACGGCGGCCAACCACGTCGACCTGCCGGACTTCCCGCCGTTCTGCCGGCGTCGCTTCGACGCGCAGTTCCACACGCCGATGCCCGGCACCGAATCGCTCTGGGCGCTGGCTCGCCTCGACGGCGTGCCGGCCGGCTACCTCCAACTGGACCTGCCGCAGCTCGACAACACCGACAACGCCACCGCCGAGCTGACGGTGCATCCCGAGCTGCGCCGCCGCGGCGTCGGCCGGGCACTGCACGAGTACGGGGTTCGCCTGCTGCGCGAGCACGGGCGCAAGCGGGTCGTCGCGATGGCCGTCGCCGAGCTGCCCGGCGGGCCGGCCCGGTCGGTGGCCGGTGGGGCGTTCGCCGCCGCCACGGGTGCCCAGCCCGCGCTGGTCGAGGTGCGTCGCCGGCTCGACATCGGGCAGATCGACCGGGTCGCGTTGCGGGCGGCGCTCGCCGAGGCCCGGCCGCGAGCCGAGGGCTACCGGTCGGTCTGCTGGCAGGGGGCGACCCCGCCGGAGTACGTCGCGGACATCGCCTACCTGGACGGCCGTCTGCTGATGGACGCGCCCATGGGTGATGTGCAGTGGGAGCCGGAGCAGGTGGACGCCGAGCGCATCCGTGGCACCGAACGCGCGCTGGACGCCAAGGGCCGGCGGCGCTACCACCTCGGAATGCGTCACGAGGAGACCGGCCGGATCGTCGCCTGGACCCTGCTGGACGTGGGCGCCTCCGCCGACTGGCACGCGTTCCAGCAGATCACCATCGTCGACCCGGCCCACCGTGGGCACCGGCTCGGCCTCATCGCCAAGGCCGAGAACCTGCACCACCTGCTCACCCACGAGCCGGCGGTACGAGTGATCGACACCTGGAACGCGGCGAGCAACAGCTACATGGTGGCGATCAACGAGCAGCTCGGCTTTCGCCCGGTGGACGCCTGGAACAACTGGCAGCTCACGCTCTGACGGGTATCGGCGCTACTGCTCGCGGACCGGACTCAGGCATGAACCTCTGTCGGGCATCCGCCCCTACTGCTCGCGGACCTGGCTGATGCATGATGGCGGGCATGACGGAGACCCCGCATCCCCTGTACGACAGGCACGCCGACACCCTCAACCGTGCGCTGACCGCGATCACGGAGCGGGGCTACTGGTCCGCCTATCCCGAATCCCCAAGCCCTCGGGTGTACGGCGAGACCGCCGCCGCCGACGGCAAGGCCGCCTTCGAGGCGTACCTCGGTGGTGACTTTCCCCTCGACCAGCCGGCCGGGGGCGAGCGGGTCGCCACCGAGGCCAGCCCGTTCGGGGTGGAGCTGGCGGTGCGCTACCCGCACGCCAGCGCCGACGAGCTGACCCGTGCCGCCTCCGCCGCGCTGCCCGCCTGGCGTGACGCCGGCCCGCAGGCCCGGGTGGGTGTCTGCCTGGAGATCCTCGACCGGCTGCACAAGCACATCTTCGAGCTGGCCAACGCGGTGCAGTTCACCAGCGGGCAGGCGTTCGTGATGGCCTTCCAGGCCGGCGGCGCGCACGCCCTGGACCGGGCGTTGGAGGCGCTGGCGTACGCGTACGCCGAGATGACCCGGCACCCGGGCACGGCCGGCTGGGAGAAGGCCGCCGGCAAGGGCGACCCGCTGCGGATGACCAAGACGTTCCACGTGGTGCCGCGCGGGGTGGCGCTGGTGATCGGCTGCAACACCTTCCCGACCTGGAACTCGTACCCCGGGCTGTTCGCCTCGCTGGTCACCGGCAACCCGGTGATCGTCAAGCCGCACCCGCGCGCGGTGCTGCCGCTGGCCATCACCGTGAAGTACGCCCGGGAGGTGCTCGCCGAGGCCGGCTTCGACCCGAACCTGATCCTGCTGGCCGCCGAGGCGCCCGGTGAGAAGCTCGCCAGCGACCTCGCCCTGCACCGCTCCGTCAAGATCGTCGACTTCACGGGTTCCACCGAGTACGGCGACTGGCTGGAGACGCACGCCCGGCAGGCGTCGGTCTACACCGAGAAGGCCGGCCTGAACACGGTCGTCATCGACTCCACGGACGACTTCGCCGGCATGTGCCGCAACCTCGGTTTCACCCTGACCCTCTACAGCGGTCAGATGTGCACCACCTCGCAGAACATCCTCATCCCCGCCGGCGGCATCGAGACCGACCAGGGGCACAAGAGCTTCGACGAGGTCGCCGGTGGGATCGCCGCCGCCGTCGGCAAGCTGACCGCCGACCCCGCCCGGGGTGTCGAGCTGACCGGCGCCATCGTCAACGACGGGGTGCTGCAGCGGCTGTCCGACGTGACCAAGGTGGGCGAGCCGGTGCTGGAGTCGCGCGGCGTGGCCCACCCGGCGTACGCCGACGCGGTGGTGCGCACCCCGACGATCGTGAAGTTGACCGCCGACGACGCGGAGACGTACGGCCGGGAATGGTTCGGGCCGATCTCCTTCGCCATCGCCACCGACTCCACCGCCCACAGCCTCGAGCTGCTGCGCCGGACCGTCGGCGAGAAGGGGGCACTCACCGCCGGGGTCTACTCCACCGACGAGTCGGTGCTGGACGCGACCGAGGCGATCGCCGTCGAGGTCGGGGTGCACCTGTCCTGCAACCTGACCGGCGGGGTGTTCGTGAACCAGTCGGCGGCGTTCTCCGACTTCCACGGCAGCGGCGCCAACGCGGCGGCGAACTCGGCGCTGACCGACGGCGCGTACGTGGCCAACCGCTTCCGGATCGTCCAGTCCCGGCGGCACGCCTGACCCCGCGCTGATCAAGAGTTTTGCGTCAGGAACAGCGCTCTGCCTGACGCAAACCTCTTGATCACCCGGCGGGTTCTCAGGCGGGGCGGCGCATCTGTAGTTCGGTCAGGGCTGGGATCGTGGGGTGGGGGACCCGTACGCCGGTGTCCTCGAAGCCCAGCCGCTGGTAGGCGCGGTAGGCGCGGTCGTTGCCGACCACCACCTCCAGCAGCAGCTCCGGCCGACCGCACGCCCTCGACCAGGCGGCCACCTCGTCGATCAGCTCACCGAGCAGGCCGCTGCCCCGCCACGTCGGCGTGACGTAGACCGCGTAGATGACGGTCAGCCCGGCCTCGCGGGGCGCCACCGTGCCACCGGCGTGCCCGACGAACCGGCCACCCGGATCCGCCACGAACTGCGCCGTCTCCGCGCCGCGCGAGGTGTACGCCACCCGCGCCGCGTACTCGGCGTGGGAGCGGGCGGCCGCGTCGGCGATCGTCTCCAGGAAGGCCAGCGGCGCGTCGGCGAGCATCTCCAGGCGCAGCGCCCGCATCCGGGCGGCGTCCTGTGGCCGGACCCGGCGGATCTGCGCCTGCCGCAGGGCGGGCGAGCCCATGTCGGTGGTCATGCCGCATGCCTATCACAGGGCCGGAAGCGGTTTTCGGCGACAACCACGGACCTGGACCTTCCGCTCGGAAACCCGAGCTCGTCGTCGCCGCCGGCACGCCCTGGACCATGCCCGATTTGTGGTCGTGCGCGGCCGTCACTCCTCGTGTAGCGTGCGATTTCGGTCACCCGTTTCAGCGGCCGTCATCGATCGCTGAGCGGTGGTCCGCGGGCGCCCGGCCATGCCGCGCGCCGGGGCAGGGAACGCCGCGCAGAGTGAGGAAGTGCACCGTGGCACAGGGCACCGTGAAGTGGTTCAACGCCGAGAAGGGCTACGGCTTCATCGCCGTCGACGGCGGTCAGGACGTGTTCGTCCACTTCTCCGCGATCGAGATGGACGGCTACAAGGCGTTGGACGACGGCCAGCGGGTGGAGTTCGAGATCGCCCAGGGTCAGAAGGGCCCACAGGCCGAGCACGTACGCGTCATCTGATTGAGCGTCCTCTTCCCGCGCGTCGGGGGCTGCGCCACGTGCGTGTACCCGGGAAGATCGTGAACCGTTCCAGCCAATGCTGAGGAGGGTTCATGACCGACCAGCCGCCCCCGCCCACCCCGCCTCCCGGGCCGGGGGAGCCGGGCCCGTCCGACCCGGGCGCAACCGGCGGCCAGGCCGGCCCGCCGCCGGGCTGGGACCCCGCGCAGGGCGGTTGGGGTACGCCCGGAGAGCCCCCGCGGTGGGTGTTTCCGCCCACCGGCGGCTACCCGCCGGGCGCCGGCCCCTACCCCGGGCAGTCCTGGTATCCGGGGGCGCCGGTGGGGTGGTATCCGCCGGGTCACGGGTTCGACCCGAACGACGCCCTGGTCACCCCGCCCGGTGCCGGTCTCGGCGGCTGGTCCGCCCGGTGTGGGGCGGCGCTGCGCCGGGGTTGGCGACTGCTGGTGCCCATCATGCTGCTCACCCAGGTGGTGCCGGCCGCCGTGCTCTCGGTGATCTCCCTCGGTGTGGACCCGTCCGCCCGCTGGGAGGCACAGGCTGAATCACCGTCCAGCCTGCCGGAGACGTTCGTCACGGACCTGGTGACTCTTCTGACCGTACTGATCGGCGGCAGCCTGCTGATCGGGCTGGTGCAGGCCATCGGGTGGGCCGCCGGCAGTTGGGTGATCACCCGCCAGGCGGCGGGGGAGGCCACCGCGCTGGGGCCGGCGCTGCGGTACGGCGCACGGCGGGCGCTCGGACTGTGGGGCTGGACCCTGTTGATCAGCCTGCTGATCACGGTGGGGCTCTGCTTCTGCGTGCTGCCGGGCATCTACCTGGCGTTCGCGTTGAGCATGGCCGGCCCGGTCTACCTCTTCGAACGGCAGAACCCGATCGGGCGGTCGTTCCGGATGTTCCACGACCGGCTCGGTCTGCTGCTCGGCCGGGTGGCGCTTGTCGTCGCGGTGGTGGTCGTGGCCACGGTGGTCCCGTCGGTGCTGGAGTCGATCATCTCCGTCCCGCTGGGTACGGATCCGCTCTCGTCGCCCGGCACCGCGGTCGGCATCGTCGTGGTGATCGCCGTCTCGGCCGTGCTGGCCCTGCCGGCGCACCTCGCCCAGTTGATCGGTCTGCTGGTCACGTACGCCGAGCAGCGGGCGCATGAGGCGCCGGTGAACAGCGCCGGACTGGCCGCGGAACTCGGCTGAGCCGCACCATCGTGCTTGCACTCGGCAGGGGAGAGTGCTAAACAAGTCATTGGCACTCGCATACCGTGAGTGCCAATGGTCGGGACGGTGGGGCCAGGTTGCACCGGTGTGGAGACGCCGGGGCGGCACATGGCCGGTCGTCGCGGGCTATCCGGCCCGGCCGAAGGACGTCGTCGTCGCCAGGTGGCGACGTCCCAAGGTGCGTACACCAGGCGGCCCATCCGGGGCACACATCTCGGGTGGCCCGTGAGTGTCCAGGAGGACAACGCCGTATGGCCAAGATGATCGCGTTCGACGAAGAGGCGCGCCGCGGCCTCGAGCGGGGCATGAACCAGCTCGCCGACGCCGTAAAGGTGACCCTCGGCCCCAAGGGCCGCAACGTCGTGCTCGAGAAGAAGTGGGGTGCCCCCACCATCACCAACGATGGTGTGAGCATCGCCAAGGAGATCGAGCTCGAGGACCCGTACGAGAAGATCGGCGCCGAGCTGGTCAAGGAGGTCGCCAAGAAGACCGACGACGTCGCCGGTGACGGCACGACGACGGCGACCGTCCTGGCCCAGGCCCTGGTTCGCGAGGGCCTGCGCAACGTGGCCGCTGGCGCCAACCCGATGGCCCTGAAGCGGGGCATCGAGGCCGCGGTCGCGAGCGTCTCGGAGGAGCTGTCCAAGCTCGCCAAGGACGTCGAGACCAAGGAGCAGATCGCCTCCACCGCCTCCATCTCCGCTGGCGACAGCACCGTCGGCGAGATCATCGCCGAGGCGATGGACAAGGTCGGCAAGGAAGGCGTCATCACCGTCGAGGAGAGCAACACCTTCGGCCTGGAGCTTGAGCTCACCGAGGGTATGCGCTTCGACAAGGGCTACATCTCGGCCTACTTCATGACCGACCCGGAGCGCATGGAGGCCGTCTTCGACGACCCCTACCTCCTGATCGTCAACAGCAAGATCTCGTCGGTCAAGGACCTGCTCCCGATCCTGGAGAAGGTCATGCAGTCGGGCAAGCCGCTGCTGATCATCGCCGAGGACATCGAGGGCGAGGCCCTGGCCACCCTGGTCGTCAACAAGGTCCGGGGCACCTTCAAGTCCGTCGCCGTCAAGGCGCCGGGCTTCGGTGACCGCCGCAAGGCCATGCTCGCCGACATCGCCATCCTCACCGGTGGCCAGGTCATCAGCGAGGAGGTCGGCCTCAAGCTGGACGCCGTCGGCCTCGACATGCTGGGCCGCGCCCGCAAGGTCGTGGTGACCAAGGACGAGACCACAATCGTCGACGGTGCCGGCGACGCCGACCAGATCCAGGGTCGGGTCAACCAGATCCGGGCCGAGATCGACAAGAGTGACTCCGACTACGACCGTGAGAAGCTGCAGGAGCGGCTGGCCAAGCTGGCCGGTGGCGTTGCGGTGATCAAGGTCGGCGCGGCCACCGAGGTCGAGCTCAAGGAGCGCAAGCACCGCATCGAGGACGCCGTTCGCAACGCGAAGGCCGCCGTCGAGGAGGGCATCGTCCCGGGTGGTGGCGTCGCGCTGGTGCAGGCCGGCAAGACCGCGTTCGACAAGCTGGACCTGGTCGGCGACGAGGCGACCGGTGCCAACATCGTCAAGGTCGCGCTGGACGCCCCGCTGCGGCAGATCGCCGTCAACGCCGGCCTCGAGGGCGGCGTCGTGGTGGAGAAGGTCCGTAACCTCGAAGCGGGTCACGGCCTCAACGCCGCCAACGGCGAGTACGTCGACCTGCTGGCCGCGGGCATCATCGACCCGGCCAAGGTGACTCGCTCGGCGCTGCAGAACGCCGCCTCGATCGCGGCGCTCTTCCTCACCACCGAGGCCGTTGTCGCGGACAAGCCGGAGAAGACCCCGGCTGCCCCGGCTGGCCCGGGTGGCGGGGACATGGACTTCTGAGTCCAGTTCCGACACACCGAACGGGGCGGGCCGCTGACGCGGTCCGCCCCGTTCGTCGTCTAGGTGGGCAGCGGGCGCTGGTTGCGCCTCTTCTGCGCCCGGTCGTACGGCGGAAGCAGTTGGATCGGGGCGTCCACCATCTCCTGCGGCTCCTCGATCGCCGGCTCGCCGTCGGTGGTCATCTCCGCCAGTTGTTCGGCGTCGCCGTAGTCGAGCCTGTCGAACGGCAGTTGGCCGGGCAGGTCGCCTACCGGTTTCCAGGTGATCGGCGGGCCGTCCTCGGTCTGGTCGTCATCCGTGGTCATGGCTGCCTCCTCTACCGAAACGGTAGGGGGCGGTCGATGGGCGGTGCGGGCGAATGAATCTATGTCCCTTTTGCCCGCTTATGCTGCTGGCAGGGTCCGCCGGTACAGGAAGAAGACCCGCTCGATCCGCGCGCCCGCGCTGCCCGAGTAGAACGGCACCGGCCCCACCCAGCCGATCTGCGCACGGTCCAGCCCCTCCGCCCGCTGGTCGCGCAGGCAGCGACGCAGCAGCACCCCGCCGATCCCGGAACCCTCGGCCGCCGGAGCGGTGCCCATCGGCCCGAACCAGCTCGGCCGCGACGACCCGTACGCGGCGAAGCCGAGCAGCGCGCCGTCCTTCTCCGCAAGGTGACAACCGGCGCTGGCGCGGCCCACCGAACCGGCCACCTCGCCGTCCCACGCCCCGCCGAAGGTGGCCCGGGCGAACGCGGTCAACGCCGGCAGGTCCGCCGGCTCCGCCCGCCGTACCGTGATGCCGCGCTCGGCCAGCCGCCGCTCGGCCGCCTCGGTCGACCGCAGCGCCGGCGAGCCGTCGTACGACAGGTCGGCGGTCATGTTCCAGGCCGTCCGGTCCTGCCGGTAGCCCAGCGCCAGGGCGACGCAGACCGCTGCGGTGTACCGCACGTCGATGCCCGGCCACGCGTAGTACGGCGGGTTCCCGGCGAGCAGCACCTCGGCCACCCCGCGCTCGGCGAGCACCGCTTCGGCCCGCGCCAGCAGCGCCCGCGCGACTCCCCGGCGCCGCTGGTCCGGCAGGACCGCGACCAGGTCCACGTGCCCGACCCCCGGGTCCGTCGGCGACACCGAGCAGAGCAGCACCCCCACCAGATCGGCCCCCCGGTGGGCGCCCAGCCCGACCACCGGCCGGTCGGCGGCGGCCCGGGGCCAGAGCGCGTCGACGATGGAGGCCGCCTCGGTGGCGTCCTCGGGCAGGTCCAGCGCCCGCCCGCAGAGCCGCACCACGGCGGGGATCAGGTCGGGGGTCAGCTCGGTGACGGTGATCTCGGCGTCCATGGTCGCGACCCTAGATCACCCCTGGGCGGCGCGGACGGCGGCGAGAGCGTCGACCTGCCCGGCGCCCGTGACGTTCGCCGGGCCGCCGCAGGCGTCCGCCTGGTTACGCGAACGGTAGGTCGGCACGGCCGGCGTCGCGGTGTCCCGCAGGATCCGCCGCGTGCGCGCCAGGTCGCCGACCAGCGCCGGATTCGCCGACCACATCAGCGCCACCACGCCGGCCACCTGCGGCGACGCCATCGATGTGCCGTCCAGGACGCCGTACCCGCCGCCCGGCATCGCCGACACCACACCCACGCCCGGCGCCAGCACGTCCGGCTTGCCCACGCCACCGGCCACCGGTCCACGCGACGAGAACTCCGCCACCCGTCGCTGCGCGTCCACCGCGCCGACGGTCAGCACGTCCGGGTACTGCGCGGGCGGGTCCTCGATCGACCCGCACCACGGGCCGGTGTTGCCGGCGGCGGCGACCACGAAGATCCCGGCGGCGTCCAGCGCGGCGGTGGCCGGTCGCAGGACCCTCTGGTCGCAGCCCTCGATGGGCGGGCAGCCCCACGAGTTCGTCAGCACCTGCGGGGCGCGGTCCGGTCGGCCGTCGGTGAAGGGATCACCGCCGGCCGGGAAGGGCGCCAGCATGAACTGGAGGCAGTCCAGGTAGTGCCCGGGGCTGCCCAGGTTGCGGTCCAGGTTGACGCAGCCCACCCACTGCGCGTCCGGCGCCACACCGATGCCGTCCCGCCCGACCGCGCTGCCCACCGTGTGGGTGCCGTGACCGCCCTTGTCGGTGGGGGACCGGGTGCCGTTCCACGGGTCGTACCAGGAGTCGTCGCCGCCGCGGAACCCGGCCCGCAGCGCCGGGTGGGCGCCGTCCACCCCGGAGTCCGAGCTGCCCACGACGATGCCCGTGCCGGTCACCCCGAGCTGCGACCACACCCGGTCGGCGCCGAGCTGCCGGATGTTCCACTCCGGACCGGTGGGCGCGGGCGCGGTGCCCCGGGTCTGCCCGGCCGGCGCGGGAAGGGGCCGCAGGCGCTGGCTGACCAGCACCCGATCCACCTCCGGCCGGCGCGCGAGCCACGCCCGCGCCACCGGACCGCCGTCCACCTCGACCGCGTTGACCAGGTAGTACGACACCGGATCGAGCCCCAGCCGGCCCAGGTCGCGGCGCAGGTCGCTCTGGCTGCGTTCGGCCGTGTCCACCAGCCGCCGGTAGACCTCCGTCGCCCGGGCGTCCCGGCCCGCCCGGCCCGGTACGCCGGCCGGCAGACCGGTCAGGTCGGCCTGCTCGCGCAGCACCACCAGCAGTCGCTCGCCGTACAGACCGGGCTGCCCCGGGCCGGCGTCCACCACGCCGAACGTCACAAGCAGCACCAGCGCGGTGATCGCGGCCATCCGACGGCTCGGGGTACGCGCCGACCGCCGCGCCAGCCACACCGCGTACCCGATGGCGACGGCGACCGCGACGGCGAGCCCGGCCCCTGAGGCGGCCGCCACCCAGAACGGCACGTCGCGGGTGCCTACCAGCAGCAGGCTGATCTCCTCCGGGTCGGTGAACGCCAGCGGTCCGAGTACGCCCAGCCCCACCAGCCAGCCGGTCGCGGTCCGTCCGGCCCGCGCCGCGCCCGCCGGATCGGCGGTGGATCGCCAGGTCGCGGCCCAGAGTGCGGCCAGCGTGAAACCCGCCGGCGGCAGGGTCAGCAGCGCGGGTAGCTGGGCGCCGGACTGGCCGGTACCCGCCGCGAGCAGCAGCAGCGCCGCCCCGGCGACCAGGCCGCCGACCAGCACCAGGCGGGCCGGCCGGGGTGGCCGGCCGACCGCGAAGCGGGACCAGAAGGTCGCGTCGAGCAGCGTCGCGGCCAGCCCGCCGATCGCGGCGGCGGCCAGCAGCGCCAGCACGGTCTCCAGCAGGCCGCCGAGCGCGCCCAGCCAGGCCCAGGGCAGCAGCAGCGCCAGGCCGGCGGCGACGGCGAGCAGCGGCACCGTACCGGGTCGGCGGGACCGTCGTCCGGCCGGCTCCGGGCCGTCGACGGCGTCCGCCGGACTCGCGGTTGCGTCGGCGGGCGCGGCTGCGTCGCCGGAGACGACGGTGTGGCGGCGAGACCACCAGGTCGCGGCGAGCGTGGCGAGCGCCGCCACGGCGGCCAGCGCGGCCAGGTACGCCTCGTGGTGCACCAGCGGCACGATCCGCAGCAGTGTGAGCACCCCGAGCGCGAGAACGGCGGCGAGCCACACCCGTCCGGTGGCCCGCACCGGGGCCGACCGGGGCAGCACGGCCAGCAGCAGCGCGGGCGTGCCCACCAGGACGACTGTGGCGAGGCCCAGCACCGGCCAGAGCCAGCCGGCCCGGTCCCGTCCGAAGCCCAGCAGCACCTGGTCGGTGACCCAGCCACCGGTCTGGGTGGCCACGGTGACCGCGACGGTCCAGGCGCCGACCAGCACGGCCGCGACCACCGGCCACGGATTCGCCGAGCGCGGCGGCGGCCGGTACGGCAGCGGTGGACCAGCGGGTGACGGAGAGCCGACCTGCATGACCCGCACAGTACGGGGCGGGCGGCGCTTGTCGGCACGCTGCCCACGGCGGATACGGTGGACGGGTGCGAGATCCCAACATCTCCCGATCCGTCGCCGGGCAGCTCTCGCCGGTGCGCCGTGCCGCCGACCTGCGCCGACTGCGCGCCGAGCGCTTCGACGTGCTGGTCATCGGGGGCGGGGTGACCGGTGCCGGTGCCGCACTGGACGCGGCGTCCCGAGGGCTGAAGGTGGCGCTGGTCGAGGCGCGTGACCTCGCGGCCGGCACGTCCAGCCGCTCCAGCAAGCTCATCCACGGTGGCCTGCGCTACCTGGAGCAGTTGGAGTTCCACCTGGTCCACGAGGCGCTCACCGAACGCGGCCTGCTGGCCACCCGGCTCGCGCCGCACCTGGTCCGCCCGGTGCCGTTCCTGGTGCCGCTGCCCGCCGGTCGCGGCGTGCGGGACCTGCCCGCCCGGCTCTTCCGCCGCTCGTACTACGGCGCCGGCGTGGCCGCCTACGACGCCTTCGCCGGGGTCTTCGGCGGGGGCCGGGGAATGCCACTGCACCGGCACCTGACCCGCGAGGGCGCTCGGCGGATCTTCCCGAGCCTGCGGGCCGACGCGCTGGCCGGCGCGATCCGCTACTACGACGGTCAGGTCGACGACGCCCGGCTGGTGGTCACCCTGGCCCGCACGGCGGCCAGCCTCGGCGCCACAGTGGTGAGCAGCGCGCGGGCCGTCGGGCTGATCCGGCAGGCCCGTGAGGTGACAGGCGTCCGGGTCCGCGATCTGGAGGCGCCGGCCGGCTCACCGGACGCCGAGTTCGAGGTGCACGCCCGTACCGTCATCGCCGCCACCGGTGTGTGGAGCGACGACATGTCCCGGATGCTCAACGACGTGGGCCTGCGTCCCGGCGTCCGGGTGCGCGCGTCCAAGGGGGTGCACCTGGTGGTGCCCCGCTCGGCGATCACGGGTGAGACCGGGCTGATCCTGCGTACGGCCAGTTCGGTGCTGTTCGTCATCCCCTGGGGCGGGCACTGGATCATCGGTACGACGGACACGGACTGGCGGCTGGACAGGTCCCACCCGTCCGCCTCGGCCCGCGACATCGACTACCTGTTGCAGCAGGTCAACACCGTGCTGGACCGGCCGTTGACCACCGCTGACATCGAGGGCGTCTACGCCGGGCTGCGGCCGCTGCTGGCCGGCGAGGCCGACTCCACCTCGAAGCTGTCGCGCGAGCACGCCGTCTTCGAGCCGATGCTGGGGTTGCTGCTGGTCGCCGGTGGCAAGTACACGACGTACCGGGTGATGGCCTCGGACGTGGTCGACCGGGCCGCCCGGCGGCTGGGTGGCGCCCGTCCGTCGCGTACCGCCGACCTGCCGTTGCTGGGCGCGGACGGGTACCCGGCCATGTGGCGGGACCGGGCCGACCTGGCCCGTCGGCACGGCGTACCGGTGGGCGTGTTGGAGCACCTGCTGGAGCGGTACGGCACCCTCACGCTGGACCTGCTGGCGCTTGTCGACGCCGATCCGCTGCTCGCCTCCCCGCTGGCCGGTGCCCCGGAGTACCTGGCGGCGGAGGTCGCGTACGCGGCGCGGGCCGAGGGCGCGTTGCATCTGGAGGACGTGCTGACCCGGCGTACCCGGATCTCCTTCGAGACCACCCACCGAGGGCTGGAGTCGGCGGAGCACGCCGCCGAGTTGATGGGTGCGGTGCTCGGTTGGGACGCGGACACCCGGGTCCGCGAGGTGGAGCACTACCGGGCCCGGGTGGAGGCCGAGCGTCAGTCCCAGCTGATGCCGGACGACGTGGCGGCGGACGCGGCCCGCCTCGGTGCCCCGGATGTCAGGGGTTACGCGGCCGACCGTGGTGGCGACGACAACCAGACAACGCTGCCATCGTCGACCCGATGACCGAAAAGTGACGTTACCGATGGGTAACCATCGATACCGGCCCGGATGGTGGTTTCGGACACTACCTACGGTGGGGTAGGTTTCCGCGCGTGCTGTACCGCGCGCGCCCTCGTCTGCTCGGCTCCCTTCTCGCTGTGGCACTCGCCGTGGCCCTGACCGGCTGCTCGCTGTTCGATCGGGACACCGGTACGACACCCCAGGCGGCGCCCCCGGTGGGCGCGGCAGCCGGCGGACCGCTGCCCGAGGTCCCCACCACCGTCGCGGCGGGTCAGGTCAGCCTGCTCCAGCGGATCGGCACCGACGGCCCGCTGCGCACCCTGAGCGTCGAGCGCAACGGCGCGTGGCAGTGCCTGGACTGCGCCGGCGACGGGGTCAACTCCCGTGGCACGCTCGCGCCCGAGCAGACCGAACGGCTCCAGGTGCTGCTCGCCGACCCGAAACTGGCCGAGGAGACCGACCAGATCCGGCGGTACCGGGCGACCTGCATCGACGCGCTGACCTCCAGCCTGCTCACCTCGGCAGGGCTGATCACCTCACAGGACTGCCCGGGCGAGGAACGACCTGTCGTCGCCGGGGAGATCCTGCTGCTGCTCACCCAGTCGACCCCGGCCGAGCTCCTCGGCTGAGCCGCGCCGGGTCAGAGCACCTTGCCCGGGTTGAGCAGGCCGGTCGGGTCGAGCGCCGACTTGATCGCCTGGTGCACCCGGACACCCACCGGCCCGATCTCCCGGGCCAGCCAGTCCCGCTTGAGCAGCCCCACCCCGTGCTCGCCGGTGCAGGTGCCGCCCAGGTCCAGGCCGAGCCGCATGATCTCGTCGAACGCCCGCCGACCCCGCTCCACGCTCGCCGGGTCGGCCCGGTCCACCACGATGTTCGGGTGCATGTTGCCGTCCCCGGCATGCCCCACCACGCCGATCGGCACCTCGCACTCCGCCGCGATCCGGGACACCCCGTCGAGCAGGGCGGCGAGCGAACCACGCGGCACCGCCACGTCGTCGATCACCAGACCGCCGTTGCCCCCCGGGTAGGCGTCGGCGGCGAACTTCTCCATCGCCGGGTGGGCCAGCCGCCGGGCCTGCAACAACGCCGCCGCCTCCACCGCGTCGGTGGCCGCGTACACCTCGTCGGCGCCGGCCGCCTCGCACACCTCGGCCAGGCCGGCGAGGTCGTCCGCCGCCCGAGTGCCGGTGTCCGCGGCGGCCAGCAGCAGGGCCTGCGCGTCCGTCCGCAACCCCATCGGCTGGTACGCCTCGATCGCCCGCAGGTGGGTCTGGTCCAGCAGTTCCAGCAGGCTGGGCGTCAGCCCCCGGGCGGCGATCTCGGCCACCGCCGCGCCGGCGGCCGCCGTGGACGGAAAGACCGCCACCATGGTCAGCGACTCGGCCGGGGCGGGCCGCAGCGCCACGGTCACCTCGGTGATCACCCCGAGGGTGCCCTCCGAGCCGACGAAGAGCCGGGTCAGGTCGTAGCCGGCCACGCCCTTGGCGGTACGCCGGCCGGTGCGCAGCACCTCACCGGAGGCGAGCACGACCTCCAGGCCCAGCACGTACTCGGTGGTCACGCCGTACTTGACGCAGCACATGCCGCCGGCGTTCGTGGATACGTTGCCGCCGATCGTGGACGACTCCCACGAGCCGGGATCCGGCGGATACCACAGCCCCTGCTTGGCCACCGCCCCCGCCAGGGTCGCGTTGACCACCCCGGGCTGGACCACAGCGATCCGGCTCACCGGGTCGATCTCGCGGATCTCGTCCATCGCGACGGTGCTGAGCACCACCGCGCCGTCCACCGCGTTCGCGGCGCCGGCCAGCCCGGTCCGCGCGCCCTGCGGCACCACCGGTACGCCGTGTCGAGCCGCGGCCCGGACGACCGCGACCACCTGCTCGGTGCTGCGGGGGCGGGTCACCACAAGCGGGGTGCCGGCGGCGCAGAGGTCCGCCTCGTCCCGCTGGTGCATCCGCAGCAGGTCCGGGTCGGTGAGTACGGCGTTCTCGCCGAGCGCGGCGCGCAGGTCGTCGAGGAGTCCGGTGGGGGCCATGAGCCGAGGCTAGGTCGCCGGCCGCCGATCATCAACATGATCCACTGCGCGGGATAGCTTGGGTGCCATGCTCTACCTGGACCGGCCTGCCTGGCCGTGGCGCGGTCGGCTCTGGTCGCACCTGATCAGCGACGTCTCGTACGCCGAGCTGCACGCCTTCGCCGAGGCCCTGGGTGCGCCCCGGCGCGGCTTCGACCGGGACCACTACGACATTCCCGCCGACCGGTTCGCGGCGGCCGTGTGGCTCGGTGCCCGGGTGGTGCCGAGCCGGGAGCTGGTCCGGTTGCTCCGCGACGCCGGTCTGCGCCGCCCGAAGCACCTGGTCAGCCCGAGTCGGTGAGCGCGGCCAGCTCGCGGCGCAGGTTGTCCCGGGCCGGGCGCTCCCACCGGGCGGCCAGCGGCGGCAGCCGGAACAGCGCGGGCAGTGCCAGCAGACCGGTCAGCACCGCCGCCCGCCCGGCCCGGAAGGCCGGCTCCGGCACGTGCGCGTACTCCCGTCGGACGGCCGCCGCGTAGCGGTCGTACGTCTCAGGTGGCGTGGCCAGCACGGCGAGATCCGCGTCGCAGAGCAGCGCGCCGTCGCGGTCCTGCGGTGTCACCGCGTGCCCGGAGGTGAGCAGCACCAGGCGGTGTACCTCGGCCACCGCGGACACCGGCACCCCGAGCCCGGTGAGCATGCTGGTGGCCAGCGCGGCGCTGTCCCGTTCGTTGGCGTGGCCGACGGCCCGGGGGTCGTAGACCGCGTCGTGGTACCAGGCGGCGAGCCGCACCAGGTCGACCCGGCCGGCCAGGTCGGCGTGCCGGTCCACCACGTCGAGGACGGCGGCCAGGTGGGTGACCGTGTGGTAGTGCCGCTGCGGCTCCCGCCAGTGGGCGAGCAGGTGCTCCCCGGCCCGCCGCACCGCCGGCTCGGGCCGCGCGCCGGCAGCCTGGGCCGCCGCCCGCCACCGGTCCAGCAGATCAGCCACCGCACGATTCTGTCGCATCCGCCCGCGACGCGCGGGACGGGAAGGATTCAGCGGGCCCGCCACGGGTAGTCGCGCCCATGGCCGTGGCCCGGGACAAGCGACCTCCGATGGTGCGACGTACCGCGCTGCGCGAAGGGCTGGTGGACATCGACGGCGCGCGGATCGCCGAGGCCACGGAGCAGCTGCGCCATCGCAGCCGGGCCACCCTGCACGACCGGCTGCACCGGGTGCGGATGGCCGGCGGGCTCGCCGTGCAGGCCGGGCTGGCGGCCGGGCTGGCGTACTTCGTCTCGCACCGGCTGCTCGGCAACCCGCAGCCGGTCTTCGCGCCGATCTCCGCGGTCGGCACCCTTGCCGCATCGGTGGGGCAGCGGTTCCGCCGGACCGTGGAGTTGATCGTCGGGGTGGGCGTCGGGGTGGCCGTGGGCGACTTCCTCATCTACCTGCTGGGCACCGGGGCGTGGCAGCTGGGCCTGGTGGTCACCGTGGCCATCCTGCTCACCATCTTCGCCGGGGCCAGCGTGGCCATCGTCATCCAGGCGGCGGCCACGGCGGTGCTGATCGTGACGCTGAGCCCGTCGACCCAGAACCTGGAGATCCCCCGCTTCGTCGACGCGTTCCTCGGTGGTGGGATCGCGCTGCTGGTGACGGCGGTGCTGCTGCCACTGAACCCGCTACGGGTGATCAACCGGGCGGCCCGGCCGGCGCTGGACCTGCTCGCCGCCCAGCTCGACGCCACCGCGGACGGGCTGCGCAGCCGGGACCGTGCGACCGTCCAGCGGGCGCTGGAACGGCTGCGCAACAACAAGGAGGAACTGGCCACCCTGGCCGAGGCGATCGAGGGGGCGAAGGAGACCGCCACCCTGTCCCCGGCCCGCTGGCACCGCCGCGACGAGCTGACCCACTACGCGGAGGCGGCCGACCCGATCGACCGGGCGATGCGCAACAGCGGCACGCTGATCCGCCGATCCGTCACCCTGATCGAGGACGACGAACCGATACCCGATCCGATGGCGGACGCGATCGGTCACCTCGCTGAATCGGTACGGCTGCTCAAGCACGAGTTCGCCGCGGGCGAGACACCGGAGAAGGCCCGGGAACGGTCCCTGCGCGCGGTGAGCGAGGCCGGCCGGGCGTACGGCGCGGGGGTCGGGTTCTCCGGCAGCGTGGTCATCGCCCAGATCCGCACCACGGCCAGTGACCTGCTGGTCGCCTCCGGGATCGAGCAGGAGGAGGCGAACCGGTGGATCCGCACCGCCTTCGGGGAGCAGGAGCGGCCCATCGGTGAGCCGGCCGAGCCGGGTGAGGCGCCGAAACCGCCGACCGCCCCGCCCGTCGGCTGAGCGGGCCGTTCGCCTCACCCCAGCTCGGCGAGCGCCGCGAGTAGCCGGTCCACCTCGTCGACGGTGCTGCCCAGGCCGATGCTGGCGCGCAGCGCGGTGGCCGGCAGGTCCCGTCGGCCGCTGCGCCCGGCCGCCTCGGCGAGCAGCCGCCGGGCCAGCGGGTGGGCACAGAACAACCCGTCGCGTACGCCGATCCGGTGCCGGGCGGCCAACCGGGCGGCCACCTCGGCGGAGTCCCAGCCGGCGACCACGAACGAGACGATCCCGACCCGGGGCGCGTCCGGGCCGAAGGTGCGCAGCTCCACCACGTGCGGCAGGGCGGCTACCCCGCTGCGCAGCCGAGCCAGCAGTGCCTGCTCACGGGCGGCCAGCGCGGACCGGTCCGCACCGGCCAGCGCCGTACACACCGCCGCCAGCGCCACCGCGCCGAGCAGGTTCGGGGTGCCGCCCTCATGCCGCGCCGGGCCGGTCGCCCAGGTCACGTCGTGGGTGGCCGGGCCGACCCGCCTGGTGGCACCACCACCGGCCAGGTACGGCGGGGCGGCGTCCAGCCAGTCCGCCCGGCCGATCAGCACACCCGCGCCGAACGGGGCGTACAACTTGTGGCCCGACACGGCCAGATAGTCCACGTCGAGCGCCAGCAGGTCGACCGGTTCGTGCGGGGCGAGTTGCGCGGCGTCCAGGGCGAGCCGGGCCCCGTGCCGGTGGGCCACCCGGGCCAACTCCGCGACCGGCCACCGCTCCCCTGTCACGTTGCTGGCACCGGTGACCGCGACCAGCACCGGCAGCGCCGGGTTGCTGTCCCGGCGCAGCTCGGACAGGGCGGCGGCGAGGGCGCGTACCGCCCCGGCGGGGTCGCTGGGCACCGGCAGTCGTACCGAGCCGCGCGGCCAGGGCAGCAGGTTCGCGTGGTGCTCGCCCGCGAAGGTGACCACGGTGGTGCCGGCGGGCAACGCCCGGCCCAGCAGGTTGAGCGCGTCGGTGGTGTTCCGGGTGAAGATCACGTGGTCGTCGGCGCGGGCTCCGAAGAAGTCGCCGATCGTCTGCCGGGCCTTCTCGTAGGCCAGCGTGCAGCGCCGCGACAGCGCTCCCGCGCCCCGGTGCACACTGGCGTACCAGGGCAGCAGTTCATTGACCGCGTCGGCCGCGGCCCGCGCGCACGGCGCGCTTGCCGCATAGTCCAGGTTGATCTCGCCGGGCACGCCGAGCACGTCGAGCGGCGCGGACGCCGCCGTGGGCAGGGCGGGCAGCGAGGGTACGAGAGTGACGGACACGCCGGAACCTCCGGGGTCAGGGACCCCGGGTGCGGCATCGGGACGGGGTCCGCGCTTGCCCAGCACACCGATCGGGTTGGGCCCGGTCATCACCCGGGGCACCCCACCGCGAACTCGACGAGGGTTGCCGGCCAGCAAGCCGGGGCTTGACGCTGGCGCTCGTGACCTGCCCGCAGCATAGCGGCTGCCGATGCGACCGGACCAGCCGGCGACGGATGGCTACGCTGACCGCATGGCCGACACCCCGCCCGGTTCGCCCCTGCCGTCGACGCCGCCCGCGCCCGCGGCTCCGCCCGCCGGCGAGGCGCCCCGGATGCCGCTGCGCCGGCTCGGCTGGCGGCGGTTTTTGGTGCTGGCCGGGGTGGTGCTGTTCATCGCCGCGTGCGCGGTGTTCATGGTCTTCACGCTCGGCCAGTCGCTCGGCGCGCGGGCCCTGCTGGTCGGGGTGGTCGCCGCCATCCTGCCGGTGCCCGTGCTGGTCGCCTGCTTCCTCTGGCTGGACCGGTACGAGCCGGAACCCCTGAAGTACCTGATCTTCTGTTTCGCCTGGGGGGCGTTCGTCTCCACGGCCGCCTCGCGCACCGTCAACGAGTTCGCCGCCGGCCGGTTCGCCGACTGGGGGCTGCCGGCCGCGCTCACCGGCGTGCTGGTGGCGCCGTTCATCGAGGAGCTGACCAAGGCGCTCGGCCCGATCCTGCTGCTGGTGTTCCGCCGCCGGGAGTGGTCCGGGATCACCGACGGGCTGGTCTACTGCGGGCTCTCCGCGGTCGGCTTCGCCATGGTGGAGAACATCCTCTACCTGGGCGGGTACGGCTACGCGGCAGGCGCCGACCGCTACGGCCCCGCGACCGGCACCCAGCAGGTGATCGCCATCTTCATCGTGCGGATCCTGCTGTTCGGGTTCGCCCATCCGCTCTTCACCTCGATGACCGGTGTGGGGCTGGGTGTCGCGGCCCGGACGGCGGACCGGCGGGTCCGCGTGCTGGCGCCGGTCGCCGGTCTGCTGCTGGCGATGATGCTGCACGGCACCTGGAACCTGCTGCCCACGCTCACGCAGGCCACCGGCGAGGCGATCATCATGCTGTACGGCTTCCTGGGCCTCATGGTGCCGGTCTTCTTCGGCATGGTGGGGCTGGCGGTGTGGCTGCGCGCCTGGGAGGGGCGGCTCACCGAGCGGACGCTGCCCGACTACGTACGCGCCGGCTGGCTGACCCCGCCCGAGGTGGCCGCGCTGAGCAGTCTCGGGCGCCGGCACGCGGCCCGCAGTTGGGCCCGCCGGGTCGCCGGGGACGCCGGCCTGCGGGCGATGCGCGGCTACCAGTTCGCGGCGACCCGGCTGGCGCTGCTGCGCGACGGGACGCTGCGCGGTCTGGACCGTAAGCCCGCCGACCAGGAACGGTCGGCCCGGGAGGAGCGGGAGTTGCTGGAGGCGATCGGGGCGTACCGGTCGTTCTTCGTGGGTCGGGACCCGCAGGCTCCGGTGGGGGTCTGGGACGGCAGCCGCTACCACCTGCGCTTCCCGGACGGCACGCAGCGCCCGGTGGACGCGCCGGACGAGCCGGTGGTGCCGATCCCGGTGGTGCTGGCTCCCGCGCCGCCCGCGCCCCCGGTCGGGTACGCGCCTCCCGGCTGGCCCGGTCTGCGGCCGGCCGCGCCGTGGACACCAGGTCAGCACTGACAGCGGCGGCTCAGGTCATCAGGGTGGTGAGGAAGTCACCGAGGCCCTGAGCCATCGCGACAAGCGCGGCTCCGACCGCCTTGAACATCTGCGCGGCCCCGTCCGGCCGGAACGCCATGAAGTAGATCAGGAACGCGACGCTGCCCCAGGCCAGCAGCTTCTTCACGAATACCGGCATCGTCCCTCCCCAGGGCCCACGGTCGCCGGCTGGCTTCCCGTCGTGCCGCGTGGCAAACGGTGCGCGGCGGGGAGGAGGAGCGCTAGAGGTACAGGCCGGTGGGGTCGTTCTCGATCCGCTCGGCGGCCACGGCGTGCACGTCCCGCTCGCGCAGCAGCACGTAGCCACGGCCGTGCAGCTCGACCTCGGAACGGTCGTCCGGGTCGAAGAGCACCCGGTCGCCGGAGACGATGGCGCGGACGTTCGGCCCCACCCCGACGGCGGTGGCCCACGCGAGCCGTTTGCCCACGGCGGCGGTCGCCGGGATGACGATGCCCGCGGTGGAGCGGCGCTCGCCCTCGCCGCCCTCCATCCGTACCAGCACGCGGTCGTGCAGGAGGCGGATCGGCAGGCCGGTGTCGAGATCCTGGTCGGCGGTCACGACGCAGACGCTACCGTGCCGCCGACGGCAGGCGTCCGGTGGTTACGCCCGAGGCCGTGGGGGCAATGTGTGGCGGAACTGCCCTACGGTGTCGGGAACGGACGTATGCTGTCCGACCTGTCGCCGTGGGCGGACCCATTCTTCTGCCAGGAGGTGCGCTTGAGCCGCTTCGAGCGGGTACGCGGGCGGCTCCGCCGTGCCTACCAGTCGAGCCGGGAGTCGGTTCCCGCCGATCAGGACGCTCCGGGCGACGCTCCGGAGCCGGCCCGGGTGGCCTCGCCCTCCGTGCCGGGGCCGAGCGCGCCGCCGAGCGCCACAGTGGTCGGTGCGGAACCTCAGGTGGACCTGCACACCTCCACCTCCAGCCGGGACGACGCCGACGTGCCGCACGGGCTGCGGATCGCCGCCGCCTGGTGCTGGCGGTTGATCGTGATCGGGGTGGTCGCCTGGGCCCTGCTGCGGATCGTCGGCACCATCAAGATCGTGATCATTCCGCTGGCCGTCGCGCTGCTGCTCTCGGCGCTGCTCGCACCGGCCGTCGGCTGGCTGCTGCGGGCCCGGCTGCCTCGGTCGCTGGCGACCGCGGTGGTGCTTGTGGGCGGCCTGGCGGCGGTGATCGGCACGCTGACGCTTGTGGTCAACGAGTTCATCCGGGGCGTGCCGGAGCTGAGCGAGAAGTCCTCCGAGGGCGTCCGGCAGATCCAGAACTGGCTGAAGACCGGCCCGCTGCATCTCTCCGACACCCAGCTCAACCGCTACATCGACGAGGCGCAGGCCTGGATCAACGACAACACCTCGAAGTTCACAAGCGGCGCGCTGAGCACCGCCGCGACGCTGGCCGAGGTGCTGACCGGCACCATCCTGGTGCTCTTCGCGACGTTCTTCTTCCTGCGCGACGGCAGCCGGATCTGGCGTTTCCTGGTCCGGCTGCTGCCGGTGGCCGCCCGGTGGAAGGTCGACGACGCGGGCCGTGCCTCCTGGCAGACGCTCGGCGCGTACGTCCGGGCGACAGTGCTTGTCGCCTTCATCGACGCGGTCGGCATCGGCATCTTCCTGGTCGCCTTCGACATCCCGTTCGCCTTCCCGCTGGCCGCGCTGGTCTTCCTCGGCGCGTTCATCCCGATCGTCGGCGCGGCGCTCTCCGGCGGCGTGGCGGTGCTGGTGGCGCTTGTCGACAGCGGCCCGGTCACCGCGCTGATCATCCTGGGTGCGGTGATCGGTGTTCAGCAGGTCGAGGGGCACGTGCTCCAGCCGCTGATCATGGGTCGGGCGGTCGCCCTGCACCCGCTCGCGGTGATCATCGGTATCGCCGCCGGCGTGGTGCTCGCCGGCATCACCGGCGCGCTGGTCTCCGTCCCCCTGATCGCGGTGCTGAACACGGCGGTTCGGCGGCTGGCCGCGCGGACCGTCCCGGACACCCCGCCCGACGCCGTGGTGGTCGCCGCCCAGGCACCCTGACCGGCCGCGGGCTGGCCGCGTGCGATCTTGGCGCCGGGCCGGCCCGGCGGCGCGGCGACCCCGCGCCGCGGCGCGGGATGTCAGGACTTGGCCAGGCGCTCCAGGGCGCCGCGGGCCACCTCGGGACGGGTCGTGTACCAGAACGGTGGCAACGAGCGACGCAGGAACGGCCCGTAACCGCGGGCGGTCTCCAACCGTGAGTCGAGCACGGCGACCACCCCCCGGTCGCCGGTCGCCCGGATCAGCCGGCCCACCCCCTGGGCCAGCCGCACCGCGGCGATCGGCACGCTGACCGCCGCGAAACCCGAGCCGCCGCCCGCGTCCACGGCTGCCGCGCGGGCCGCCGCGAGGGGCTCGTCCGGTCGCGGGAAGGGCAGCCGGTCGATGACCACGAGCTGGCAGGCGTCGCCGGGCACGTCCACCCCCTGCCAGAGCGACATCACCCCGAACAGGCAGCTGGACCGCTCCTCCCGGAACCGGCGCACCAGCAGCGGCAGCGCCTCCTCGCCCTGCAACAGCACGGGCAGGTCGGTCCGCGCGCGCAGCAGCTCCGCCGCCTGCTGCGCGGCCCGCCGGGAGGAGAACAACCCGAGAGTACGACCACCGAGCGCCCCGACCAGCCCGAGCAGCTCCTCCCCGGCCGCCTCGGGCAGGCCGGAGACGCTGGGCCGGGGCAGGTGCGCGGCGACGTACAGGATGCCCTGCCGCGCGTAGTCGAACGGCGAACCCACATCCAGCGACCGCCAGCCCGGACCTTCGGTCGCCGGGACGGTGGCGGCGTCGGCCAGCCGGCAGCCCGGCGTC